>NZ_JAVRFJ010000015.1:0-212561 GCF_031845845.1 Streptomyces gottesmaniae
CCTGCACCGGCGAGGCACCCGCCTCCGCCATGTGGTACCCCGAGATCGAGATCGTGTTCCACCTCGGCATCTCCACCCGGCAGTACCGAAAAATGTCCGCGATCAGCCGCAGCGACGGCCTCGGCGGGAAGATGTACGTCCCGCGCGCGATGTACTCCTTCAGCACATCGTTCTGGACCGTGCCCGTCAGCCGACCGGCGCCCACCCCCTGCTCCTCCGCCACGATCTGGTACATCAGCAGCAGCACCGCCGCCGGCGCGTTGATCGTCATCGACGTGGAGACCCTGTCCAGCGCAATACCGCCGAACAGCACCCGCATGTCCTCCACCGAATCGATCGCCACCCCCACCTTGCCGACCTCACCGTGCGCGATCGGCGCGTCGGAGTCATGACCCATCTGCGTCGGCAGATCGAACGCCACCGACAAACCCGTCGTCCCGTCGGCGATCAGCTGCCGGTACCGGGCATTGGACTCCACCGCCGTACCGAAACCCGCGTACTGACGCATCGTCCACGGCCGCCCCGTGTACATCGACCGGTACACCCCACGCGTGAAGGGATACCCCCCGGGCTCCCCCAGCCTCTCCGCCGGATCCCAGCCCTCCAACACCTCCGGCCCGTACACCGGCTCGATCGGCAGCCCGGACTCCGACTCGCGCACGACTGTCTCCTTCACGTCTGCCGCATTGATCCGACGATAGGGAGGCGGATTCTGCCGTGCGTACCCCTAGACCCCCCTCAAGCCCTCGGGGCCGGTAGCGGTCCAACGGGCCCATCTATAGGGGAACTTCAGGGGTGTCCGAGGAAGGTGGTCCGACGAAGAATCGGTGCGAGACGAGAGGAGGCCCATGCGTAGAGTCACCCACGATTCCTCCGCCACCGCGCTGAGCTCCGTACAGCTGGAGGGCGGTCCCCACGAGTTGTCCGGGACGGTCGAGCTCACCGAACTGGACGAGGTGATCTTCTCCGACGAGAAGATCAAGATCCGCTACGGCAATGGCTACGAACACTTCGAGACCGTCCGCCCGGCGCCGCCGAGGACCGGCGACGGTGAGGGATCCGAGAACATCACGTTCCGGTGGGTCGGGCGTACCCAGATCGCCGAGTAGGCACAGCCCTCGGAACGTGTCCCGGACCCGCAGCACTGTGTCCCGCCCCCTCCGCGGTGGACACAGTGCTGTGGGTCCGGGACACGTTCGTCGCCCTGCCCGAACGCCGTCTTTTCTGACCTGTGGTGATGACGCAGGGTGAGAGCGCGCACGCGTACGTCTGGCCATCGGCCGGGGTCGCACTATCGTGGAAGGCATGGGCGATCTCGCCGAGCCGGACGACGACGGGCTCCCTCCCGACCGGACCCAGGCCATCCTCGAAGCGGCCAAGGAGGTCGCTTCGCTGCTCAAGGCCGGTGGGCATACCTTCGCGCTGGCGGGCGGCGTCGCGGTGTACGCCCACGGCGGCCCGGGGACGCTCCAGCACGACGTCGACTTCTGTGTGCTGCCGGAGGACATCGAGGCGGTCACCGGCACCCTGGAGGCCGCGGGACTGACCGTGGTCGAGCCGCCCGAGGACTGGCTGCTGAAGACCCGGAGCCACGGCCAGGAGGTCGACCTGATCTTCCGGCTGTCCCGGGCCCCGGTCAGCCGCGAACTGCTGGACCGGGCGGAGGCGCTGTCGGTCCAGTCCGTGTGGATGCCCGTGCTGGCGGCGACGGATCTGCTCGTCGGGCGTCTTCTGGCGTTCTCCGAGCACTACTGCGACTTCGGTGCGGTGCTGCCGATCGCCCGTACCCTGCGCGAGAAGATCGACTGGGACCGGGTGCGGCACGAGTGCGGTGCCGAGCCGATGCCGGCCGCCTTCCTTTTCCTGCTGGAGCGCCTCAACGTGATCGAGCCGGAGGAGACCGGCGATGGCGACAGGACATGACCACCCGCCGGCGGACGGCCCGGGGCACCGCGCCCCACACCCGCCGGCGCACACCGAGTACCGCATAGCCCATCTGGAGGAGCGGCTCGCCCAGAGCGTTCTGGCCGAACTCGGGATGCGGATCGAGGCGCGAGGCGACGCCGTGCACATCACCGGCACGGCGTCCACCGCGGCCGATCGTGAGGCGATCCTGCGTCTCGCGGCGGAGGAGCTGCCGGGTGTGCCCGTGCGGGCCGACATCACACTGGCCGACGTCACCGCGCCGGACCGTCCCGAGGAGCTGTCGTGATCCGGGTAGCGGCCGTCGGGGACATCCACCTGGGGCCGGACAGCCGGGGTCTGCTCCGCCCGGCGTTCGACACCCTGCCCGACCACGCCGACCTCCTGCTGCTCGCCGGGGACCTGACCCGGCACGGCACCCCGGAGGAGGCGCGGGTCGTCGCCGACGAGGTGGCCGGGCTGCCGGTGCCCGTGGTCGCCGTCCTCGGGAACCACGACCATCACGCCGAGCGGCCCGAGGACGTGACGGCCGTACTGCGGGACGCGGGTGTGACCGTGCTGGAGGGTGAGGGAACCGTCGTCCGGGTCGGCGGAGTACGGGTCGGGGTCGCCGGGACGAAGGGGTTCGGCGGCGGCTTCGCCGGGCGCAGCGGCAGCGAGTTCGGCGAACCCGAGATGAAGGCCTTCGTCCGTCACACCCGGGGGCTCGCGGACGGGCTGCGCCGCGCGTTGGACGCGCTGGCGGAGGACGGCTGCGGGGTCCGTATCGCGCTCACCCACTTCTCCCCCGTTCCGGACACGCTCGTCGGGGAGCCGCTGGAGATCTATCCCTTCCTGGGCAGTTACCTGCTGGCCGAGGCGATGGACGAGTCCGGCGCCGACCTCGCCGTGCACGGCCACGCGCACCTGGGCACCGAACACGGGATCACCAGCGGTGGGGTGCGGGTGCGCAATGTAGCCCAGCCCGTGATCCGGCGTGCCTTCGCCGTGTACGGGCTGCCGGTGGACGGGGGCCGCGGGGCGGGCGGGGAGGGTTCGTAGCACCGGTTGCCCCGGCCGGGGGACCGTGGGCCGGGCCTGTCGCGCGGCACCCGGGCGTGAGCCGGACGGCGGGGTTACCGTCCGTCGACATGTGCGCGGACGGCCGAAGGGGAGGTCCCGGATGCACTGGCGGTGGCGATGGGGGGTCGCGGCGGGTGCCGTCCTGCTGCTGACGACGGGTTGCGGGTCGGTCGAGCAGCGGCGTACGGGGGCCCGGGACGCGGCCGTCGACTTCGAGCGGGCGCTGGGCGCGCAGGACGGGGTCGCCGTGTGCGCGGTGCTCGCGCCGGGTGTCCGGGACGAGGTCGAGCAGTCCTCGGGGACGCCGTGCGAGGAGGCTGTCCTGGAGGAGGACGTTCCGTTCGTCGCGGCGGCCGAGGACGAGGTCGAGGGCGTCGATGTCGCCGGTCGCCAGGCCCGGGTGCGGTTCTCGGCGGACACCTTGTTCCTGTCGCGGTTCTCGGGTGGCTGGAAGGTCGTCGCAGCCGGCTGCACCCCCCGTCCGGAGCGGCCCTACCGGTGTGTGCTGAAGGGTGGGTGAGGACGTCGTGCGCGTCATGTTCGCCCTGTGCCTGCTGGTGATCGCGGCCGGTCTGGCCTACTGCATCGCGTTGGGGGTGTTGCATCGATGACGGGCTCCGTACGGCGGTTCGTGCGGGACAACGGCCTGGGGCTCGTCTTCCTGACGCTGTTCGTCCTCGCCCTGGTCGGTCAGGCGATCGCAGGTCACGCCGACTTCGACAACCGGCTCGCGGCGGAGGACCTGCAGCAGATCTCGCTCGGCGAGTACGTGACGTCGTCCGACTTCGCGGTCGACGTGATGGAGAACTGGCAGTCCGAGTACCTGCAGTTCTTCCTGTACGTCTTTCTGACGGTGTGGCTGGTGCAGCGCGGCTCACCGGAGTCCAAGCGCCCGGGCGACGTGGGGGTGGAGTCGGACGAGCAACAGCGGGTGGGGCCGCACGCCCGCCCGGACTCCCCCCGTTGGGCGGCGTCCGGCGGCCTGCGTCTGAAGGTGTACGCGAGTTCGCTGGGATATGTGATGGGAGCCGTGTTCGTACTGTCGTGGCTGGCCCAGTCGATCACGGGTGTGGCGGCGTACAACGAGGAACAGCTGCGCGGGCTCCAGGCTCCCGACAGCTGGCCCGAGTACCTCGTCTCGGCCGACTTCTGGAACCGTACGCTGCAGAACTGGCAGTCCGAGTTCCTCGCCATCGCCTCCATGGCGATCCTCTCGATCTATCTGCGCCAGCGCGGTTCCCCGGAGTCCAAGCCGGTCGGGGCCTCCCACTCGGCGACCGGTGTGGAGGGCTGAACCCCGGGAGACCGCACGGGTTCCGTCGCCTGTCGCGGCACTAGGCCACCGCGACCGGTGCTTCCGCCCCGGGTTCGTGCGTCGTCGACCTCTCGAACTGGGTCCGGTACAGCTCCGCGTACCGTCCGCCCGCCGCGAGCAGTTCCTCGTGCCGGCCCCGCTCCACGATCCGGCCCGCCTCGACGACGAGGATCTGGTCGGCGGTGCGTACGGTCGACAGGCGGTGGGCGATGACCACGGCGGTCCTGCCCTCCAGCGCCTCCGTGAGGGCTTCCTGTACGGCGGCCTCCGAGGTGTTGTCGAGGTGGGCGGTGGCCTCGTCGAGGATCACGACGCGTTGGCGGGCCAGGAGCAGCCGGGCGATCGTCATGCGCTGGCGTTCGCCGCCGGAGAGCCGGTAGCCGCGTTCGCCGACGACGGTGTCGAGCTCGTCGGGCAGGGCGCGTACGAGGTCGTCGAGGCGGGCGCGGCGCAGGACGTCCCACAGGTCGTCGTCCGTGGCGTCGGGGCGGGCGAGGAGCAGGTTGGCGCGGACGGTGTCGTGGAAGAGGTGGCCGTCCTGGGTGACCATGCCGAGGGTGCCGCGCAGCGATGCCGCGCTGAGGTCGCGTACGTCGACGCCGCCGATGCGGACCGTGCCCGCGTCCGCGTCGTAGAGCCGGGGCAGCAGTTGGGCGACGGTGGACTTGCCGGCGCCCGAGGAGCCGACGAGGGCGACGGTCTGGCCGGGTTCGGCGCGGAAGGAGACGCCGTGCAGGACCTCGGTGCCGCCCCGGGTGTCGAGGGAGGCCACCTCCTCCAGTGAGGCGAGGGAGACCTTGTCGGCGGACGGGTAGCCGAAGCGGACGTCGTCGAACTCGACGGCCACCGGGCCCTCGGGGACCTCGCGGGCGTCCGGTTTCTCCTCGATGAGCGGCTTGAGGTCCAGGACCTCGAAGACGCGCTCGAAGCTCACCAGGGCGCTCATGACCTCGACGCGTGCCCCGGCCAGCGCGGTCAGCGGTGCGTACAGCCGGGTCAGCAGCAGGGCCAGGGACACGATCGCGCCCGCCTCCAGGGCGCCTCGCAGCGCGAACCAGCCGCCGAGGCCGTACACCAGGGCGAGCGCGAGGGCCGAGACGAGGGTGAGGGCGGTGATGAACGCCGACTGTGCCATCGCCGTACGGATGCCGATGTCCCGTACCCGGCGGGCCCGTTCGGCGAACTCGGCGGATTCGTCGTCGGGCCGGCCGAAGAGCTTGACGAGGGTGGCGCCGGGGGCGGAGAAGCGCTCGGTCATCCGGGTGCCCATGGCCGCGTTGAGGTCGGCCGCCTCCCGCTGCAGCCGGGCCATGCGCCGGCCCATGCGGCGGGCGGGGATCACGAAGACGGGCAGCAGGACGAGGGAGAGCAGGGTGATCTGCCAGGAGAGGGTGAGCATCACGGCGAGGGTGAGCAGCAGGGTGACGATGTTGCCGACCACCCCGGACAGGGTGTTGCTGAAGGCGCGTTGGGCGCCGATGACGTCGTTGTTGAGACGACTGACGAGCGCTCCCGTACGAGTACGTGTGAAGAACGCGACCGGCATGCGCTGCACATGATCGAAGACGGCGGTTCGCAGATCGAGGATGAGACCCTCGCCGAGGGTCGCCGACAGGCGTCGGGCCAGGAGGCCGAGCGCCGCCTCGGCGACGGCGATGACGGCGATGAGCACGGCAAGGCGGACGACGACTTCCTCGTCCCCGTCCGAGACGATCACGTCCACGACGTTCCCCGCGAGCACCGGCGTCGCCACGGCGAGCAGCGCGGTCACGACGCTGAGGCCGACGAACCACGCGATACGGCGACGATGTGGACGGGCGAAGGTGCCGATACGCCGTAGCGTGGTCCGGGCTAGGGGGCGGCTGTGCTGCTGGGCGGTCATCATGCCCTGCAGCTGGGTCCAGGCGGTGGTCTCCATACTCATGCGGACGACGCTAGAACCTCGACCAAGCTTGAGGTCAAATGTATTTCGGCGCACGCCGGAGTGCGGGGTGGAAGTCCGCCACCGGTCAGCGGCCGTCCCCGCGCCCGCAACCCGCTGTTGGCCGGGCGCGGAGAGCCTCTTCCGGTGTGACAGCGACCCAGCTTCCCCGACCACTCACCAGGCGCGTTCCGGTACGGCGGATCCTCTGTCTGCTCCCCCTCGCACTGGTCCTGGTGGTGGCGGTGCGGCACCGTTCCGTGCTCGTCGAGGGCTTCGCCCAGCTGGCCACCGCGCGGTGGCCGTGGCTGGCCGCGGCGGTCGGTGTGACGTGTCTGACCTGGGTCGCGGCGGCTGTGACCCGGCAGGGGGCGCTCGTCGAGCGGCTGCCCGTGCGGCGGTTGCTGGCCACCCAGTTCGCGGCGGGCGCGGCGAATCACCTGCTGCCGACGGGGCTGGGCGCGAGTGCGGTGAACCTGCGGTTCATGATGGTGTGCGGGGTGTCGGCGGCTCGTTCGTCGGCGGCGCTCACGCTGTATCTGCTGGCGGAGTCCGTCGCACGGGTCGGCCTGCTGCTGGCCCTGCTGGTGGCGTTCCCGCGGGCGCTGCGTCTCGGCCCGCTGCTGCCCGTCGGCACGTCGACTCCCCTGCTCGTCACGGCCGTCGTCGTCGGGTGCGGCGCCGTGGCCGTGGTGTTGCTGGTACGACGGCTGCGTGCGGCCGTGTTCGGTTTCGTACGCACCGCGCTGGGCGAGGCCCGAGCGGTGCACACGCGCCCGGCGCGGGTGCTGGCGCTGTGGGGTGGCTCGCTGGCGTTCCCGGCGCTCCAAGCGGGTGTCCTGGTCACCGTGGGGCTGGGGTTGGGGCTCGACATCCCGGTGACGCACATGGCGCTCGCCTATCTCGCCGCCACGGTGGCGGTCGCCCTCGTCCCCACGCCGGGCGGCCTCGGGTCGGTCGAGGCCGCGCTCGTGGTCGCCCTGGTGGCGGCCGGTGGCCCGGTGGCCGTGGCGACCGCCGTGGTGCTGGCGTTCCGGATCATCACGGTCTGGTTGCCGTTGCTGCCGGGGGCGTTGACGCTGGGTGCGCTGGTCCGGCTGAAGGTGATCTGAGGCGGAGGCCGTCCCACCGCCGAGCACATCCGGACATTCCCGGGGACACGGGGCCTGTCGTCGGCCGATCCACGCAGGTCCCGTGCCGATCAGCCGTGCGGATACGGCAGGATGAGCGGTCGCGCCGGATGTCGTACACGCGTCCGGGCAGGCGAGAACGTGCACTTCGGATTCGAGCAGGTGGCAAGGTGACGACACATCACATACGGCCCTCGGGACACGACATACGGTTCCCCGGCCGCTCCCCGCGTCCCTCGGGAGGCGAGCGATGACCCGGACCCTCACCCTCGACGACTATCTCGTGGCCGGAATCATCCTTGTCGCGGGCGTGTTGGCCGCCTTCCTGCTGCGGCTGTTGCTGCGCTGGCTCGGCGCTCACGCGACGAAGACCCGCTGGGGCGGTGACGACGTCATCGTCGACACGCTGCGCTCGCTGGTGCCCTGGAGCGCGTTCGTCGGCGGCGCGGCGGCCGCGGCGGCGGTGCTGCCGCTGACGAAGACCGTGCAGCACAACGTGAACCAGTGTCTGACGGTGCTGTTCATCCTCGTCGCCACGGTCACGGCGGCCCGGGTGATCGCCGGTCTGGTGCGTACGCTCGCGCAGTCCCGGGCCGGGGTCGCGGGCTCGGTCACGATCTTCGTGAACATCACCCGGGTCACGGTCCTCGCGATCGGTGTCCTGGTGATCCTCCAGACGCTGGGCATCCCGATCGCCCCGCTGGTCACCGCCCTCGGCGTCGGCGGTCTCGCGGTGGCCCTGGCGCTCCAGGACACCCTCGCCAACCTCTTCGCGGGCATCCACATCCTCGCCTCGAAGACGGTCCAGCCGGGCGACTACATCAAGCTGAGCAGCGGCGAGGAGGGCTATGTCGTCGACATCAACTGGCGGCAGACGACGATCAAGTCGCTCTCCAACAACCTGGTGATCATCCCCAACGGTCAGCTCGCCGGCACCAACATGACCAACTTCAACCAGCCCGAGCAGGACATGACCCTGCTGGTGCAGGTGGGCGTCGGCTACGACAGCGACCTGGAGCATGTCGAGCGGGTCACCAACGAGGTCATCGCCGAGACGATGAAGGAGGTCGAGGGCGCGGTCCCCGATCATGAGCCGGCCGTCCGGTTCCACACCTTCGGCGACTCGCGCATCGGGATGACCGTGATCCTCGGGGTCGGCGAGTTCAGCGACCAGTACCGGATCAAGCACGAGTTCATCAAGCGCCTGCACAGGCGCTATCGCGCCGAGGGCATCAGCGTGCCGGTGCCACGGCGGGCGATCACACTGCAGACGGGGGGCGGCAGCGTGGAGATCCCCCACCAGCGCGAGGCTTCGATCGAGGTCACCCCCTAGGACCCACCCCCCCGCCGCCCCTGCCCGTCCCATCCTCCAGGGGCTGCGCGCCCCTTCGCCCCCCGCGCCGAAGACTCGCGGCTCCGCCCCGGACCCCGTTCGCGCGGTTCCCCGCGACCAGCCCCCACCGGACCCGCGGACGGGGGTCGAAGGGGCGCAGCCCCTGGGGACGGGACGGGCGGGGGGCGGCGGGGGCAGAAAAGATGCGCCGTGAGCCCCCGCAGACACCGACCCCTGTCGAGTCCCTCCCCCACACGAGATATCTTGATGTCGAGCAATGTTGCAGACGTGGAGCGGAGCACCCGGTGACTGACTCGACCATCATCTACACGCACACTGACGAGGCGCCCGCCCTGGCGACCCACTCGTTCCTGCCCGTGATCAAGGCGTACGCCTCGCAGGCCGGCGTCTCCGTCGAGACCCGTGACATCTCGCTGGCCGGGCGCATCATCGCCGTCTTCCCGGAGTACCTGGAGGAGGGCCAGCGCATTCCCGACGCCCTCTCCGAGCTGGGCGAGCTGGCCAAGACGCCCGCGGCGAACATCATCAAGCTGCCGAACATCTCGGCGTCCATCCCGCAGCTGAAGGCCGCGGTCGCCGAGCTGCAGGGCCAGGGCTACGCGCTGCCGGACTACCCGGACGACCCGAAGTCCGACGAGGAGCGCGAGATCCGCGCCCGCTACGACAAGATCAAGGGTTCCGCCGTGAACCCGGTCCTGCGTGAGGGCAACTCGGACCGCCGCGCCCCCGCGTCGGTCAAGAACTACGCGAAGACCCACCCGCACCGCATGGGTGCCTGGTCCGCCGACTCCAAGACGAACGTCGCGACCATGGGCGAGAACGACTTCCGCTCCACCGAGAAGTCCGCGGTGATCTCCGAGGCCGGCTCCCTGAAGATCGAGCTGGTCGGCGACGACGGCTCCACCACCGTGCTGCGCGAGTCCGTGCCCGTCCTCGCGGGCGAGGTCGTGGACGCCTCCGTGATGCGCGTCGCCGCGCTGCGCGAGTTCCTGACCGCGCAGGTCGCCCGGGCCAAGGCCGAGGGCGTGCTGTTCTCCGTGCACCTCAAGGCCACGATGATGAAGGTCTCCGACCCGATCGTCTTCGGTCACGTGGTGCGCGCCTTCTTCCCGAAGACCTTCGCGAAGTACGGCGAGACGCTGGCCGCGGCCGGTCTGTCCCCGAACGACGGTCTGGGCGGCATCTACAAGGGCCTGGAGTCCCTGCCGGAGGGCGCCGAGATCAAGGCCTCCTTCGACGCCGAGCTCGCCGAGGGCCCGGCGCTGGCGATGGTCGACTCCGACAAGGGCATCACGAACCTGCACGTGCCGTCCGACGTCATCGTCGACGCCTCGATGCCGGCCATGATCCGCACGTCCGGTCACATGTGGGGCCCGGACGGCCAGGAGGCCGACACCCTCGCGGTGCTGCCGGACTCCTCGTACTCCGGTGTCTATCAGGTCGTCGTCGACGACTGCCGCGCCAACGGCGCCTACGACCCGTCGACCATGGGCTCGGTCCCGAACGTCGGCCTCATGGCGCAGAAGGCCGAGGAGTACGGCTCCCACGACAAGACCTTCGAGATCCCGACCACCGGCACGGTCCGCCTCGTCGACCAGGCCGGCAACGTGGTGATCGAGCAGACGGTCTCCGCCGGTGACATCTTCCGCGCCTGCCAGACCAAGGACGACCCGATCCGCGACTGGGTCAAGCTGGCCGTCACCCGTGCTCGCGCCACCGGTGACCCGGCCGTGTTCTGGCTGGACGAGACCCGCGCGCACGACGCCAACCTGATCGCCAAGGTCAACGCCTACCTGCCGGAGCACGACACCGAGGGCCTGGACATCCGCATCCTCGCCCCGGTCGAGGCCACCAAGCTGTCGGTGGAGCGCATCCGCCGCGGCGAGAACACCATCTCGGTGACCGGCAACGTACTGCGTGACTACCTCACCGACCTGTTCCCCATCCTGGAGCTGGGCACCAGCGCCAAGATGCTGTCGGTCGTCCCGCTGATGGCGGGCGGCGGCCTCTTCGAGACGGGCGCCGGCGGCTCCGCCCCGAAGCACGTCCAGCAGCTGGTCAAGGAGGACTACCTGCGCTGGGACTCGCTCGGTGAGTTCTTCGCCCTGGTGCCGTCCCTGGAGCAGTACGCGACGACCACCGGCAACGCCAAGGCCAAGGTCCTCGCCGACACCCTGGACCGCGCCACGGCGACCTTCCTCAACGAGGACAAGTCCCCCTCGCGTCGCGTCGGCGGCATCGACAACCGCGGCAGCCACTTCTACCTGTCGCTGTACTGGGCCCAGGAGCTGGCCGCCCAGACCGACGACGCCGACCTGGCCAAGGCCTTCGCCCCGCTCGCCGAGACCCTCGCGGTGAACGAGCAGAAGATCGTCGACGAGCTGATCGCCGTACAGGGCAAGCCGGCCGACATCGGCGGCTACTACCAGCCGGACCCGGCCAAGGCCGCCGCGGTCATGCGCCCGTCGGCCACCTGGAACGAGGCGCTGGCGAACTTCGCCTGAGCCATCGCCCGCGCATGACGCCGACCCCGGCCGGGACCACTCCCGGCCGGGGTCGGCCGCTTTTCCACGCCTCCGCGCTCAGGCGGTGCCGAGCGCCGTGCGCAGCGTGGTGATCGCCTGCCCGATGGCGGCCTCGGCCGCGTGCGTCCCGCGCAGGGCGTTCAGCATCACGAAGTCGTGGATGATGCCCTGGTAGCGCACCGCGGTCACCGGCACCCCCGCTTCGCGGAGCTTGTCCGCGTACGCCTCGCCCTCGTCGCGCAGGACGTCGGCCTCGGCGGTGATCACCAGGGCCGGCGGCAGCCCCTGAAGCTGCTCGGGCGTGGCGCGCAGCGGTGAGGCGGTGATCTCGGCGCGCTCCTTCTCGCTGGTCGTGTACTGGTCCCAGAACCACCGCATGGCGTCGCGCCGCAGGAAGTAGCCCTCGGCGAACCGCTGGTAGGAGCCGGTGTCGAAGGCCGCGTCGGTGACCGGGTAGAAGAGCACCTGCTGGACCAGGGGCACATCGCCTCGTTCCTTGGCCATCAGGGTCAGCGCGGCGGTCATGTTGCCGCCGACGGAGTCACCGGCCACGGCGATCCGGGTGGCGTCCAGGCCACGGCCCGCGCCCTCGGCGACGATCCAGCGGGCCACCGTGTAGTTCTGCTCGACGGCGACCGGATAACGGGCCTCGGGCGAGAGGTCGTACTCGGGGAACACGACCGCGGCCCGCGCGCCCACGGCCAGCTCGCGCACCAGCCGGTCATGGGTGTGCGCGTTGCCGAACACCCAGCCCGCGCCGTGGATGTAGAGGATCACCGGCAGCACGCCCTCGGCTCCCGCCGGGCGGACGACACGCGCCCTGACCTCGCCGGTGGGCCCTCCCGGCACGGTCACCCACTCCTCGTCCACGGCCGGCTTCGCGATGTCGCCCGACTGCACCTCGTCGACGACCTTGCGGCCCTCGACCGGCCCGAGGTCGAAGAGGTACGGCGGGTTCGCGGTCGCCTCCGCGAAGGCCGCCGCGGCGGGTTCGAGGACGGGACGGCGGTGGGTGGTCTCGGTCATGACGATCTCCTCGAAACGGGTGCCGCGGGCAGGCTTCGGCCGACGTCGTTCGCCGGGTCGGCGGCACCCCATGACAGTAGCGCGCGATTAAGTCGTGCACAACTAATACGCGCACGATCTACTATCGCTCGATCATTTCGTGCCCGATACAATGAGGGCGTCCGCGGGTAGGGTGGGAGATCGTCATGCAGAGCACGGGACCGAGGAGCGACACCGTGAGCACAGTCGGCGACATCGTGACCGCCCCGGGGGCGGACCCGGCACCGGGGCACACGCTGCTCCTGGACGACCAGCTCTGCTTCGCCCTGTACGCCGCCTCGCGCGCGGTCACGGCCCGCTACCGACCACTCCTCGACGAGCTGGGGCTGACCTATCCGCAGTACCTCGTCATGCTGGTGCTCTGGGAGCAGGACTCGATCTCCGTGCGCGACCTGGGCACGGCGCTCCAGCTGGAGTCCAGCACCCTCTCCCCGCTGCTGAAACGCCTGGAAGCCGGAGGCCTGCTGCGCCGCGAGCGCCGCACGGACGACGAGCGCTCCGTCGCCATCCGCCTCACCGACTCCGGTGCCCGGCTGGAGGAGCGGGCCCGGACCGTCCCCGTGGACATCGGCGAGGCCATGGGGCTCTCCCCCGAACAGCACAGCGTGGCCAAGCAGTTGCTGCGGCTGCTCACGGCCAACGTCAGCCGCACGTGACCGGGCCCGGGTCCCCGCGCCTCAGTACGCGGCGTCGAGCCTGACCCGCTGTTCCCGCGTCAACTCCAGCTCCACCGCGTCCAGGTTCTCCTCCAACTGCGCCACCGACGACACCCCGGCCAACGGAACGATCGGGAACCGGCCCCCCAACTGCCAGGCGAGCACGACCTGGTTGACGGTCGCGCCGGTCTCCCGCGCCACCTCGCCGAGCATCTTCGTCCGCGTGGTGGTGCCCGGATGGTCGTAGTCCGACGGCAGCCTGTCCGGCCGTACGTAACCGCCCTTGAGCAGCGGTGAGTAGGCGACCAGAGTGAGGTCGGGCTCGGCCTCCAGATAGCTCAGCAGCTCGGCGGTGGTCGCGCCGAGGGTGCCGTCCGCCCACAGGTCGTCCGGGACGTCGGTCCGTGGCCGCAGATAGCTGTGGTGGTACTGGAGCACCTCGTACCCGGGCAGACCGGCGGCGGCGGCGAGTGCGCGCGCCCGCTCCACCCGCCACACGGCGTGGTTGCTCACGCCGAGCATCCCGACCGTGCCCTCCGCGACGAGGCCCGCGAAGCCTTCGACGGTCTCCCGCAGCGGCACCGTGCGGTCCTCGATGTGGGCGTAGAGCAGGTCCAGTCGCTCCACCCCGAGCCGTTCCCGGCTGCGCTCCGCCGACTCCCGGATCACCTCGGCCGACAGGCCCTCCGCGTTGTCGACATAGCTGGTGCCGGGTGCCAGAGGCCGGGCGCCGAGCTTGGTGGCGATGACGATCTCGTCGCCGACGCCCCGGCTGCGCCGCCACCGGCCGAGCAGTTCCTCGCTCTGCCCGCCCTGCCCACCGTCGGTCCAGAAGGCGTAGTTGTCGGAGGTGTCGATGAAATTGCCACCCGCCTCGACGTAGCGGTCGAGTATCGCGAAGGACGTCCTCTCGTCCGTCCGTGAACCGAACAGCATCGCGCCCAGCGCGAGCACACTGACCTCGCGGCGGGTCCCGGGGTCACTGCCGATCGTGCGGTACCTCATGCCGTTGCCTCCAATTCCGCCCGGCTCTCGGGCCTGAACGGGAGTCTTCAACTTGAAGCGCACGCGAAGTCAACACCCTTCGCCGGACGGCCGTTCGCCGCTCGCCCGTCCCACACGTGCCACACGTTTCGTCGGACCACTACTCTTCGACCGTGACCGAACCGACGCGCCGTGCTGAGCTGCGGCTTCCCGACATGCCGCTGCACGATCCGTTCGTGGTCGCCGACGACGGGAGCCGCACGTACCACCTCTACACGTCCAACGACCCGGCCGTCTCGGGTGTGGACGGCACCGGCACGATGGTCTACCGCAGTGCCGACCTGCGGGACTGGACCCGCCCCGAGGTGGTCTTCCGGACAGCCGACCAGCACGGGATCTGGGCGAGCGACGGCGCGTGGGCGCCGGAGGTGCACGCCTGGAACGGCCGGTTCTACCTGTTCACCACACTGCACGACGAGAACAAGCCACTGAAGGTGCCGTCGGCCAACCGTTGGGGCACGCCGTTCCAGCTGCCGAACCACATGCGCGGCACGATCACGGCCGTCTCCGACTCCCTGTCGGGGCCCTTCACCGTCGTGGACCCCGAACGCCCCACCCCGCCCGCGAACTTGATGACCCTCGACGGCACGCTCTACGTCGACCCGTCCGGGCAGCCGTGGATGGTGTACGCGCACGAGTGGCTGCAGACCGTGGACGGAACCATGGAGGCGATCCGGCTGGCGCCGGACCTGACCCGGACCATCGGGGATCCGGTCCTCCTCTTCAAGGCCTCCGACGCCTCCTGGCTCACCGAGCAGATCCCGGGTGGAATGCCGCACCAGCTCGCGCCGTACATCACCGACGGTCCCCAGCTGTACCGGACGCCCGACGACTCCCTGCTGATGCTGTGGTCGACGTACGAGAAGAACGTGGCCGGCGACGACGGCACCATCAGCGGGGGTTATGTACAGACCTACGCGGTCTCCAGGTCGGGCGATCTCACGGGGCCGTGGGACCAACGACGGCCGCTGGTACGGGAGGACAGCGGCCACGGGATGCTGTTCCGCACGTTCGACGGGCAGTTGATGATGATCCTCCACCGCCCGTTCGAGAACGCCCGGGGCAAGCTCTACGAGATGCGGCTCACCGGCGACGAGCTGCGCGTGCTGCGCAGGCGTGCCGATCTCGACGGCGGCGGCTGAACCCGGCATCCCGGAGCACCGCGCATGCCCCTTCCCCCGGGAGAGGCATGCGCGGCTCGGCGTTCGCGGTCGGGACCCGGTGCGGACCGCGGCCCGGCCGGTGCGGATGGGGTCAGGTGCAGGTCAGGTAGTTGTAGCCGGCGAGACGCGTGTTGCCGTCGCCGTCGGGGAAGCTGTAGTTGCCGTCCGCGTTGCGGCTGAGGTTGAAGTCGCGCACGATCCCGTCGTAGCGCAGGTTCGCGGTCTGGCCGTCGGCGGTGCTGCCGGAGACGAAGTACAGCCACTTGTCCATGTGTCCGAAGGTCTCCTGGCCGACCGATCCGTCGACACCCAGGGCGAAGTACCTCTGGAGGGCCTCGGTCGCGGCCTTGGTGTCCGAGCCGAACCTGCCGTCGATGTCCGAGGCGGAGTCCAGGAAGCCGTCCGCCCAGAGGATCTTCTGCCAGAGGCAGGTGGCGTTGGAGTTGGTGTGGGTGCCGGTCGACAGGATGCCCTCGTTGCCCCAGTCGTCGGTGTAGGTGTCGGCACCGTAGACGTAGGCGAGCCCGCTCCATGTCCCGCTCGCGGCGGCCGGCGTGGTCCCGAGCGCGAGGGTGGCCGCGGCCACGGCGCCGACGGTGCAGGCGGCCAGCTTGAATCGCGTGCGCAAGCTCATGGGAGTCCTCTCTTCGAGCCACCGGGCCGGTGCCCGGTGAGCACCGCAGACTCTGGCGACGACGGAGCCGGCCGGGCAAGGAAAACCGCAGGTCACGGGAGAGTGAGATGCCGTCCCGCCCGCTGCCTGGGCCTTTCGCGCGGCTCTGGGACGCCGGTGGGACATCGATGGAGCGTGCATCGAACACGCACACGATGAACACAAGATGCGCACGAGGTGGAAATGGTCTAGGGTCCCCAATCCGACCGACCGATTACTAGGGGTAACCTGTGACAGCCACCGTCGATCCGGAACGATTCGCGGCGTTCCTGCGGTCGTTGAAGGAGCGGTCCGGCCTGAGTTACGAGGCGCTCGCCCAGCGCACCGGAAGCAGCAGATCGTCCCTGCACCGCTACTGCTCGGGTTCGTACGTGCCCCCGGACTACGGCCCCGTACACCGCTTCGCGTTGGTCTGCGGAGCCTCCCCGACCGAGTTACGCGAGCTGCACCGGCTCTGGGCCGTCGCCGACATGAGCCGTATGGGCGACGAGCGCGAAGGCGAGGGGGACGCCGAAGCGGAAGAGGAAGGGCAGCCTCCGGAGGCCGTACCGACAGCCGTGGCCGAAGCCGGGCCGTCAGCGGTCGGGACCGTGGCGGCGGTCACCCCCTGGCGTCGGCGTGCGCTGCCGATTCTCGGTGTGTGTTTTCTGCTGCTGGTGGTCGGCGGGACCTGGATGGCGCTGGCGACCCGTCAGCGGGCCGCCGCCGAGGACGCGGACGACGGACGGCTGTTGTTCTCCGCCGCGTGCGCGGAACCGGTCGGCATGGGACAGCACGACTCCTGCGTCGAGGAGGTGCAGCGACTGCTCGCCGACGCAGGCGCGGACCTCTCCGTGGACAGCTCCTTCGGACCGCAGACCCTGCGCCGCGTCACCGCGTTCCAGGTGCTGCACGACCTCGATCCGGACGGCGTGGTCGGCACCGAGACGAAGCGGGCGCTCTACGACCCGAAGACCCGGTTACGGAGCTGGACGCCGAAGAAGGTGCGACAACGCATCCACCAGGTGTTCGCGGAAGAGGGCGACCACGCCGTCGCGATCGCCGACTGCCAGTCCTTCCTCGACCCTCTCCACATCCTGCCGAACACCAACGGCACCAGGAACTGGGGCGTCTTCCAGATCTCCGACACCCGGCTGCGCGAACTCGGCGGCACTCCGCGCGAGGCGCTGGAGCCGGAGTGGAACATCCAGGCGGCACACCGCCTCTGGAAACGCGCGGGGAACTTCGACGACTGGCCCTACTGCGAGCGCGCGTACAAGAAGTCGAAGTCGTCCTGAACGGAAAAAGCCGTACCGGGTGGACACCGGTACGGCTTTCGACCTGCTGCTCAGCAAGTCGGGACGACAGGATTTGAACCTGCGACCCCTTGACCCCCAGTCAAGTGCGCTACCAAGCTGCGCCACGTCCCGATGCGCTTCGCACAGTGCCGTGCTCCGTGTGAACGCGCAGATGAACCCTACCTCACGCGCCCCTGCACGCCCGACAGGTGCGATGCGGACCCGGCGAGATCAGCGGCGACCCGTCGGCGGATGTGCAGGGTCAGGTCGGCCAGGTCCGCGCAGTAGACGGACGGATTGCTGAAGCCGCCGCCGGAGGCGTACCGATGGGTGTACAGGCCGCCCCCGCACACGGCGAGCAGTGGGCAGCGTCTGCAGACGGGCCCCAAGCCGTCGGCCCCCGCCTGTCGTTGGCGGATCGCGGGCTGGTCGAGGACCGCGTCGAAGCTGTCGTGGAAGACGTCGAGGCCCGTCCGGGGCGCACCGTCGTACGCGACCTTGAGGGAGTCGGACTGCTCGATGGAGCCGTCGGTCTCGATGACGGCCAGCGTCGCCGGCGCCAGACCGACCGACTCCGAGCGGGTCACACCGCCGAGGACCCCCACCATCAGCTCTTCGAAGAGCCGGATCCCCGTCTCCCGTACGGGGGCGTCGTACCAGCGGTCGAAGACGCGCCGCAGCCAGGCGGCGTACGGGGTCCGTCCCGGGTGGGTGGGCACCGCGTCGGTGCTCACGGGTGGGGTGAGGGGGACGGCGTGCCGCCGCGCCCCGAGCCCGGGAGGCGGCTCGTCCCAAGTACCGTGCGGGAGAAGGAGGTCGACGCGGGGAGGGCGTGCGGCGAGAAGGGCCTCGTACGTCTCGACGGGGTCGTTGGCCAGGTCGATCGTGCACAGCAGGCCGGTGTACAGCGGGCGGTACTCGGGCTCGTCGAGCAGGGACAGCCCTTCCAGCACGCTGCCGTGGCTACCCTCTCCCCGGGGGAAGCGCCGGTGTCGGTCGTGGGCCGCCCTGGTTCCGTCCAGGCTCACACTGACGCCGACCCGGTGGCGGCGGAGCACCTCGAGGATGTCGGGGGTGAGCAGCACACCGTTGGTCTGGACGGAGAAGCGCACCGGCACGGCGGCCTTCGCCAGCCCCTGGCCGAGGACACCGAGCAACTCCTCCAGTCGCCGGGCGCCGACCAGCAGCGGCTCCCCACCGTGCAGCACCAACCGGACATCGGGCAGGTCATGGGCCCTGGCGTGCTCGGCGACACGACGGGCCACCTGCTCGGCGACGGCCACCTCCATCATGCGGGGCTTGGCGCGCCAGCTGGTGTCGGCGGAGTGGTAGACGTAGCAGTAGTCACAGTCCAGGTTGCACCGACTGTGCAGTTTGAGGACGAACTGCCGCAAGGACACAGAAGTCGGCCGGACCGGCGGGGAGGTCACCGCATCGGCGCTTCGCACTCGAGCGAGGACTCGAACTCGGCCAGGTGCGGGACCTCCGGATGCGTGGCGTCCCGAGCGAGGCGGCGCAGTACGTGGCCGAGGACGCTGTCCTCGGCGACGGTGAGGGGGTGGTCCTCGGCAGAACCGGGCAGGCCCGCGCCGGAGAGGGCGGGGCCCGCGGGCGTTTCCGGCGAGGACAGGAAGAGTGACACCGCTCTCCTAGGGTCAAAGCTGATACGGGGCGTCCGCTCAGCGGGACATGTCCGTAACCGTGAGCGGAGGATAGCAGCGGACCAAAAGAAAACGGCAAGAATGCACACAAAGCGTCATCGAAAAAACTTCGCCGTACCGAGTTGGGTCGCATGCTGTGCAGAGGGCACCGGATCAGGTGAACGGTGGTTCAATGTCCGCGTCCAGACGCACCCCGCTGTCCACCGCCTCGTAGGTCGGGTGGTCGACGCCCAGGGTCTGGGCCGCGAGTTGCAGGGCCTCACTGTAGTGGTGCTCCGACTCCTCCGTCACACCCGCCTCGGCGAGGTCGACGGAGAGGTTGGAGCGCAGGGTGATGACGTCGTAGTGGTCGGCGCCCAGGGTCTCCCACACTCCTTCGAGGGCCTCGCGTTCGAGGGCGATGGCGGCTTCCAGTTCACCGGTGTCGACGAGGCAGTTGGCGTAGTTGATCTTCGCGTCCAGGGTGTAGGGATGCCGTTCACCGAGGGTTTCGGTCAGCGCTCTGAGAGCGCGTTCGGACGTGGCGCGGGCGGCGGCCGTGTGACCGCCCAGCCGCAGATAGATGGCCAGGTTGTTCTGACAGCCCAAGGTGTAGGGGTGGGACTCCCCCAGGGTCTGCCGCTGGCGGGCCAGGATGTGGTCGGCGTGGTCGCGGGCGCTGTCGACGTCTCCCAGGGCCGCGAGCACGTTGGCCAGGTCGGCGCGGGCGGCCAGGGTGTCCGGGTGGTCGCGGCCCCGGTCCTCCGCGTACATCAGGTGGACGGACGCGACGAGTTCGCGGGCCTCCTCGTAACGGCCTGCCCGGCGCAGTGCCACCGCGTGGTTGCGCTGTGTGGACAGGGTCTGGGCGTGCCGTGGGCCGAGCCGCTCCCACAGCGACTGGCAGGTCTCCTCCAGAAGGACCAGGGCGCCCCGCAGATCGCCGGTCTCGCGCAGGTCGCGGGCGTAGTTGGACGCGGCGCTGAGGGTGTAGATGTCGGTGGGGCCCTTGAGCGCACGACGATCGTGGAAGACCTTGTGGTGGATCGCCAGCGCCGCGCGCCGGTCACCGCACAGGTACTCCGAGACGCCGAGGTTGCTGGCGTGCATGGACAACCGGAGTTCGTCGGGACTCCAGACGGCCTTGCTGGCCTCGTAGGTGGCGCGGTCCCATTCCCGGGCCTCGGCGTAGCGGCCGAGGGCGTTGAGGTCGGCGGCCACGTTGGCGGCCGCGATCAGCGTACGGCGGCGGCCGGGGCCCATGAGCGCCGCCAGCCGCCGGTGGACGTCGAGGTCGTTGCGCCAGGCGTCGCGCGAAGCGCCCTGGGAGCGCAGGATGTTGCCGAGCTGGGTGCGCAGTTGCAGGACCTGGATGTCGTCGGGCCCCAGGCGCTCGGTCCACTCGGCGAGGACGCGTTCGGCGGTGTCCCGCCCGGAGCCCAGCAGGTTACGGCGCCACAGACAGCGCACTGTGTGGATGATCCACTGCTGCACCTCGGGGTCGTCGCTGCGTGTCGCCCGGCTGGGCCACAGATGCGGCAACAACTGCGCGTAGCGCGGCCAACTCTCGGGCGCACCAGGTGACTTGGGGTTTCCGGCGGCGAGCGCGGAGTGCACCACGGCACGCAGTCGCAGGCGTCGCTCCAGGGGCAGCGAGTGGCGGATCTCGGCCTGGACGAGGCGGTGGACGACGAGCGTGCCCTCCTCCGGGTCCGCCTGCGCCAGTCCGAACCGGTTGATCTCCTGGAAGACCTCGCTGATGGTCACCTCGTCCCGTGGTTCGTCCTCGTCGAGCGTGAGGGCGTCCATCAGAGAACGGGTGTAGAGCAGGTCCATGGGGATGGGGTCGGCTCCGAAGAAGGAACAGATCTCCAACAGGTCGGCCGCGGCGGGACTGTTGGCTCGAATCTCCTCCAACGACACCAGCCAGCCCGCCATTTCCAGCGAACGTCTCTCGGTGCGCTTGAGCAGTTCGGTCGTCTGGGTGCGCAGCAGATGCAGATACCGGTCGACCGGCATCGCCGTGGCGCTCAGCCACACCGCGGCCTGGTGGACGGCGAGCGGGAGGTCCCCGAGTTCATGGGCGATCTGCTGGGTGCTGTCGGGATCGAGGCCCGGGTTGTGCCGGCCGAGGAGGGTCACGCTCTCGGCCCGGCTGAACACCTCCACCGGCAGCACCTGTCCCACGTCCTCCCAGGTGCGGTCACGGGAGGTGACGAGCACGTGCCCGCCGCGCGGTGTCCCGGTGGGGAGCCACTCGGCCGTCTCGCCGGGCGGGCCCGCGCTGTCGAAGACGAGCAACCAGTTGCGGTACGGCGTGCCGCCGGAGAGGGCCCGGAGCACCCGCTGGGCGGTGAGCGCGGTGTCCTCCCCGTGCTCCAGGCCCAGTTGGGGTGCGAGCCGCGCCAACTCGGAAGCGATGACGGTCGGTTCGGCCGCCGGTACCCACCACACCACGTCGTAGGAACCGCGATGGCGGTAGGTGTACTCCAGTGCCGTCTGTGTCTTGCCGACCCCGCCCAGGCCCACGAGGATTTGTGGCGTCGAGGCGTTCTCGGTGGAGGTCAGCCGGTCCCTCAGCTGGCGCAGCAGGGCGTTGCGGCCGGTGAAGCCGACGCTCCTCGGTGACGGCAGCGACTCGACGGGCGGGTTCGTGCCCGGGTAACGCGGCGGCTCCGGTGTCAGTTGGGCGGGTGTGCCGCGCGCCGGGGTCGGCGCCGAGGGCGGCGGGCCGACGCTCTGCCGCAGGCGGCGTACCGCGTTCACCGCGGAGAGGTGGGCGATGCCGGGGGCCGCCGCGCGATCGAAGGGCGGCTCCAGGGTCCGCTCGCCGCCGTGAACACGGACCGCGACCAGTTCGGGGGCGAGCGCGCGTTCCCTGCCGGTCAGTGCGCGCCACAGAGCGGCGGCCTGCGGCACCGCCACGTAATCCTCCGACAGCAGGGCGAGGATCCTGCCCTCCTCCGCCAGGGCCCGCACCACCTCCGGAGCGGTCTCGCCCGGCTTGGTGTCGGTGATGTCGTGCAGGGTGACCCGGAAACCGGCGGACTCCAGGTGCCAGGCGGCCCACTCCGCCCAGATCCGGTCCTCCGGTGCGTGACTGACGAAGAGACAGGCACTGACGGCCCTGCTCTTGTTCATGTAGGCGGTCAGCAGTCGCTGGCGCTCCTCGTCCGGCAGGGGAACGCCGCGCCGGACCTCGCCGTCGGTGAGCCAGTCCGTCAGCCGCTCGCAGGCCTTGAGCACGGTGCCTTCCTGTAACGGCCGGTCACCGACGGGGGCGACGATCTCCTCGTAGGCGTAGAAGGTCTTGTAGGGGATCTCCACGTCGCCCCAGTACCGTTCGACCCTGCTCTCCTCCATCCATGACAGGTGGCCGCCGAAGACCTCCCGGGCACGGTCGCGGCTGATCTCCAGCCGCTCCCGCTCCGCGTCCTCCACCCGCATGGGCACCGGCAGCACGCGTACCGGCCGTCGGGCGCCCTTGGCCACCGCACGGGCGACCTGCGCGGAGCCCCGGATGTTCTGCACGTTGTAGACGAAGCCCAGGACGAGGTGGTCGGGGAGCAGGACCGTGCAGATGCCCGAGCTGTCGGTGACGCCCGTACGGCTGTCGATCAGGACGTAGTCGTAGTGCGCGGCCATTTCCTCGCGCAGCTCCAACAGGAACGATCCGCCGCCGAGTCGTCCGTAGAAGGCGTGCCAGTCGAAGGTGGTGACGGAGTCGGAGTAGGCGGCGTTCTGCCGGCCGGCGGGCAGGAAGTCCAGGCGTCCGCCGCTGGAGAACTTCAGGTCGAGGCCGACGACGTACGGCGTGAGGTCCAGTGTCCGGCGGAACCAGCCCTCGTCCTGCGGGGCCTCCTCGCGCCCGGGCAGCAGCACCGCCTGCTGGTAGGCGCGCAGCAGATCGATCAGCCCGTCGGTGTCGCGCAGTTCCGGGTCGGTGAGCAGCGGATGGAAGTAGCTGTGCAGGCCCGGGGCCTCCAGGTCCCAGTCGACGGCCAGCACCCGTTTGCCCCGGCTGGCCAGGATCCACGCCACGTTCGCCAGGGCCATCGTGCGGCCGACGCCGCCCTTGAACGAGTAGAAGGTGACGACCTGGCCTCGGCCGTGGGGTGCGCTGGATGTGCTCATCCGACTCTCCTGGGCAGTCGTGGTCGGGCGGGCGGTCAGAGCCGGGGCATGGACGGGGGTGGCGCTCCCGGCGGAAGGCGCCGGACCTGGCCGCTGGCGGCGATCCGGTTCTGGGTGACGGCCACCGCCCGGGCCAGCATGTCGTCGAATTCGTGCTGGTCCACGGGCGCCCAGAACACGGGGTCGTGGGGGTCGTTGCGGCGCATCCAGTTCCGTTCGAAGACCGCCTGGACCGCGTCCCACAGGGCCGCGTTGTCCGTCCCCGACTCCCTGTCGTGCTCGTGGCAGGGCACGAGGACGGCGGTCGTCGGGTGGTGCAGCGCGTCGTACCGGACGAGCGCCCCCCGGTACGGGGCCTCGCGCGCCGACCAGGCGTCCACGAGCAGGACACAGACCTGGTTGAGGAGACGGGCCCGGTTCAGGTGGCGGATGAGCTGGGGGCTCACCGCCTCCACGCTCGCGGTGTGTCCGTCACCGGTGATGACCCGCTGAGCGCGCTCCACCACCGTCGGAGCGCGCGGCGGGCTGTAGGGCGCCCACAGCCACGGCGCCTCGCCGTAGTAGGTGGTGTGCGAACGTCCCACCGGGGGCTGTGACTTGGTGCAGGCCGCGACGAATATCCGGACGTGGCCGGTGAGTTCCGGTTCCTCGTTGACGGGAAAACAGCCCCGGACGGTCGAGAGGTCGAAGGCGGGCGGCTCGTCGACGGGCAGGTTGAAGGGATCGGCGGCCTTGCGCACACGGCGGGCCAACTCCTCGACGACATGCCGGTACGCGGGGCCACCGGGGTCCGACTGCATCAGTTGCAGCAGCCCGTGCCGCAGGTAGTCCTCCCCGAGACCCGGTTCCGTGTACTGGACGGCTCTGACCTCGGCGGGCATCCTGCGCTGCGGCACCGGCTCCCAGAGCACCGGGACCAGGGCGCGCGGCTGCACGGAGGTCATCTCTTGGTAGCGTCTGACCCGTTCGGCGAAGTGGGTCCACTCCTTGCCGCAGTACTCACTGCGGAAGTACGCCGGGGAGTACAGCGCGACCATCGCCCTGCACGAGCCGACGGCCCGGCTCAGCTCCAGCAGCCAGTCGTCGCCGAGCATGATGTTCTCCACGTCGCGGAAGGTGGGCTGCCGGGACGACACCGTCCCCGGCAGGTCGAGCGCCGTCAGCAGGTCGTTGTAGAACCGCCCCACATACGCCGCCCGGTCGTCCCGCCTGGCGTAACTGAGAAAGAAATACGGCTGATCCAAGGCGCCCCCCAGCATGCCGCGCCGCACCGACGGCACGGGGGTCCTACCCGGCTGCCGCCGATCTCAGACATACGGGCGACCGTCGAGTGAACACCCGGCCGCGAAGCCGTGGCCGGGAAGCCCTGCGGGCAGCCGCAGGGCTCTGACTCCGTGGCCGTGATCCGTACGCCCCGGCAGGGCCGTCAGGTGACCGGCGGCTCGATGTCCGCGTCGATGGGCTGCCAGCGGGTGACCGCCCGGGTCATGGGGTGGTCACCGCCCAGTTCCCTGCTGTCGCGGGCGCGACGCTCCGCCTCGTCGTGGAGCCGGCCCGCCTCCTCGTGCGACCACTCGGCCTCGTCGGAGTCGTCGCGGCGCAGTTCGGCCGCGAGGTTCGAGGCACCGGCGATGGCGAGGTAGTGGTCGGGGCCCAGCACCTCGGTGAGCCCCTCGTAGGCCTCGCGTCCCACCGCGACGGCTCGTACGTGCTCGCCGTTCTCGGACACGTCCGTGGCGTGGTTCAGCATGCAGGTGAGGGTGTAGGGGTGGCGGGGCCCGAGGAGGCGGCGGAAACGGTCGAGGGTACGGGTCGACAGCTCCAGCGCAGCCTCCGGCTCACCGGTCAGCCGGAGCAGTACGGCCAGGTTGGTGGCGCAGGCGAGAGTGAAGACGTGGTCCGGACCGAAGCGGCGCTCGTAGCGGTCCAGGGTCTCCGTGGCCAGCTCGCGGCCCCGGACCGCCTCCCCTCGGTCGTACAGATCCGCGCAGAGGTTGGTCGCGATGGCCAGGGTGTCGGGGTGGTCGGGGCCGAGCTGCTTCAGGGCCTGTTCGAAGGTGTCGCTCGTCAGCGCGTACGCCGCCTCGTACTCCCCCTGGCGGCGGTACAGGATCGCGGCGCTGAGGGAGGCCCGGAAGGTGATCAGGTGTTCGGGCCCCAGCGCGCGCCGGCTGCGCCGCAGGGTGTCCTCGATGAGCGTGCGCGCCTCCCTGAAGGCCCCGGCGGCCCGCAGGTCCCGGGCGAAGTTCGTGGCGGTGTTCAGTGTGGAGCGGTGGTCGGGTCCGGAGATCTCCCGGCGCTGTTTGAGCATGTCCCGGTCGGTGTCGCGGGCTGCCTGCCGGTCGCCGGACAGGAACTCGGAGACGGCGAGGTTGTTGGCCGCCGACAGCGTGCGCGGGTGGCTGTCGCCGAAGATCCGCCGGGTCCGTCGCAGGGTTTCCCGGTCGCTCTCCATGGCGTCCGCGTAGCGGCCGACACCGCGCAGGTCGGCGCCGAGGCTCATGGCCGCACCGAGGGTGTAGGGGTGCTCTTCGCCGAGCACTCGGCTGCCGCGCTGGTAGGCGTCGAGAGTCACCTCGTACGCCTCCGGCAGGCGCCCCTGGTCGCGCAGTGCGTTGCCCAGTTCGATGCGCAGCCTGAGGACGAGCCCGTCGTCCTCGCCGAAGCGGGGCAGCCAACTGGCGAGCACCCGTTCGGCCGTACGGATGGCCGTGTCGGCGTCTCCGCTGCGCCAGAGGTAGCGGACGGTGTCACAGATCCACTGCCGCACCTCCAGACGGTCGTTCTCCTCGGCCTTGGTGGGCCACAGGTGCGGGAGCAGCGCGGCATAGGCCTCCCAGTGGTCGGACTCGTCGGGGTCCTTGGGGTTGGCCTGTCCCAGCGCGACCTGCGTGCGCTCGCGCATGAGGGTCTGCTCCTCAGTGGTCAGCTGGTCACGGAGCACGTGTTGAATCAAGCGATGCATGGTCAAAGTGTCGGTCCGCTGGTCGGCCTGGGCGAGCCCATTCCGCACGATTTCACCGTAGAGCCGGCTCATCATCAGGGGGTCGGACAGGCTCGGGTCGTGCCGTTCGAGCATCTCCAGGGCGGGCCGGCTGCTGAGCAGGTCCCGGGGTATGGGGTCCGGCCCGAAGAAGGCGCACATCTCGAGCAGCGCGGCAGCGGCCGGTGTGCGCGCTTTCAGCCGATCGAGTGACCAACTGGCGGCCGCGGACGTCGGATAGTCCGGGGCCGAACGGCCTCCCAGGATGTCCGTCATCTTCGTACGGAGCATCTGCAGATAGGCGCTCGCGGACATGGCCGACTCCTGCAGCGCGGCGGCGGCCAGGCTCACCGCCAGCGGGAAGTCCCCCAGTTCCTCCGCCACCTGAGCCGCCTCCTGGGGCTCCAGGCCGTCGTTGTAGCGGCGCAGCAGCGTGACGCTCTCGTCGCGGGTGAAGAGGTCGACCTCGATGCGTGCGGCCCGTTCTGCCCAGGCCGGATCTCGCGAGGTGATGAGGATGTGGCGACCGGGCCCGCCGACCGGCAGCAGACCTTCGAGGTCGGCCGGCTTCTCCGCGTTGTCGTACACCAGCAGCCAGCGGCTGTGGCGAACGCCGCGGCGCAGGCTGTCCAGGACCTCGTTGCACACGGTCGTCAGGTCCTTGCCGCCGACGGGCACGCCGAGGCGCCCGGCCAACGCGCTGAGTTCCTGGCGGATCTGCGTCGGATCAGCCGCCTTGATCCACCAGATCAGGTCGTAGTCCGATTCGAATCGGTAGGCGTATTCGAGGGCGAGCTGCGTCTTGCCCACGCCTCCGAGCCCGTAGAGGGCCTGCGGCAGCACGGCGGTGGCACCGGCCAGCAGGCTGTCGCGCAACCGTTCGATGAGGGTCCGGCGGCCGGTGAACGCGGCGTTGCGCAGAGGACGACCGCCGATGACCTGCGGTGGTGTCCCGGGCAGCCGGGCCGCGGCGACGAGACCGACGGCCGCGGGGCGCACTCCCGGTTCCGCCGAACCGCCCCGGTCGACGGCGATCAGCAGTCGCGCCACCGCCTCCTCCGCCGCGACACCGGTGAGGCCCACGGCCGCGTGGGGCGCGAACTCCGGTGGCGGCGGGGAATCGTCGACGCGCAAGGGGACGATCATGCCGATCTGGCCGGACGGGTCCCGGCGACGGGTCTGCTGCCAGATCTCCCGGGCCTGCGGCAGAGCGGTGTACTGCGGGGAGAGCAGCACCACCATGCGCCCCTCACCCGCGAGTGTGCGCTCCAGCCACGTCGGTGGCGTCGGCTCGTCCGCGAACTCGTCGGTCTCGATCGGGGCGAGCGTCGCCTCGTAACCGGCCGCGCGCAGCACGGTCACGGTCCAGTCCGCCCAGAGCCGGTCGGGCGCGGCGTAACTGACGTAGAAGTCCTTGCGCATGATCGGGGAGGTCCGCTCGTACTCCGCGCGCAGCGTCTGGCGGTACCGCTCCGGCATGTTGCTCAGCCGGGTCACCCGGTTGTCGGTGAGCCGGGCGGTCAGGCGTTCGAAGGCGGCGAGGAGGGTGCCGTCCTGCCGGCGCTCTCCGACGGTCGCCGGGATCTCCTCGTACGCGTAGCTGGGTTTGTACGGGATCTCGACGCTGCTCCAGTACTGGTCCTGCTCCTCGGGCGGCACCCAGTCCAGGAAGGGGGCGAACAGGCTGCGGGCCTGGTACCGGCCGGCCTCCAGGCGGTCGCGGCCGGCGTCCTCGACACGCATGGGGACGGGCACGATGCGGATGTCGCGCTGGGTGTGGGATATCCGGCGGATCGAACGGGCCACGTGGGCGGCGCCGTTGACGCCCTGGCGGCTGAGGGTGAAGCAGTCCACGACGATGTCCGGCATGACGACCGTGCAGATGCTCGCGGTGTCGCTGAGGCCGGTACGGCTGTCGATCAGGACGTAGTCGTAGCGTGCCGCCATGTCCTCGCGCAGGGCGGTGAGGAAGTCCGCGCCGCCCATGCGGTAGAAGGCTCCCCAGTCGAAGGTGCTGACCTTCACCGCGTAGCTGTCGGGGTCCTGCACCCCGGCGGGCAGGAGGTCCAGTTTGCCGCCCGGCGGCAGGCGTAGTTCCGTGCCGACGGCGTACCGGTCGACGCGGGCCCGTTCGCTGTAGTCGGGGGGCCTCGGCAGACCTCCGCCGTTCGACGGGGGCGGTTTGGCCGCGTGGCCGCTCTCCGCTCCGGAACGCACCGGTTGGGCCGCGTGCCGGGCGAAGTCGCCGACCATCTCGATGACGCCGGCGCTCTCGGTGAGTTCGGGGTCGGCCAGCAGGGGCTGGAGGTAGGTGTGCAGTCCGGGGGCTTCGAGGTCCCAGTCCACGACGAGTACGCGCAGACCGTTGCTCGCGAGGATCCACGCGGTGTTGACCAGCGCCATGCTGCGCCCGGTACCGCCCTTGAAGGAGTAGAAGGTGATGATCGTGCCCCGGCCGCGGTCGTCATGGGTCATCTTCCTGCTCCTTCTCAGAGGGCATCAGGGGGGAGGAGGGGCGGGCGGCGATGGGTGGCGCGAGCCCGGTACGGCTGCGCGGGGAGGCCGCGGTGCTCAGCACGGGGAGCGCGGCGGTGGTGATCCGGGGCAGCTCCAGGGCGTCGAGCCGGGAGGTCTCGAGGAAGGACACCAGGTGGTTCTGCGCCTTCGCGACCACCGCGTGCAGTGTCCCGTCGAACTGGTCCGAACCGATCCCCGACTGCAGCAACGGCAGAGGATCCCCGGCGCCCTTCGCCCAGTTGAACGGCAGGGCTCCCCGGACCGCCTCCCAGTAGGCCTTGCCGCGTGCTCCGTCACCCGCCTCGTCCGGATCGCACGGCACTATGGCCGCGCTGCCCGGATGGTTGCTCCGGTCGTAGGCGCGCAGCGCTCTGTTGAACGGCTCGGCCGCGGCGGCCGACGCCTCCACCAGGAGGACCGCGACCTGTCCCTGTCCACGAGCCTCGTCCAGGGTGACGGCCAGCGCGTCCGAGACGATCTCGGTCCGTACCGTGAAGCCCCGCTCCTCCAGCAGCTGCGTCGCTCTCCGGGCGAGCGGTTCGGAGGATTCGGCGTGGTAAGGGTTCCAGTCGGTCGGACTGTCCCCGTGGCATCCCGGGTCCGTGGACGCCTTGTGGGCGTCGGCCGAGGTCCGGGCGGCGACGAGCAGCAGGGCATGGCTGCCCGGCTCCGCCGGTTCGGCGGCGGACGGGAAGGGGCCGGCGGATTGCGGACCGGTGAGGTCCAGACCGTTGGCGGGCAGGATGCGGAAGTGTTCCGCGGCGACGAGGGTCTGGTGCGCGACGAGGTTCACGATGCGGCGGTACTCTTCGCCGCCCGGGTCCGCGACCAGGATGCGGCGCAGGCCCCAGCGCGCGTAGTTCTCGCCGAAGTCGTAGTTGTCGTACTGGATGTGGGCCGCGCCCGACGGAATGTTCTGCACCGGCTCCCACAGAACGGGGATGAGAGCCTTCGCGTCCACTCCCGTCACTTCTCTGTGCCTGCGCTGCCGGTCCTCGAAGGCCTTCCATTCGCGGCCGCAGAAGTCGCTTCTGAAGTAGTCGGGAGTGTAGAGGGCCAGCATGGTGCGGCAGTGCGCGAGGGCGTCGCACAGGGCCGCGTTCCAGTCCTGTCCGACTTGAATGGACTGTACGTCGAGAAATGGACGGCCGAAGGGCACCGCATTGCCCTTGTGTAATCGCCTCAGTTCTTGGCGTAATTCCGCGCACAGGTCGTCGTAAAACCGCTTGACGAGGACCCGGGGTCCGCGCCTGCGCGCATAGCTCAGGAAGAAATACGGTTCCAACGAGCCCCCGACGTGCCGCGTCAGCGGGGTCCTTGTCGTGGGGTGGATGGATTCTCGCGCCTCGGAAGATGGCCGACACCGGCGGAAGTGCACGCGGTCCGGTCGCCTCCCACACCTCCTCACCCCCCAACCGGTACCCCTCGCCATAGCCTTGGTTGAGTCGTGCCGAGACAGAGAACGATACCCCTGTCCGGCCCGACGGGCTCCTTTTCGGCGGGGCCCGAATCCATGCTTCCCACGATCTCCGCGTCCAACTCCCTTTCGGAGCGGACTCGTTCATGAATCGCTGCACGGCCGTGGGGCGTGCGCCCTGAGTCACGCTCCGGCTCAGGGGAGAGCAGACGGACGTTCCGGCCCCGGTTCCGACGAGGTTGGTGTGAGGTGTGCCAACGCGACGTGGACGCGGTGGCGAACGTGGGCGATGAAGGCGGCGAGGTCGAAGCAGTAGACCGAGGGAGTGGCGAATCCGGTCGTGGGGTGGTGCCGGTGTGCGTACAGACCGCCACCGCAGACAGGGGCCAGCGCGCAGTCGCGGCAGACCGGGCCGAGACCGGACAGCCCCGCCTGTCTCCTGCGCATGGTCTCCGTGGCGAGCGCTTCGGAGAAGGAGTGCCGGAAGACGTCGAGGCCGGTCTCGGGAGCTCCCGCCCCGACGACCTTCAGCGAGTCGGAGTGCTCGATGGTCCCGTCCGCCTCGACGACCACGAGGTCCGCCGGCGCGAGCCCCAGCCCCTCGGTGTGCACGGGGCCGCCGAGCACCCCGGACATGGCCTCCTCGAACATCCGTACCCCGGTCTCCTTGCGCGGCGCGTCGAACCACCGGTCGAAGGCGGCGATGAGCCAACGGGCGTACGGAGTCGGACCGTCCGGCGATCCGCCGACCGGGGGGCGCGCAGGCGGGGTCTCCCGGTGTTCGAGGCCGGGTGGCGGACGCTCCCAAGTGCCGTGCGGCAGGAGGAAGTCGACGCGGGGCGCGCCGAAGTCGAGCAGCGCCTCATAGGTGTCGACGGGGTCGTTCGCCAGGTCCACGGTGCACAACAGTCCACGGAAGAGTTCTCTGTGGCGGGGGCTGTTCAGCAGGCGAAGCGCCGCGGCGACCCGTGCGTGACTGGGCCGGCCGTTCGCGAACCGGCGGTGCCGGTCGTGCGCCGCGGGGGAACCGTCGAGGCTGACCGACACGCCGACCCGGTGACGGCGCAGCAGTTCGAGGAACTCCTCGTCGAGCAGGATGCCGTTCGACTGCATCGAGCAGCGCACCTTCACCACGGGGTCGAGGCGTTCGGCGATCAGGGTGAGCAGCTCGCCGAGGTGTGTCCTGCCCACGAGCAGGGGTTCTCCCCCGTGGAGGATGATCCGCACCTCGGGGAGCCGGTACTCACGGACGTGTTCGGCGATCCGGTCCGCGGTTCGCCCCATGGTGCCGAGGGACATCGCCGCGGGCCGTCCGCGCCAGCTCTGGTCGGCGGCGAAGTACACGTAGCAGTAGTCACAGGACAGGTTGCACAAGCTGTGGATTTTCAGCAGGAACTGCCGGAACGGGACCGCGGGTAAGCCCCCGGCCCCGGTCTCCGCCGTCCTCACAGCGCGCTGTCGAAGACGATGTCGGTCGTTTTCGACGCGCCGTCTCGTTCCTCCAGGTGGCGTCGCACGGCGCCACCCAGCACCGTGTCCTTCCGGGCCACCACGTCCAGCCGACGGGACGGCACCATGGAAATGTCGACCAGTCGTGTGCTGTTGTGGCTGTTCTGAGGCGCGTCCATGCCTTGCTGCCTCCCTGAGAGCCGCTGGGTGCGGAGAAGGTGTCCCGCCCGGATGTATTCCCTGTCCATGCTCTGTCAGTGCTCTTCGCACGTCCACAAGACAGTAGGTGTCATCCGGCACTTGCACGGGTCGCCTGCGGCAGGTGCTCTCCCCCTCCTTCTTTGCCACCGTGGCCGAATTGACGTACCCGCACGCCGCCTTTTTCCGACCGTGGACGAGCAAGGACATGCCCATCCGGTAAGTGGAATGCGTCGCTCGACAATAGGGACAGGATTTGAACAGATATCGAGCAGACCCTGTGTCTCCTCCTCCGGTCTTCTACTCCGGCGGCGTAGGCGTGTCGTGGGTGCGGTACATCGCCTGGACGTCCAGTTCCAGTTGGATCGTGGGGCCGACGACCGCGATTCCTCGGGCGAGCATGGAGCGCCAGTTCAGGGTGTAGTCCTCGCGGTGGAGTTCGGCCTTGGCGAGGGCGGCGCAGCGCAGTTCCTCGCCGTAGCCGCCGTTGACGGTGCCGAGGTAGGTGGTGTCGAGGGCGACGGAGCGGCTGACGCCGTGCATGGTGAGGCTGCCCTGGAGGGTCCACTTGCTGCCGCCGTGGTAGGCGAAGCGGGTGCTGGTGAAGTCGATGTACGGGAAGCGTTCGACGTCGAGGAAGTCCGCGGAACGCAGATGCGCGTCGCGGGTGTTGTTGCCGGTGGTGATGCTGGACGCGTCGATGCGTACGTGGACGCGCGACCGCGTCATGTCCTGGGCGACCGCGAGGCCGCCCTCGAAGCGCTCGAAACGGCCGTGCACATGGGCCATGCCGACGTGCTTGGCGATGAAGCGGATCGCCGTGTGCGGCGGGTCGAAGAGCCAGGCCCCCGGGGGCGGGAGTTCGAGGGCGCGGGCCGACTGGAGCCACACCCGTTCCCGGGAGACACCGGTGTCGGCGGTGACCTCGACCGTCTCACGGTGCGGTTCCAGCCCCTCCGCCATGATCAGCACGCTGTAGGTGCCCGGTGGCAGAGCAGCCGTGAAGAAGCCGTACGGGTCGGTGGCGCCGCGTGCCGCGACCCGGTGACTGCGCAGTTCCGTCACCGTCACGTCGGCCGCGCCCATGGGCTGGTTCACGGGGTCCAGCACCTCCCGGAGGACGACACCCGCGCCGTCCGGCACCGGGAACATGGCGCCCGCGGCGCCTCCGGAGGCATTCCTGAGTCGCCGCCGGAGCAGTCCGAGGGGCATGGTGTTCACCTTTCGGTTCTCGTCGGTTGTGCGTCGGCCGGGGGCCGGCCGGTCGGGAGACGGTCAGGACCACGCCGGAGGCCGGTCGCCGCCGTACGCCGCTCTCAGGATCTCCAGGGCGTCCGCCGTGGTGATCGGGCGTGGGTTGGCGTACGCCTGTGCCGTCACCTGGGCGGCGGCCGTCACCAAGTCGGCTTCGGCGAGGCCGAGTTCCGCCAGGGACCGGGGGGCTCCGAGGCTGCCCGACAGGTCCCGGAGGGCCTGGACGGCGTCGTCGGCGGTGAGCGCTCGGGCGAGCGCCGTCATGGCTTCGGGGGCGGCCGGGGCGTTGAAGGCGAGGGCGTACGGGAGGACGACCGTGTGGGTCTCGGCGTGCGGGAGGCCGAAGGTGCCACCGAGGACGTGGCACAGCTTGTGGTGCAGTCCCATCGTGGTCGCGCCGAGCGCGGTGCCGCAGAGCCAGGCGCCGTAGAGGGCACGGCTACGCGCCTCCAGGTCCCCGGGGTCGGCCGCCACACCGGGGAGCGCGCCGGCCATGGCCCGGACGCCCTCCTCCGCCGTCAGCGACACCAGCGGCGAGGCGTCCGGCGCGTACAGGGCCTCGGCGGCGTGCGCGACGGCGTTGATGCCGCTGGTCACGGAGAGGGGCACCGGGAGGGTGAGGGTGAGTTCGGGGTCGTAGACGACGCTGCGCGGCAGGACCGCCGGAGCGCGGCCGGTGCGCTTGGCACCGTGCTCGGTCAGGCCCCAGACCGGGGTCATCTCGGAGCCGGAGTAGGTGGACGGCACGGCGATCAGCGGCAGTTCGGTGCGCAGCGCGATCGCCTTGCCCAGTCCGATGGCCGAGCCGCCGCCGACCGCGACGCAGCCGTCCGCGCCCGCCTCCCGTGCCGCGCGCACCGCCTCGTCGGCCACGTCCACCGGCACGTGCTGGCGAGCCCCCGCGAACACTCCGGCGCACGCGTCGCCGAGCGCCCGCGCGACAGCCCGTGCGGTCTCGGCGCCCCTCGGTCCGCAGACCACCAACAGGCTGCGCAGCCCGAGCCGTTCGGCCTCCCCCGGCACCGCCGTCACCGACGCGCCCGGGCGCATCACGACCCGCGCGGGCTGCGCCTCGTACACGAACTCCATCGCCGTCACGACTGCTCCGGGCGGTGCTCGGCCGGTACGTCCCGCGGGTTGAGCACGAGGTCGAAGCGGGCGTGGCGGAACGGGTTCGGAATGCCGAACCGCCGTGCCAGCGACGGGTCGTCGGTCTCCGTGAAGTCCTGGACGAGGCTCTCCTTGACCGCGAAGACCGCGTCCGAGTCGAGGTGGTCGCCGCCGGCCACGAAGATGTGCGTGGTGACCGGCGTGTGCCCCTCGGCCGAGGCGATGAAGTGGATGTGCGCCGGGCGGTAAGGGTGCCGGGCGGTCGCCCGGAGGAGGTCGCCGACGGGGCCGTCCGTCGGGATCGGGTACGGGCTCGGCACACAGGTGCGGAACCAGAAGCGGCCCTCGTCGTCCGCCGTGAACAGTCCGCGGCCGTTGCCCGCCGGTTGTACGTCGGGTTGCTGGACGTCGTAGTAGCCCTCGGCGTTGGCCTGCCAGACGTCGAGTTTCGCGCCGGGCAGCGGGGTGCCGTCCCCGGACAGTACGCGTCCGCTGATCACGCACGGTTCGCCGCCGCCGACCAGGTCGATGTCGGCGCCGAGTTCCCGGACCGGGGACTCGGTCATGTGGAACGGGCCGAGGACCGTCGACTCGGTCGCGCCCCCGCGCTCGTCGCTGTTGATCGTCTCGACGAGCATCGAGACACCGAGGACGTCCGACAGGAGGACGAACTCCTGCCGGGTGTCCGTGCAGGCCTGCCCGGTCGCCGTGAGGAAGGCGATCGCCCGCTCCCACTCCGCCGTCGTGGGCCCGGTCTCGCGGACGAAGGCGTGGAGATGGCGGGTGAGGCCGGTCAGCAGCTCACGCAGGCGCGGATCGGCCGTGCCGTCGAGGCTGGCGACGACCGCCTCGGTGATGCGGGTGGTGAATTCGGTGGTCATGTCCGTGGTCATACCACTGCTCGCGTCCCTGCTCGGGTCGTCGCTCGCGTCCCTGGTCGCGTCCCTGGTCATGTCTGTGGTCCTCTCCGGTCAGCCGTGCCCGAGGATCCGCCGGACCGCCCCGGTCAGCAACCGCTCGGCGTCCTCCAGGGACGCGGCCGCCGTCGCGTGGCGGAAGGCGACGTACCCGTCCGGCCGTACGAGGAGCGCTCCCCCGTCGGCGACCTCCCGGAGCCGTGCCCAGTCGCCGTACGGGTCCTCGTACTGCTGGCCGGGGCCGATGACGGCGGTGGCGATCTCCAGGTCCTGGGCACCGGCGGCCCGGAGCCAGTGGGCGCCGCCGATGCCGGTGAGCAGGGTGAAGCGGCCCCGGCCGACGGTGTCGAGGGTGGAGAGGGTACGGGTGCCGCAGGTGATCCAGGCGTGCGGGAGTTTGGCTCCCGGGCGGGACGTCGGCTGGTGGTACAGCTCGGGGTCGCGGTCGAAACCGGGGTCCGGCGTGCCGTCGGGGACGACCGCCGAGGAACTCTCTGCGGAGTACCGCTGGTTGAGGTCGACGCCGTGCGCGTTGAACTCGTACACCTTGAACGCGATCGCCTCCCGGAGCTTCGCCCGCTGCTTCTCGGCGGCCTCGGTGTCGTCCTTGCGGGCGGCGATGTTGGCCCACAGCTGTTCGGGGGTCTGCGGAGAGAGCCCGTCGAGCGCCTCGAAGACGGGGGCGGTCTCGCCGATGGACTTGTTGGCGCGGGTGACGATCTGCCTGCCGATCGGGGCGCGTTCGGCGGTGTAGGTGTCGAGCAGCCGGGGGGACGCGGTGCCGTCGAGGACGAGTTTGAGCTTCCAGGCCAGGTTGTAGGCGTCCTGGATGGAGGTGTTGGAGCCGAGGCCGTTGGACGGCGGGTGGCGGTGGGTGGCGTCACCGGCGCAGAAGACCCGCCCGTGGGAGTAGGTCTCGGCGTACATCTCGTTGACGGTCCAGGCGGAGGAGGACTTGACGGTCACCGGGATCTCGTCGTCGCCGACCAGCCTGCGGACGATCGACTCGGCGTACTCCGTGGTCAGGTCGGGGGCGCCCGCGGTGACGTCGTAGCCCCAGACGATCAGCCACTCGTTCCAGGGGCGCACGCACCGCACCAGGCCCGCCCCGATGCCGCCGACGGTGGCGCCGGGGGCCAGCACCCAGTAGAGGGTGGACGGGCGGTGCGCGGTGTACTTCGACAGGTCCATGTCGAAGACGATGTTGATGCTGCCGGCCACGCCCATCTGACCGCCCATCGGCAGCCCGGCGTCCTCGGCGACCTGGGAGCGGCCGCCGTCGGCGCCGATGAGGTACTTGGCACGGATGGTGTACTCGTCGCCGCGCAGCCGGTCCTCGACGGTGACCGTGACGCCGTCGTCGTCCTGGACGAAGGACTTGTAGACGGTGCCGAAGCGCAGGTGGGTGCCGCGTGCGACGGCCGCGTCGACGAGCACGGGCTCCATCAGGTGCTGCGGCATGTCGCACATCCGGGTGGGGCTGGCCAGTTCGTGCGCGGCCTGGACCAGCGGATCGTTGCCCCAGGAGCGGATCCGGCCCAGTTCCTCCCCCGCGAGGCTGGTGCAGAAGGTCGTGTCGCCCATCAGCCGCTGCGGGGTGGCCTTCGCGACGACCTCCTCCTCGACACCGAGGTCGCGCAGCACCTCCATGGTGCGCTGGTTGGTGATGTGCGCCCGGGGCGTGTCGGCGAGACTCGCGTAACGGGTGACCACGATGTTGGGGACGCCGTAGGTACTCAGGGCGAGTGCGGCGGAGGCGCCCGCGGGGCCACTGCCCACGATCAGTACGTCGGTCACGACATCGGGCTCGACGGTGTGCACGGGAGACGCTCCAGGGAATGAGGACAGGCACCGATCGTTCAAGATCATGGAGTGCGGCGCGGGGGCGTGGGTGTCTCAATAAGAGACAGTGCGCGCGGTTTGCTCGGGGTGGTTGTTGCCTCTTCAACCACGCCGGGTACGGTGAGTGGTGTCGTGACCACCGCAGAGCATCGCCCCGTCGCCCCCGCCCTGGCGTCGCTGCGCAGGGCCCGTGAGTCGTTCCTCGAAGGACGCCGACTGCCGGACGGGGTGCCGGAGGAGATCGTCGCCGCGTGGAGGCGTGCCCGGTTCTTCGGCGTACGGCACGACGGGGTACGGCACGACGGAGTGCGACCTGACGACGAGGGTCCTGACGGCGTACGACCTGACGACGACCGTCCCGATGGGGTACGGCCGGAGGAAGGGCGTCCCGACGGCGTACGACCGCAGGAGTCGGTCCTGTTGGCGGCGGCCCGGCCGGTGCTCGAACGGCTGTCCCCCGCCGTGGGCACCGGGAGAACGGCGCTCCTGCTGACCGACGAGCGGCTGCGGGTGCTGTGGGCCACCGGGTGCGCACCGGGCGATCCGTACCGCGAGGACCTCTCCGAGCAGGTGGTCGGCCACAACAGCGCGGCGCTGGCGCTGCGTACCCGCCGTCGCGCCGAGGTGCACGGCCCGGAGCACTTCCTCGATCTGTGGCAGGACGTGTCCGCGGTCAGTGTCCCCGTGCTCGGGCCGGAGACCGGGCGGACCGTGGGCACGGTGACGGTCACCTCCGAGTTGTGCGCCGAGTGTGCCCCGCATCCGTGGGCCTCCCTCGCCGAGGCGGCCGCCGGTGCCGTGGAGGCGGAGCTCCTGGCCCGGTCGCGGCCGGCCGAGCGGGTCCTGCTGGACGCCTATCTGCGGGCGGCGCGGGAGCGGGGGCAGGCGGTGGTCGCTCTCGACGGCCGTAACCGGCTGGTGAGCGAGGCCGCGGCGCGGCTGTTGTCACCGGAAGGGCTGGAGGCGCTGGAGCGGGGCGTGGTCGCGCTGCTGCGGGACGTGGAGGGCCGGGGGGCAGCGGTCCCGGCGGGGGACACTGGGCAGGGTGGGTCCGTGGCCGGCACGGGCACGGGCATGGCTGCGGACGCGGGCACGGGCACGGTTGCGGTTGCGGTTGCGGACGTGGGCACCGACCCAGCTGCGGACGTGGGCACGGCCGCGGGCGCGTACCGGGTGCGGCTTCCGGACGGCGTCCGGTGTTCCGCGACGGTCGCCCCGGTGTCGCACCGGGGGGCGGTCATCGGAGCGGTGGCCGTCCTGGAGGCGCTCCGCGCCGACGCCGTCGCACCGGTCGGGCGGGGTGTCGTGGCGCTGGCAGGGCGCTCGGTGCCCTGGCTGCACGCGGTCGGTCGCGCCACGGAGCTGGCCAGGTCACCGGAGCCGCTGCTGCTGGTGGGCGAACGCGGCACCGGAAAGACCGCGCTCGCCCACGAACTCGCTCACGAGCTGCTGGTCGTCGACGCGGCGGAGGGCGAACTCGGATCAGCGATCGAGGCGTTGAAGGAGGGGCACGCGCTCCTCATCCGCCATGCGGAGCGTCTCGCACAGCCCGACACCGCGACCCTCAACGCACTGCTCGAAACAGCTCCGGGCACCCCCCTGCTGGCCACGTACACACCCGGAGCCCCTCCGGGACCCTGCCTCCAGCGGCTCCTGGACACCCTGGCCGCCCGCTCGGTCAGCCTGCCCGCGCTGCGTGAACGCCCGGAGGACATCAGGGAGTTGCTGGCCGCCCTGGCTCCGAAGCCGGCTCCCGGGCAGCCCCCGCTCACCTGGACGCTGGACGCCCTGCGCGCCCTGGAACGGCATCCGTGGCCCGGCAACGTCACCGAACTCGTCCATGTCGTCCGGGCGTTGGCCGAGCAGCGGCGTGCGTCGGGGCCCGTCCGCCGCGCCGAACTGCCGGACCACGTCCGCGAGGGTCCGGCGGCACGGCGGCTCAGCCCCATGGAGCACGCCGAACGCTCCGCCATCCTGGAGGCCCTGCGCCGCAACGGCGGCAACAAGGCCCGCACGGCCGCGTCCCTGGGCATCGCCCGCGCCACGCTGTACCGGAAACTGCGGGGTTATCGGAGCTGAGCATGCGCGCTGAGCCTGCGCGTACCGGCGCGAGGGCGCCGACAGCCGGGACGGCCGCGCGATCCCGTCGTGTGGCGATCAACGGGCGTCCGCACGACCATGGGAATGCTGCTTCCCCGTTCAGCCCGCTCGGCAGGAGGTGCTTGGTCGATGTGCCGGTGGCTCGCCTACTCGGGAACGCCCATCCTGCTCGACACCATTCTCTACAGGCCGACCCACTCCCTCATCGACCAGAGTCTGCACTCACGGCTGGGCGTGGAGACCACCAACGGTGACGGTTTCGGCGTCGGCTGGTACACGCCGGGCCTGGAGACCCCTGCGGTCTTCCGCGACATCGGTCCGGCCTGGAGCAACCGCAACCTGCGGGAGATCGCCGACCATGTCAGCTCCCCGCTCTTCTTCGCCCACATCCGGGCCTCGACGGGTACGGCGGTGCAGCAGACCAACAGCCATCCGTTCCGGCACGGCCGCTGGATGTGGATGCACAACGGGGCGATCGCCGACTTCCATCTGCTGCGGCGGGACCTCTCCCTGGCCGTCGACCCGGAGCTCTTCGCCGGCATCGAGGGGTCCACGGACTCCGAGCTGATGTTCCGTCTGGCGCTGACCTACGGTCTGGAGGACGACCCTCCGGGTGCCGTCGCGCGGATGGCGGGCCTGGTGGAGCAGATCGGTCACGAGCACGGGGTGGAGTACCCGTTGCAGATGACGGTGGCCGTCACGAACGGCCAGTCGCTGTGGGCCTTCCGCTACTCCAGCCAGAAGACGTCACGCTCGCTGTTCTACAGCACCCGCGTGGAGACGCTGCGCTCGCTCCACCCCGACGTGGCCTTCCTGCAGAAAGTCTCCGACGACACCCGCCTCATCGTCTCCGAGCCCCTGGGCGATCTGCCCGGCGCCTGGAACGAGGTTCCCGAGAGCAGCTACGGCATGGTCCGGCCCGGCGCGGACCTGCTGCGTCCCTTCGCCCCGCAGCCCGTCGCGGGCAGAACCCGGGTGTGACGGAACCGGGTCCCCGCCCTCAGCCGAACCGCAGGACGCGTGGCGCGAACGTGCCCTCGGGACCGTCGGCCCGGCCGACCGACCACACCGACTCCGTGCCCGGCACCGGCGCCAGCCGCAGCAGCGAGGAGTCGCCCTCCCCCGCCACCGCCGGCTCGTCGTACCCCGTGAACGTCTGCCCGTCCCAGGCGAGGAGGTCCGGCCCGGAGACGAACGGCGGGTAGCTGCCCGGCGGGCCCCACTTCTGGGACCGGGAGACCGCGACCCAGCCCAGCGCGCCGGACGTGGTGGGCGCCAGTGACGTGATCCCGCCGAAGTCGGTGGGCACGGTCACCCGGTTCCACGTCTGCCCGTCGAAGCGGACCAGCAGCGGCGGAATCGGCCGTCCCACCGGGCCGCCGACGAACCCGGCAGTGCCGCCCGCCCACACCTCCGTCAACGAGACCGCCAGCACGCTGCCGACGGCCGAGCGCGGGAACCCGTCCACGATCGTCTGCTTCCACGTCTGCCCGTCCCAGTGCGACACGGCCGCGCCCGAGACGGTGGCGCCCGCGGCCCAGACGTCGTCGGCCGCCAGGATGTGCAGGCCGTACACCGCTCCCGGCGGCACCGGCAGGTCGCGCCAGCCTCGCCCGTCCCAGCGCAGCAGTACCTGGGCGCCGTCCCGGGAACCGATCAGCCAGGTCTCACCGCCACCGGCGACGGCCTTGGTCAGGACGACACCGCTCGGTGGGCGGCTCTCGCGCCAGACGGTGCCGTCGTGGCGGAGCAGACGGGCACCTCCCGCCGAGTCGCGCCCGACCGCCCAGACCGCGGTCGGTGAGGTCGCGGCGACGGACAGCAGCTCTCCCTGCCAGCCGATCCCGGGCAGCGTGTGACGCTGCCACGCGCTGCCGTCCCAGCGCAGGACCAGCGGGAAGCCCGGCGCCTCGCGCCCCACGGCGTCGGCGCCCACCGCCCACGCGCGGTCCGGCCCGAACGCCACGGCCTCGTTCAGCCCGGCCTGCGGGCGTACCTGGGGCGGCACCGGAACATGTCGCCAGGACAGGGGGTCCGCCGCGGCGGAGGTCATGAGGGCCAAGAAGGTCATGGTGACGGCGAGCACGGTGACGAGAAGTCTGCGTGCCATGGTCAGCCTCCCAGCCGCTCGCTCATCAGGTTCGGTTTGGAGCCGTAGATCTCGACGGTGCCGAAGGCCAGCAGCGTGGGCCCGGCCTTCGCCAGGGCCCGCGGTTCGACGTCGATCGCGTTCGTGCGCTCCGGGCCGTAGGAGTAGGTGGTTCGCCGGCCTTGCACCCGCGCGTACTTGGACTGGAACGCGCGGTCGCTGCGCACCGGCAGCCACAGGGCGCCGTCCGGGCCGCGGACCATGCCCTCGGTGTAGGTGTCGCCCAGCGGGGGGTGGGTGGTGCGCCAGGTGTGCCCGTCGAAGGTCATCAGGTAGGTGTCGACCACACCGTCGGTGTACCGGCTGCCCCCGATCGTGACCCGCCCCGACGGTTCGGGCAGGATCGTGTGCACGTTGCTGTTCGGGGGCAGCGGCACGTTCGCGTCCCGCCACGCCGTGCCGTCCCAGCGCAGCACGGTGGTCCCGGTGCTGGTGTCCGCCCAGGCCCAGGCGTCGTCGGCGGTGCGCGCGGTGATCCCCATCAGGTACAGCACACCGTCCGGGGTGGGCTGTGCGGTCCAGCCGGAACCGTCGTGTCGCAGCACCTTCAGTCCGGTGTCGTCCTCGCCGACCACCCATGCCGCGCCCGGTACGGCGGTGAAGTCCTGGTAGACGCGCAGGGCCTGCGGCAGCGGTACGGCACTCCACGCGCCCGCCGACCGGCGCAGGATCTCGCCCGCCCCGGCGCGTTCGTGGAAGATCCACACCTCGTCGTCGACGAACTGCACCTTGCCGAGGCGGCCCGGGGCGTCGGCGCCGGGGAAGGTGGTGTCACGGCTCCATGTCGTGCCGTCCCACCGGTACAACGTGGGCCGTGGCCCGTCGGCGGCTTGCTCGGAGCCGGTCGCCCATGCCTCGCCGGGCCCCCGGGCTGCGAGATCGGCCACGGTCACCGGCGGGGCCGCCGCCGGCACCGCCAGCGCCGACCAGTTCGGCTTCGGGGCCGCACCGGCGCTGGTGTCACCGGTCGCGGCCGACGTCACGGCCACGGCGGGTGACGCCACCGCGCCCGGTGACGTCACCGCGGCACACGTGATCGCAAGACAGACGATGACCGCACGGAGACCGTTCACGAGACCCCCCAGGACGCGACGGTCGCACAAACTACTGGGGTTCGCCCCTCCGTGCACAGACCGCATCCGGCCGAACACAGGCCCCTTCGGCGGCCCGCCGTCCCGTCAGGAGGACGCTGTCACGCCTTTGCGGGCGAGCAGGTGGACCTCCTGGAACTGCCGCCGGTCGGTGGGCTCCGGCTCACGCACCAGCCGGGCGACCTCGGCAAGCCCGGACTCGCGCAGCAGCGCGGCGAGGTGGTCGGGCGACCACCGGTAGGCCGGCGCGACGGCGTGGTCGAAGACCTGCGTCGGGTGGGCCGGGCCGTCGGTCGCCGAGAAGCCGATCAGCAGGTGTCCGCCAGGTGTCAGCACCCGATGGAACTCGGCCAGCAGGGCGGGGAGTTCCCGAGGTGGAGTGTGGATGACGGACCATCGTGCGAGGACGCCGTCCAGTTCGCCGTCGGGGATGTCCAACCCGGCCATCGAGCCCACGTCGAACCGCAGCTCCGGATGGGCCAGCCGAGCCAGCTCGATCATCGCGGGAGAGGCATCGATGCCGAAGGCCGCCAGCCCCGACTCGACCAGATGAGCGGTGACATGGCCGGGCCCGCACCCCAGATCCGCGACCCGACCGTCCCCGGTACCGCGGACCACCTCGGCGAAGGCGCTCAACATGGCGCGATCCAGAGGACGTTCATCCAGCGAGTCGCGGACCAGCTCCGCGTAGGTGACGGCAGCGGCGTCGTAGGCCTTGCTGGTGGCACGGAGAGCATCGTGTTCGACCATGCGCGCGACAGTAGCTCGCGACCATGGAGCCGATTGAGCCGAGTCGCGAAGGACGATCGGGGCTGGGTCGATCAGGCAGTGACCCAGGCAGTGACCGACGGCCCTCTGGCCCGTCGAACTGATGGTCAGGGGCGACACCGGCCGCAGTTTCGGCATGGCGGTGCGTACGCTTCGCGGCGACTACCCGATCCCGTGCCCCAGGAACGATCGAAGGGCCGCTCCAGATTGCTCTGAAACGACCCTGATCTGCGACTTCGTAAAGTCGGGACGACAGGATTTGAACCTGCGACCCCTTGACCCCCAGTCAAGTGCGCTACCAAGCTGCGCCACGTCCCGGTGCGCTGTCCGCGGAGAACCGCGTGATCGCGCACTGAGAACTTTACCGTACGTCGGCCACTGCCCCGCGGCCGGTGTGAGCGTCGAGGGACAATCGAGGCATGAGCGGGACAGCACAGGACGGGACGGCGCCGGAGCGGGACCGGGACGAGGAGGGGCGGGCGCGGAGCGCGCGGCCCCGGGACGGGCTGGGGCGCCCGCTGCCGTACGGGGCGTCGGGTGTGGAGCGGCAGCCCGAGGGGGTGGTGCGCAGGCCCGAGGAGACGGTCGTCGAGGCTCAGGCGCTGCTGGACGCGGGGAAGCCGTTCCACGCGCATGAGGTCTTCGAGGACGCCTGGAAGTCCGGGCCCGACGAGGAACGCCCGCTGTGGCGTGGCCTCGCCCAGCTCGCGGTGGGGCTCACACACTCGGCGCGCGGCAACGTCAAGGGCGGGGCCCGGTTGCTGCGCCGTGGGGCCGGGGCCGTCGAGGCGTGGGGTGCCGAGAGCGGACGGTGGCGTCCGTACGGCATCGAGCTGGCCCTGGTGGGTGCCTGGGCCCGGGATCTGGCCGGTGTCGTGGAACGTGAGGGGCAGGCGGTGGACGCGGGGAGCTCGGCGCCCCGGCTGCGCGGAAACGGAGCGGGGAACGGAGAGGGGAACGAAAACGGCGAGGGAGACGGAAGCGGAGCGGGAGACGGGGACGGGGACGGGCACACGACGGCCCGGCCCGGACAGCGGTAGCGCCGCGCGGAGCCGGTCCGGACGCTGGGCGGTCGGGGAGGGCTCAGCGGAGCAGAAGCTGCAGACCGCCCACGATCGTCGCCGCGATCACCAGGTGCTCGAACAGCTTCTGGTTGATCCGGTTCACCGCCCACTTGCCGAGGAACGCGCCCGGTACGACGAACAGGACGAGCGCGGCGTCCAGCAGCAGCGAGTGCCCGTCGATGAGTCCCAGACCCACGCTGAACGGGACCTTGGAGACGTTCACGATGAGGAAGAAGAACGCCGAGGTGCCGAGGAAGCCGAGCTTGCGGAAGCCCGCGGAGAGCAGGTACATCGACATCACGGGGCCGCCGGCGTTGGCGACCATGGTGGTGAAGCCGCCGAGGACGCCGTACGAACGGGCCTTGACGCGGCCGGCGCGTGTGGTGATCGCGTCGGGTTCGTCGTCCTTGTCCACCGTGCGGCGGCGCCAGATCGTGACCGCCGTCATCAGCAGCAGGATCGCGCCGATGGAGGTACGGACGATCTGGTCGTCGGCCCGGATCAGGAACAGCGTGCCGAGGACGACGCCCGCGCCGACCGCCGGGAAGAGCTTCCACAGGGTGGGCCAGTGGGCGTGCTTGCGGTAGGTGAGCACCGCGAGGACGTCGCCGACGATCAGGATCGGCAGGAGGACGCCGGTCGAGGCGCGGGCCGGCAGGACGGCCGCGAAGATCGCGAGGCTGACCGTGTTGGCACCGCTCACGGCGGTCTTCGAGAAGCCGACGAGCAGGGCGGCGAAGGCGAGGGCCGCGAACTCGGCCGTGGACAGGTGCCAGAGAGTCATCGTGTTCATGCGGGGTCCGATGGTATGCGCACCTATCGGCGCGCGACACGACCGTCTCGCCAGTTGACCCTGCCGCCGCGCGGTCGGTGCCCGGGGCTCCTCGCCGCCGCCCGGGTCGGCGCTTTGGCCCCGGACGGCCCATGGACCGTCGTCGGAGGGGCTGGCAAGATCCACCGGGTACCTTCACCGACGTAGTTGGAGGAGTCATGGCCGACTCGCGCGAGCACAGCTTCGCCGGTACGCGGGGCGGTGTCACCGCGCGGGAATGGCCGTGCGAGGGGGCGCGGTACGTCGTGCTCCTGGTGCACGGCTACGGGGAGCACATCGGCCGGTACGAGCATGTGGCCGACGCTCTGGTGCGGCACGGTGCGGCGGTGTTCGGTCCCGATCACATGGGGCACGGCAGGTCGGCGGGCGAGCGGGTGCTGATCGAGGACTTCGAGGCCGTCGTCACCGATGTGCACGCCGTGGAGGTGCTGGCGCGGGCCGCGTATCCGGGGCTGCCGGTGGTGCTGATCGGTCATTCCTTGGGTGGTCTGATCGGCGCGCGGTACGCCCAGCGGTACGGGGCCGGGCTCGCGGCGGTCGTGCTGTCCGCGCCGCTGATCGGGATCTGGGAGCCGCTGCGGGCGCTGCTCGCGCAGCCCGAGGTGCCCGAGGTGCCGCTCGACCCGAAGCTGCTCTCGCGGGACATGGCGGTCGGCGCCCTGTACGCGAACGATCCGCTGGTGTGGCACGGCCCGTTCAAGCGGCCGACGCTGGAGGCCGTCGACCGCGCCCTGGAGACGATCTCGAAGGGCGGGTCCATCGGTCCGCTCCCGCTGCTGTGGCTGCACGGCGACGACGACCGGATCGTGCCGCTGCCCGGCAGCCGTACGGGGATCGAGGACCTCCGGGGGACCGAGTGGACCGAGCGTGTCTACCCGGGCGCCCGGCACGAGGTGTTCAACGAGACGAACCGGAGCGAAGTGCTCGCGGACGTCAAGGAGTTCGTCGACGGCGTACTGGGTCGCTGAGCCCGCGTTTTCCGTCCTCCTCGCTGGGCACCCGGCCCCGCATGGAGTGGTTGCGGAGAGCGGCCTGCGTGGGAGAGGACCCCGAACTGTTCTTCCCCGTGGGCACCACAGGACCGGCGCTCGACGACGTCGCCGCCGCCAAACGTGTCTGTCGCCGCTGCCCCGTGCGCCGCGAGTGCCTCACCTGGGCGCTCGGCAACGGGCAGACGGCCGGCGTGTGGGGCGGCATGGGCGAGGAGGAACGCACGGACCTGCTCCGCAGAGCCGGGAGCGCCGACGCCGCCCGGCACGAAGCGCTCGCCGGTACCCAACGATGAGGAGTGACGCGTAGATGACAATGGTGAGGAGCACGCTTCCCGAGCCCGCCCGCGGGATCGCGGGCGATGCGCTGCAGGAGAGCCTGGTGGATCTGCTGGGGCTGTCGCTGATAGGGAAGCAGGCCCACTGGAACATCGTGGGGCCGAGGTTCCGCTCGATCCACCTCCAGCTCGACGAGGTGGTGTCCACGGCACGGTCCTACGCCGACCAGGTCGCCGAACGGGCGGCCGCGCTCGGGGTCTCCCCGGACGGCCGGCCGGAGACGGTGGCGGCACGCTTCGATCTGCAGGGGCCGAAGGAGGGCTGGCTCCGGGACACCGAGGTCGTACGACTGCTGGTGGAGGCGCTGGAGACGGCGATCGGACGGCTGCGGAAGCGGATCGACGCGACCGAGGAGGCCGACAAGGTCACCCAGGACCTGCTGATCTCGCTGACCTACGAGTTGGAGAAGCAGCGCTGGATGTTCGAGGCCGAGAACTGGCCGCGCGAGGACTGACGGCGGCCCGGCCACGTCCCCGCCACCCCAGGGGACACTGTCGGCGCATCCTTGAGCTGAACGCGACGTCGGTCCTCATGCCCCGTTGTGGTCGTGAGGACCGGCGTTGTGTTGCGCCGAGGGCGAGCTTTCCGCTGCGGGCAGCTCAACGGGCTGGCGGGGGTCCACGCTGCGACCTGCGGCCGCCATTCCGCTTCGAGGATGCTGAACATCTCGGAGTCCCGCCAGCCGTCCCGGATCGACGCGGTGTGGCGATGCCTCCCCTCGTACGTCGTGCCGAGCTTGCCTGGCAACCGAGCCGACGCGAGATTGCGACGGCTACGAATGTGCAGCTCACCCATGCCGACGAGTTCGCTCTCGAAGCGAGCGACGTAGGCGAATCTCTGCTGATGGTCGTGTGACCAGGCTTCGACGGCGGTTCGCACGAACGTGCGTGTCTGGTCCTCGTGTTCGGACCCCACGGCTGGTAGCGACAAGCCTCCTCAAGGCCGGCCCAGGAGTGCACTGCTTGCCAGTCGTCGAGCGCGAGCTTGCGCAACGTCACCATGGATGGGCTCACAAGCGGATCTTGCCGGATTCACCACAGTACGGCCGGTCTGGTAGGCACGGGGCGTGGAGGAACTCGAACGACTCAGCGACGTCGAGCGGACCGCGGCCGGCGACGGGCAGCCGATCTGGGCCGCTCAGGGACAAGGCGGCGACAGCCTGGGCCCGGGGGTGCGAGCCTGGCGCCATGGCGCGGCGCTGGCGGTGGCGAGCCCGAGCCCGCAACAGGACCGGCTCGCGGTCCGGGGGGACAGTGCCGACGCGGCCGTGCTGGTGCGACGGGTCCTGGACGAAGTCGGGCCGTCCTACCGGCTCCTGGGGGAGGCGCCTCTGATCGAGGCGCTGGTGCGACAGCTGCCCGGACTGCTGCCGGTTCACACCTTCTTCTGGATGGAGACCACCTCCCCCTCTGGTGCTGCTGCCGCGGGCGTGCGGTGGCTTGACGCCAGGCAGGAGAAAGAGGCGACGTCGCTGTTCGACCGTTTCTTCCCCGACTCCTACGCCCAGCCGGGACGCGCCGGCGTACGCCGCTGGGCGGGGGTCTCCGGCGAGGTGCACGGCGGCGCCGGGGCGGAACCGCTGGCGGTGGCGGCGGACGCGTGGTCCGCCGCCGGGTGCGGATTCATGGCAGGGGTGATCACCCATCCCGCCGCCCGGGGCGCGGTCTGGCGCGAGCCGTGTGCGGCTTCGTCCTGGATGCCCTCGTCCGCCGCCACGGCCGGGCCGCGCTCATGGTGCTCACCGGCAACGCGCCGGCCATCGCGACGTATGAACACCTCGGCATGACCAAGCGCCTGTTCGAGGCAGCGCACATACCGGGCCGGTGAAACCGGAACTCCACCGGCGCAGACCGCCTTGCCCGGCCAGTACCCCCACCCCGGCGGCGGGTGCCCCAGCGGTCCGGCGTATCGCACGGTCCGTCAGGTGTCGCGCCTTTCCGCCGCCACGGCCGCGAGCAGCCGGTCGCGTGACTCCTCGACCAGGCGGCGGGCCCGGTCGACGTCGGCGAGCAGCCTGCCGTCGCGCTTGTGGATCACGCCGTCGACGATGACCGTGTCGACGTTGGAGACGTCCGCGCTGAGCGTCACGGCGGCGGTCGCGTCGTGCACGGGCGCCATGTTGAGGGCGGTGGCGTCGAGGGCGACGACATCGGCGCGCTTGCCGGGGGTGAGGGAGCCGGTGCGGTCCTCCAGGCCGGCCACGTGTGCGCCGTTCAGCGTGGCGATCTCCAACATCTGACGTGCCGTCAACATGGTGGAGGGGACGGGCAGGTTGGCCTGCCAGCAGTCGGCGTTGACCCGGGCGCGTTCGGCACCGAAGGCGGCGCGGATCTGCGTGAACATGTCCCCGGGCACGGTGGTGACGACGTCGATGCTCAGGGACGGCCTCAGTCCGTGTTCGATCGCTTGCATCACCGGCGGCCAGCCGTGCCCCATCTGCGTCTCCACCTGGGCGGCGATGGAGACCGTTCCACCGCTGTCGGCCACCATCCGCCACTCGTCCTCACCGAGGTAACAGCAGTGGACGTAGGTCGTGTCGGGGCCGAGCAGGCCCAGCCGGCCCAGTTGCCTGACCATGCCGAACCGTCCGGCCAGACGGCCCATGGCGACGTGCACGGTGATCGGGATGCCCAGTTCGCGGGCGAGTCCCCACTCCCGTGTGACGACGTCGTCGGTGCAGAAGCCGGGGCCCCGGGTGGCCAGGGCCATGGTGAGGAGGCCGCCGTCGGAGGCGAAGTGCTCGGCGCGGATCCGGCGGACGTCGTCGCCGGGTACCGCGATCTTGCTGTCGAACCAGTAGTCGGCGAGGGAGGTGTTGGCGCTCCCGTACGCGTACTGGGCCCGGATGCCGGTCTCCGTCAGCGCCTGGATCGCGGCGTCCGGGTGCTCGGGCGTGTTGTTGATGTGGGACCAGTCGACGAGGGTGGTGATGCCCGCGTTGAGGCACTCCAGGGTGCCGGCCAGGTTGCCCGCGTACACGTCCTCGGGGGTGTAGACGGGCGCGAAGGTGTCGAGGACGTCGACGAAGTAGTCGTCGAGGGTGGCGTCGGGGGCGCAGCCCCGGATCGGCGCCTCCCAGGTGTGGCGGTGGGTGTCGACGAAACCCGGGATGACGATGCGGCCGGTCATGTCGAGCACCTCGGCGTCCACGTCCGCGTCGATCCGTGGCTCGACCGCCGTGATCGTGCCGTCCTCGATGAGGATGTCGCCCCGGGGCAGGTCACCGATGGCCGGATCCATGGTGACGACATAGCCCGAGCGCAGGAGCATCCGTGTGGTCATCGCCGTTCCTCCCGGAGGTGGGTGCGAAGAGAGCTGACTGACAGTCAGTATGCGCGATGTGGCGGACTGTGCTCATGACCCGGCCGACGGCACTCCCCCGGCCCGTGCCGACGGTCAGCGGGCGGCGCCGGTCAGCGGGCGCCGCCCGGCGCCACGGCCCCGGCTAGGACAGCGGCGGCGGCAGCGGGTCCAGGCCCAGGTGGTCGCGGAGGGTCGTGCCCTCGTAGTCCGTGCGGAAGACGCCCTGTTCCTGGAGGAGGGGGACGACCCGGTCGGCGAAGGGGTCCAGGCCGGTGGGAGTGAGGTGGGGGACGAGGATGAAGCCGTCGGCGGCGTCGGACTGGACGTAGTGGTTGATGCTCCGTGCGACGGTCTCCGGTGAGCCGACGAAGCTCTGGCGGTTGCCGGTCTCGATGACGAGGTCGCGGATGGACCAGCCGTTGGCCGCGGCGAGCTCCCGCCATTCCCGGGCGGTGGCCAACGGGTCGCGGTACATGCGCACTTGGGCGCGGCCCTGGGAGATGTGCGTGTCGCCGGTGTCCGGTTCGATGTCGGGGAGGGGGCCGTCGGGGTCGTAGGACGACAGGTCCCGGTTCCAGACGAACTCCAGGTGCTTGATGGCCGTGGCGCCACTGACCTGGAGACGGCGTACCTCCCTGGCGAGTTCCGCGGCCTCGGCGTCGGAGTCGCCCAGGACGAAGGTGGCCGCGGGCAGGATCAGCAACTGGTCGTGGCGGCGGCCGTGGCGGGCGAGGCGGTTCTTGACGTCGGTGTAGAAGGCCTGCCCCGCCTCCAGGCTCGCGTACCGGCTGAAGACGGCGTCCGCGCTCGACGCGGCGAACTCGCGGCCCTCCTCCGAGTCGCCCGCCTGGAAGATCACGGGCCGACCCTGCGGTGAGCGCGGGACGTTGAACCGGCCCTCGATGTCGAAGTGCCGGCCGCTGTGGACGAAGGCTCCGGCCTTGGCGTCCCGCAGGAAGACGCCCGCCTGCTGGTCGGCGACGATCTCGTGCCCGTCCCAGGAGTCGAAGAGTTCTGTCGCGGTGGCCAGGAACTCCTTGGCCCGCGAGTAACGCTTCTCCTGTGGCAGGAAACCGCCCCGGCGGAAGTTCTCACCGGTGAAGGCGTCCCAGGAGGTGACCACGTTCCAGGCGGCGCGTCCGTCGGTGAGGTGGTCGAGGCTCGCGAACTGGCGGGCCACCTCGTACGGCTCGTTGAAGGTGGAGTTGATGGTGCCGGTCAGTCCGAGGCGCTCGGTGACGGCGGCGAGCGCGGCGAGGACGGTGAAGGTGTCGGGGCGGCCGACGACATCCAAGTCGTAGATCTGCCCGGCCTGTTCACGCAGCCGCAGGCCCTCCGCGAGGAACAGGAAGTCGAACTTGGCGCGTTCGGCGGTGCGCGCGAAGTGCGCGAAGGAGCTGAACTCGATGTGGCTGCCGGCCTCGGGATCGCTCCACACGGTGGTGTTGTTGACGCCGGGGAAGTGGGCGGCCAGGTGGATCTGCTTCAGGGGCTTGCTCATGGGGTGGGACTCCGTCCGGCTCAGGCCGTCGCGGCGGCGTAGCGGTTGGCGGGGCGGGCCAGGCCCAGCAGGCCCCGCAGGGTGTCGGCCTCGTAGGCGTGGCGGAAGGCGGCTCGGCGCTGGAGTTCGGGAACCAGCCCTCGGGTGATCGCCGGGAGGTCGTGCCCGAGCACGGCGGGACGCAGCCGGAAGCCGGAGAGGCCGGCGCCCGCCAACTCCTGCAACAGGTCGGCCAGTTCGGCCGGGGTGCCGGTGAAGACACGGGCGTCGCCGCGGTACGGCTCACCCGCGAGTGTGTCGAGGCGTTCCCGGCGGGCCGCCGCCTCGGCCGGGTCGTCGTCGAGGAAGACCACCAGGTCGCCGAAGATGTGCAGCGGCTCGTCGGCGCGTCCGGCGGACCGCTGCTCCGCCCGGATCTCGGCGACGATCGCGCGCGCCTCGCCGGCGGCGTGCGGCGTGACATAGCCGACGTCGGCCTGGCGGCCCACCAGCCGGTAAGGGACGGTGCCGTGGGCGAGCGCGCTCACGACGGGCTGGCCCTGCGGCGGGCGGGGGGTGATGGAGGGCCCCTTGACGCTGAAGTGGCGGCCCTCGAAGTCGATGTGGTGCAGCTTGTCGCGGTCGACGAACCGGCCGGTGGCCACGTCCCGGATCTCCGCGTCGTCCTCCCAGCTGTCCCAGAGGCGACGCACGGCCTCGACGTGGTCGGCGGCCTCGTCGAACAGCTCGGTCACCGCTTCCTGGGCGTCCGGGCTGTCGTATGCCTCGATCCTCGGAATCGTGCGGCGGCCGAAGTGGGCAGCCTCGTTCGGCCGGGCGGAGATCCGCACCCGCAGGCCGGCGCGGCCGGAGCTGACGTAGTCGAGGGTGGCGATCGCCTTGGAGATGTGGAAGGGCTCGGTGTGGGTGGCCACGACGGTCGGCACGAGGCCTATGTGCCGGGTCAGAGGGGCGATCCGGGCCGCGATCAGGACGGCGTCCAGTCGGCCGCGGACCTGGTCGGTGCGCTCGTCGGGGTCCGGGAAGCGCGAGGACTGCGGGCCGAGACCGTCCTCCACGGTCACGAAGTCGAGCAGTCCGCGCTCGGCCTCGGCGACGAGGTCGGCCCAGTAACCGGCGGTGAACACCTCCCGGGGGCGGGCCGTCGGCTCGCGCCAGGAGGCGGGGTGCCATCCGGTGCCGTCCAGGGCGACCGCGAGGTGCAGGGTGGAAGAGGACACGGTCGGGGAGAGGGACGGGGAGGCGGGGGAAGAGTCTGCTGGGGACACGTTGTATGCCAATCCTTGCCGAGACGGGTGCCGTGGCGCGCTGGGAGTGACGTGGCGTCAGGAGTCGGTGAGGGGCAGACCCGGCGGGTTGACCTCGGACTTCCGCACCGCTTCGTCGGAGAGGTTCCAGGACTTCAGCCACTCGGCGTACTGACCGTTCTCGATCAGGTGGTTGATGGCCTCGGCCAGCGGCTCGGCGAGGCCGCTGCCCTTCTTCGCGGTCGCGGCGATCAGGCCCTGGAGGGTCGCACCGGCGCCGGAGAACTGGCCCGCGATGCGGGTCGCCTGGGGCGTGCCGGCGGTCTTGGCCGCGTGGTAGGCCAGGTTGGGGCTGGGGCCGAAGTAGGCGTCGATCTTGCCGCTGTCGAGGGCCAGGTAGATGCTGTTGCTCTCCTGGAAGTACTTGACGGTGAGGGGCTTCTCGCCCTTCTCGGCCAGCTTCGCCTTCCACTCCAGCAGGATCTTCTCCTGGTTGGTGCCGTTGCCGACGGTGACCGTCTTCCCGGCGAGGTTCTCGTAATTGCCGTCGAAGTCCCAGTCGCTGTCCTTCCTGGTCTCGAAGGCCAGGTCGTCCCTGCGGTAGGAGGCGAACTCGTACTTCTGCTTGCGCTCCTCGGTGTCGGTGATGTTGGAGAACCCGACGTCGACCTTGCCGCTGTCGATCCCGATGAAGAGGTTCTCCCAGGTCGACTGGCGTATCTCGGGTTCGAGACCGAGCACGGCCGCCACGAGTCTGGCGAGGTCGGGCTCGGAGCCCGTGACGGTCTTCTGGTCGCTGCCGATGAAGCCGAGCGGCGGACTGCCGGACGGCAGTGTGCCCGAACCGATCACCAGCTTGCCTCTCTTCCTGATCGCGGCGGGCAGCTTGGCGCTGATGGACTTCACCTCGGAGACCTTGATCTCGGTCTCCTCGGCGGCACCGTTGGCCAGCCGTCCCACGGTGACCGTGCCGGCGGCGTCGGTCCGGGTGGCGGCCTCGGTGTCGCCCCCGCAAGCGGCGAGGCCGGTGGTGAGGGTGGCGGCGACGGTCGCCGCGGTGATACCGCGCAGCAGGCTGCGCCGGGAGAACCGGGTGTGCTCGGGCATGGCTGTCCTTGTCGTTCGAGGGGATGGTGCGGGCGGTGTGTGGGGGAGGGAGTGCCGAGGGGGTGCTCGGGGATCAGAGGACCCTGCTGAGGAAGTCCTTGGTCCGTTCGTGCCGCGGCCTGTCCAGCAGCTCCGCGGGCGGCCCTTGTTCGACGATCCGGCCGTCGTCGATGAAGACGACCCGGTCGGCGATCTCCCGGGCGAAGCCGATCTCGTGGGTGACGATCACCAGCGTGGTGCCGCTCCTCGCCAGGTCCCTGACGACTTCCAGGACCTCTCCGACGAGTTCCGGGTCGAGCGCGGAGGTCGGCTCGTCGAAGAGGATGAGGCCGGGTCGCAGGGCCAGGGCGCGGGCGATGGCCACGCGCTGCTGCTGTCCGCCCGACAACTGCCGTGGACGGGCGCCCGCCTTGTCGGCCAGGCCGACCCGGTCCAGGAGTTCGCGGGCGAAGACGTCGGCCTCTCTGCTGGCGAGCTTCCCGGTGGCCACCGGCGCCGCCGCCACGTTCTCCAGCACGGTCAGGTGCGGGAAGAGGTTGAAGTTCTGGAAGACGAAGCCGATCCGGGAGCGCTGGGCCAGGATCGCCCGCTCGCTCAGTTCCTTCAGCCGGTCGCCGTGTCTGCGTACGCCGATCAGTTCGCCGTTGACGCTGACATGGCCGATCTCGGGTTTCTCGAGGTGGTTGATGACCCGGAGCAGCGTGGACTTGCCGGAGCCGGACGGGCCGAGGATCACGGTGACCTCGCCGGGCCGTACGGTCAGGTCGACGCCGTTGAGCACGCGGTGGGTGCCGTACCACTTGTGCACGCCGTGCACCTCGACGGTGGCGGCCTCGTGGGCGCGGGTCCCGGTGGTCATACGGCGGCCTCCTTGCGGATGCGGGCCCGGAGGCCACTGGTCCCGGCCCGCAGTCTCTGTAGCGGCGTCGGCGGCAGGGTGCGGGTGGCGCCCCGGGCGTAGTACCGCTCGACGTAGAACTGGACGACGGAGACGACGCTGGTGAGGATCAGGTACCAGACGGTGGAGACCAGCAGCAGCGGCACGATGTCGCCGGGATAGGTCGAGCCCATGGCCTGGGCGGTGCCGAAGAGGTCGAGCAGGGAGACGTAGAAGACCAGCGAGGTGCTCTTGATCAGGCCGATCAGCTGGTTGACGTAGTTCGGCGTGATCGAGCGCAGCGCCTGCGGGAGGACGATCCTGCGGAACCGGTAGCCCTTCGGCAGCCCGAGCGCGGAGGCCGCCTCGTGCTGGCCCTGGTCGACGGAGAGGATGCCGCCGCGGACGACCTCGGCGGCGTAGGCGGCCTCGTTGAGGCTGAGGCCGATCACGGCGACGGCCATGTCGGTGGCGAGGCGCGACTCGTCGAAGGTGAAGAACGCCGGACCGAAGGGGACGCCCAGGCTGAGCGTCCGGTAGAGGGCGCTGAAGTTGTACAGGAACAACAGGACCACGATCAGGGGGATCGAGCGGAGGGCCCAGATGTAGACCCAGCTCACCGAGCGCAGGACCGGGCTGTCGGAGAGCCGGGCCAGGGCGAGGAGGATGCCGCCGAGGAGGCCCAGCACCGCGCTGTAGGCGGTGACTTCGAGGGTGATGAGCAGTCCGTCGAGGATGGCCGGCCGCAGGAACCAGTAGGCGAAGCGGTCCCACTGGTAGAAGGGGTTGGAGATCAGTCCGTGGACGAACTGGGCCGCGAGGACCAGCACGATCGCGGTGGCGATCCAGCGGCCGGGGCGACGCGGCGGCAGCACCCGCTGGGCGGCGAGCCGCTTCGACGGGACGTCGTCGGCGGGCGGCGGCGCCTCGGTCAAGGACACGGCGGCGCCTGGGAGTTCACTCATCAAGGGCTCCGGAGGAGTGTCGAGAACCCCGGGCGACGCAGGCGGCTTCGGCCGTACGGCGAGCGGACGACGCTCGCCGTGCAGAGGCACGTGAGACACACGGATGCGCACGGCACCGGGGCTGGCGGAGAGGGCGGACCGCTGGTGCGGTGCCTCAGGGGTTCGGGGAACCGTCAGCCTCGACGGGAGCGCGGCGCCGGGCGGGGCCCGGCCGCGCGCTAACGTGCGCTACACAGTGCGCTGTTGACCCGGAGCAGATCGACGGCGCGGTCGGCGCAGAGCGGCACGCGACCGTGGCGGCGCCATGCGGCGGGCCTCTGGGTCGCGTCCATGTCCGTCACCATCGTCTTCCGGCCCTGCGGGCCTCGTGCTCATCGGGTGGCCGTAAGTAACTCAGGCCCGGCGGGCGGCTGTCAACGTCAGTCCAGCACATGGGACACCTGTCCGCCTGTCGATACACCCTGGTCCGGGACGTGGGAGGCCCAGTCCAGGATCTGTACGGCCGCGCCGGCCGCCTCCAGGCCCCGACAGTCCGCGTGGTGACGGCGGGCGATGCCGTCGAGGTCGAGATGCGGGCCGAAGGCGGGATGGGCGGCCAGGCGGCGCGCGTACGCCCACAGGTGCGGATGGTCGGCGACGCGGTGCACGGCGGAGGCGTCCAGGTGCCAGCGGTGCACGGTGTCGAGCCGGACCAGCGACACCCACAACTCCACGTCCGCGACGGTGAGTTGCTCGCCGAGGATGTACTCCTGCCCGGCGAGCCGGGCGTCCAGGGAGCGCAGGGTACGCAGCAGGGAGCCGAGTGCGTCGCCGCGTTCCAGGTCGTCGGCGTCGGCGCGTCCGGCGCGCTGTGCCGCACCGTCCATGCCCTGCTCGCAGAGGCGCGCGACCCCCTCGATCTCGACCTCCGCGCCCTGCGGGTACAACTCGGGCCGGGCGGCGCCGAAGCGACGGGCGAGGTCGCGCGTGATGTCGGGGGCGTGGGTGCTGACGATGCGTCCGGACCAGTCGTCGCTGAGCACCGGCGCCACGGCCGCTCCGGGGTAGCGGTGGGCGCTCGCCTCGTACAGCGGGCGCAGCGCGGAGTGCTCGCCGTCGGGGCCGTCGGGCACGGCGGGCAGCAGGGTCACGGGACAGACGTCCGCCAGCCCGAGGAGGCTGTGGACGACGGCGATGCGCAGGGCGCCCGGACAGGAGAGCGACAGATGCAGCCGGTAGCGGCCGGGGACGGCGTAGTGGCCGCTGCGCGCGTCGCAGCCGATCCTGCCGCGGAAGGAGGGCAGGGGGCGCGACGACGGGACGGCGTTCAGGGCATGGACGGGCATGGCGGACATCAGTCTCCCCGGAGGCTCTGGTACGTGGTGGCGCGGCAGCGCGGTGGCGCGACGACGAGAGGGAACGGTCGCGAGGCGAGCACGCGGACGCGTGGGCGCCGCGGCGTGCCATGCCGGCGGCTCGGTCGGCTCGGCGCGGTCAGCGCGGGGGGCTTCCGGCGCTGCAGACGCGCAGCAGATCGATGTGCAGGCGGGAGGTCAGCAGAAGGCACTGCCGGCGCGTGCGCGGCACACGAGTGACCACCGGCTCCAGGCGCCCCATCATTCCCTACCCGTTCACTAGGAAATACCCCACCTGGAGTGTCGAGCCGCCCACGCCTCGCGTCAAGGGGGTGTCCGAGGATCGGTCACGTCGTCCGAGGGGTGGACATCCGGTGCCTTCCTCGGGTTCTCCCGGCGGGCGTGCGGGGCGTGCAGGTCGAGTTCGTAGGCGACCCGGATCAGCGGGACGTGGGTGAACGCCTGCGGGAAGTTGCCCAGTTGGCGGCGGGCGCGGGGGTCGTACTCCTCGGCGAGCAGTCCGACGTCGTTGCGCAGTTCCAGCAGCCGTTCGTACAGGGCGCGGGCCTCGTCCTCCCGGCCGATCATCCGCAGGGCGTCCGCGAGCCAGAAGGAGCAGGCGAGGAAGGCCCCTTCACCGCCCGTGAGGCCGTCCGGGGAGTCGGCGGTGCCCGCCGAGTAGCGGGCCACCAGCCCGTCGGCGAGGAGTTCGCGCTGCACGGCCTCGACGGTGCCGATCACCCGCGGGTCGTCCGGCGGCAGGAACCCGGTCTGCGGGATCTGCAGCAGCGCGGCGTCGAGCTCCCGGGAGCCGTACGACTGGGTGAAGGTGTTGCGTTCCGGGTCGTAGGCCCGCTCGCAGACCTCGCGGTGGATACGGTCACGGACGGCGCGCCATCTGTCGACGGGGCCCGGACGGGCGTGCGCCTCCGCCAGCCGGACCGCCCGGTCGAAGGCGACCCAGCACATCACCTTGGAGTGCGTGTAGTGGCGGGGGGCGCCGCGCATCTCCCACAGCCCCTGGTCGGGCTCGGACCAGACCCGCTCCAGGTGGTCCAGGAACACCGCCTGGAGCGCGACCAGATGCTTGCGGGGGCGCAGTCCGCAGCCGATCGCCAGATGGATGGCGTCCATCACCTCACCGGGGACGTCGAGCTGACGTTGACCGGCGGCGGCGTTCCCGATCCGCACCGGGCGCGACCCCTCGTAGCCCGGCAGCCAGTCGGCCTCCCACTCGGTGAGTCGCCGCTCCCCCGCGATGCCGTACATGATCTGCACATCCTCGGGCCGCCCCGCCACGGCCCGCTCCAGCCAGGCACGCCAGGCGTCCGCCTCCGCCTTGAAGCCGCTGCGCAGCAGGGCCTCCAGCGTCATGCCCGCGTCCCGCAGCCAGCAGAACCGGTAGTCCCAGTTCCGGACGCCGCCGATCTCCTCCGGCAGGGAGGTGGTCGGGGCGGCGACGATGCCGCCGGTCGGCTGGTACGTCAGGGCCTTGAGGGTGATCAGGGAGCGGGCGACGGCGTCACGGTAGGGCCCGTCGTAGGTGAGTCTGCGCAGCCAGCGGCGCCAGTACGACTCGGTGCTGCGCAGTGCCTCGAAGGCGTCCACCTGGTGCGGTGCGGACAGGTGGGAGGGGTGCCAGGTCAGCACGAAGGGGATCCGTTCGCCCGCCGTGACCGGGAAGACGGCGGTGTGGGCCGTGCCGTGGGCGACCGGCCGCACGGGCGTGCGCAGCCACACCGACTCGGGTCCGGCGGTGCCCGTCAGCGCGCCGCCGCGGCGGCGCATCCAGGGCAGGACACGCCCGTAGTCGAAGCGGAGCCGCAGGTCCATACGCATGTCGACGGTGCCGGAGAGACCTTCGACGATGCGGACGACGCTGGGGGCGCCGGTCTTGCGGCACGGCATGAAGTCGGTGACCAGGACCTGGCCGGTCGTCGTCTCCCACTCCGTCTCCAGGATCGCCGTGTCGTCGCGGTAGCGGCGGCGGGCGTACGGGCCGTCCTCGTCGGCGGGGGCGATGCGCCAGCGGCCGTTGTCCTCGTCGCCGAGCAGGGCGGCGAAACAGGCGGGCGAGTCGAAGCGGGGGAGGCAGAGCCAGTCGATGCTGCCGTCCTTGCCCACGAGGGCGGCGGTGAGGAGGTCGCCGATGAGAGCGTAGTCCTCGATGCGGCTGGGCTGTCCTGGCATGGGGTCAGTTTCGGGGGACCGGGGGTGCGCGGCATGCGGGGTGGAGCGTTCGAGTTCCGCCGTGACCGACCCGTGCGCGGGAGGACTGACGAGGGGTCGGCCCGGTACTCGGCCGAGAAGGTGAGGGCGGGCAGGGGGTGGGCGGCGAGGGCGCGACCGAGGTTCTTCACCTTCCGGACGGTCGCGGGCAACGCCACCGCAAGGACCACTCCCCCGCACGGACCGAAGCTGCTCACGACCCTGTTCAGCTGCTCACGACCCTGTTCCGAGTACCGCGCCACCCCGTACCGAGTCCCGACGGCTCGACCGCGACACCGGTGAACGCCCACGGAAAGGACCAGCTCTTGACCGCCTCCACGAAGACCCCGGAGATCTCCCCGACCGAGCGGATCCGTACCCTCGCGCACATCCTCTCCGGCAGGATCACGCCGAGGGAGGCCGCCCGCCGCCACGACCTCCCGGTGCGGGTCGTCCGGCAGTGGCTGCGAGAGATCCCGGTGGCCGCGCCGACGGACGCGGCGGACCGAAGCGACCGGCCGGCCCGAGCGCACCCGACGGGGCCGGCCGGCCGAACCGACCTACCGGACCCTGCGGACCGACCCGACCTACCGGCCCCTGCGAACCGAGCCGACAGAGGCTCCGTCGAGGACACGGCGCCGGCGCGAACGGACCGGCGCCCGTTGCCCCGCTGTCGGGTGGTCGTCGACCAGATGGTGCAGGGGCTCGGGCTCTGACCGACCGCCTCCTCAGCCGCTACGCTCCCCACCATGAGACTGCGGAACACCCGCCCCCTGGACATCAGTTCGGCTCATGTCATCGTCACCGGCGGGTCGAGCGGCATCGGTCTGGCCACGGCCCGGCTGCTGGCGGCGCGCGGCGCGAAGGTCTCGCTCGTCGCGCGGGGCGCCGAGCGCCTGGAGGCGGCGGCGAAGAAGATCTCGGCCGCCGGCGCCCCGGTCCCTGACCACACCCGGGCCCCGGTCGCCGCGCGGGCCGCCGACGTCGCCGACCGGACGGCCCTCACCCGTGCCATCGCCGAGCTGGAGGCCGAACAGGCGCAGCCCTGCGACATCCTGATCACCTCGGCCGGGCTCGCCCGCCCGGGCCACTTCCTCGAACTGTCCGACGAGGTCTTCCGGCAGATGATCGAGGTCGACTACTTCGGCACGCTCCATGCCGTGCGCACCGTCGCCCCCGGCATGGTGGAGCGCGGACACGGCAGCGTGGTCGCCGTGTCGTCCGCCGCCGGGCTGCTCGGCATCTTCGGCTACAGCGCCTACGGGCCGGCCAAGTTCGCCGTACGCGGCCTGATGGAGTCGGTACGGGCCGAGCTGACCCCGCGCGGGGTGCATGTCGGCGTCGTGTTCCCGCCGGACGTGGACACTCCCCAGCTCGCCGAGGAGAACCGATGGAAGCCGGAGGAGACCCGTGTCGTCGGCGGCACGATCAGACCGCTCACGGCGGAGAAGGTCGCGGCCGCGATCGTGAAGGGCATCGACCGGCGGCGTTTCACCATCTGCCCGGACACGGGCACCCGCGCTCTGGCCCGCTTCGGCAGTGTGCTCACCCCGCTGCTGAACCGGGAGTTCGACCGGCGGGTGCGGGCGGTCCAGCGGTCGACGCCGAGCACGTGACGTGACCGCGACGGCCCTCACCGACACGCTCCCCCTTCGACGGGGCGCCCCGGTGTGGTGGTCCTCCGTCGACTCAGACCGCCGCCGCGACCCGAAAACCTATGTTCCCCGCAGCGCTGTCGGGGGTGTTGGAGGAGCGGGCGGCCACCCGGTAGCGGTTGCAGTAGGAGGCGTGGCACATGTGGGAGCCTCCGCGCATCACCCGGGCCGGGCCGTCGGGCGGCCCCGTCGGGTCCGTGCGCGGGCCGGTGCGATGGAAGTCCGGGCTGAACCGGTCGGCACACCACTCCCACACATTGCCGACGGTGTTGTACAGGCCGTAGCCGTTGGGTGCGAAGGCGTCCACGGGGGCTGTCGAACCGTGGCCGTCGGCCGCGGTGTTGTCGGTCGGGAAGGTACCGCGCCAGATGTTGCAGGTGTGCCGGCCGTCGGGGGCCAGGTCGTCGCCCCACGGATAGCGCCGCTGCTCCAGGCCACCGCGGGCCGCGTACTCCCACTCGGCCTCGGTGGGCAGACGGGTGCCCGACCAGGCGCAGTAGGCCTGCGCGTCGTTCCAGGACACGTGGACCACCGGGTGGTCCGGGATCGCCTCGGCCGAGGAGCCGGGTCCCGTCGGCCGTCGCCAGTCGGCACCCCGGACGCCGCGCCACCAGGGGGTGCCGGGGACGCGCGGTGAGACGGCGCGCAGTTCGTCGGGGAGGAAGCCCTCGAAGACGAAGGAGAAGTCGAAGCGCTCGGACTCGGTCACATGTCCGGTCGCGTCCACGAACTCGGCGAACCGCTCGTTGGTGACGGTCGTGGCGGCGATACGGAACGGGCTCAGCACGACCGCACGCACCGGGCCCTCGCCGTCCGCCGGGTAACCGACCTCGTCCTCGGACCCCATCAGGAAGGACCCGCCGGGCAGCGCCAGCAACCGTTCGTGGTTCGGCTCAGCCGAACCCCGAACTCCGGCCGACGGCAGGGCGAGCGGACCGCCCGACGGCTCTCGGCCGGGGGCGCAGCAGGGCTTGTCGTCGGACATCGCGCTGTCCTCGGGAACGTAGGGCGGTGTGTGCGGCGTGGTGCGGTGCGGCGTGGTGCGGTGCGGTGCGGCGTGAGGACGTGGCCCCACCCCGTGCCGTGCCGTACCTGAAGAGTAGCCCGCGCCCCATGCCGCCCCGCCCGGCCGGGACGCGCTGTCGGGGTATTCCACGGCACAGCGCCATGTGACATAGTACTGGCGTGACCGAGCGACTGACCTGCGACGTCGTGGTTGTCGGAGCGGGAATGGTGGGTGCGGCCTGCGCCCTGTACGCGGCCCGGGCGGGTCTGAGCGTCGCCGTGGTGGACCGCGGCCCGGTGGCCGGCGGCACGACCGGCGCCGGTGAGGGCAATGTCCTGGTCTCCGACAAGGAGCCCGGTCCCGAACTCGAACTCGCCCTGCTGTCCACCCGCTTGTGGGCGGAGCTGGCCGCCGAGCCGGGCCTGGGTACGGCGTTCGAGTACGAGCCCAAGGGTGGGGTCGTCGTGGCGTCCGCGCCGGAGGGTCTCGCCGCGTTGGAGCTGTTCGCTGCCGGGCAACGGGCAGCCGGTGTCGAGGCGTTCACCGTAGCCGCCGATCAACTCGCCGACCTGGAACCACACTTGGCACCCGGCCTCGCGGGCGGCATCCACTATCCCCAGGACGCCCAGGTCATGCCGACCCTGGCCGCCGCCCGTCTCGTACGGGCCTCCGGGTGCCGACTGTTCACCGGCCGGACCGTGACCGAGGTGCTGCGCACGCGGGCCGGTGCCGTGCGCGGCGTACGGACCGACCGGGGCGACGTCCACGCCACGGCGGTGGTCAACGCCGCCGGGACCTGGGGCGGTCGACTGGCCGCGCTCGCCGGGGTCGGCCTCCCGGTCCTCCCCCGGCGCGGCTTCGTACTCGTCACGGAACCGCTGCCGCCGATGGTGCGGCACAAGGTGTACGCCGCCGACTACGTGGCCGACGTGGCCAGCGACTCGGCGGCGCTGCAGACCTCCCCGGTGGTCGAGGGCACGGCCGCCGGACCCGTGCTGATCGGCGCGAGCCGCGAACGGGTGGGCTTCGACCGGTCGTTCTCGCTCCCCGTCGTGCGGGCGCTGGCGGCGGGCGCGACCGGGCTGTTCCCGTTCCTTCAGGAGGTGCGCGCGATGCGGACGTACGTCGGCTTCCGGCCGTACATGCCGGACCATCTGCCCGCGATCGGGCCGGATCCCAGGGTGCCGGGCCTGTTCCACGCCTGCGGGCACGAGGGCGCCGGGATCGGGCTCGCCACCGGTACCGGCCATCTGATCGCCCAGTTGCTCTCGGGCGGGACGCCCGAGCTGGATCTCGCGCCGTTCCGCCCGGACCGGTTCGCGGAGCACGAGGGGGACGCGGCATGAACCCGCTGGAACTGGCGCGGGCGGTGCCGGGGCCCGCCTTCACCGTCACCCTCGACGGGCGGGAGCTGGAGGCGCTGCCGGGCCAGACGGTCGCGGCCACGCTCTGGGCCGCCGGCGTGACGTCCTGGCGCACCACCCGGGGCGCGGGGCGGCCACGCGGGATCTTCTGCGGCATCGGTGTCTGCCACGACTGCCTGGTCACCGTCAACGAACGGCCCAATCAACGGGCTTGTCTGGTTCCGGTACGACCGGGCGACGCGATCCGCACGCAGGAGGGCACGGGCCATGAGCACTGAACCCGGGCCGCCCCGTCTGACGATCGTCGGCGCGGGTCCCGCGGGTCTCGCCGCGGCCCTGGCGGCAGCCGGACGAGGCGTACGGGTCACCGTGGTCGATGCCGCCCGGGCGGCCGGTGGCCAGTTCTACCGGCAGCCCTCGGCCGGGCTCGGCGCGCGGCGGCCGCAGGCCCTGCACCATCAGTGGCGCACCTGGCAACGGCTGCGCGACGGCCTCGCACGCGAGGTCGCCGCCGGACGCGTCACCCATCTGACGGACCACCATGTGTGGTGCGTGGAGCGGCACTCGGACGGCTCCGGGCGCTTCACCGTGCACGCGCTGGTCGGGCCCGAGCAGGAGAAGCCCGTCGAGGTGCGCGCGGACGCCGTCCTGCTCGCGACCGGCGGCTACGAGAAGGTGCTGCCCTTCCCCGGCTGGACCCTGCCGGGCGTGGTCACCGCCGGCGGTGCGCAGGCCATGCTGAAGGGCACGCTCGCGGTGTCGGGCCGTACGGCCGTCGTCGCCGGGACGGGCCCGCTGCTGCTGCCGGTGGCGACCGGGCTCGCGGCGGCTGGAGTCACGGTCGCCGCGCTGGTGGAGTCCGCGAACCCGGCGGCCCTGGTGCGGCGGACCGGGGCATTGACGCGCAGGGCGGACAAGCTCGCCGAAGGGGCCTGGTACGCGGCGGAGTTGCTGCGCCACCGGGTACGGACCCTCGTACGCCACACCGTCGTCGAGGCGCACGGCGACGACCGGTTGGAGGCCGTGACCGTCGCCGCGCTCGACGCCGAGGGCCGGGTCCGGCGCGGTACCGGGCGGCGCATCCCCTGCGACACGCTCGCCGTCGGACACGGCTTGCTGCCGCACACCGATCTCGCCGAGGCGCTCGGCTGCCGGATCGAGTCCACGGGTCCGCGCGTCCGGGTCGACGAGGAGCAGCGCACCGATGTGCCGGGCGTCTGGGCGGCGGGCGAGACCACCGGGATCGGCGGCGCGGCCCTCTCCCTCGCCGAGGGCCACATCGCCGGCCGGTCGGCCGCCGCCCGCCTGGGGGGCCGGGTGCCGGACCCGGGCGAGTGGGCGGGGGCCGCCAAGGCCCGTGAGGAACTGCGGGAGTTCTTCGGTGCCGTCGACGCCGTGTACGTCCCACCGGCGCACTGGACCGAGCAGGTCACGGACGACACGGTGGTCTGCCGGTGCGAGGAGGTCACCGCCGGAGCCGTCCGCGAGGCCGTCGGGGAGCTGGGCGCGGCGGACGTCCGGACCGTGAAGCTCCTCACCCGTGCCGGGATGGGCTGGTGCCAGGGCCGGATCTGCGAACCGGGGGTCGCGGGCATCGCCGGATGCGGGCAGGCCGTGGCCCGGCGACCGTTCGCCCTACCGGTGCCCCTCGGCGTGTTGGCGCGGGCGGGCGAGAGCGGGGAGGACGACGGGGACGGCGGCCCGCCGTGAGCCCAGACCCTGATCACCACACCATCAGTGACATGTCACACCTCATGGAGAGGGGCACCACACATGGCGACCGAGAGCACCGAGAGCACCGAGAGCACCGAGAGCACCGAGAACCGTCCCTGGCGCGGCGTCCTCGTCGCCACCGCGCTCCCCCTGCGTGACGACCTCTCCGTCGATCACGACGCGTACGCCGAGCACTGCGCCTGGCTCGTCGAGAACGGCTGTGACGGCGTCGTACCGAACGGCTCGCTCGGCGAGTACCAGGTGCTGACGCCCGAGGAGCGCGCCGCGGTGGTGGAGACCGCCGTCGCCGCGATCGGGGGCGCGCGGGTGATGCCGGGCGTCGCCGCGTACGGGTCCGCCGAGTCCCGGCGCTGGGCCGAGCAGGCGAGGGACGCGGGCTGCGCGGCGGTGATGCTGCTGCCGCCGAACGCGTACCGTGCCGACGAACGGTCCGTGCTCGCGCACTACGCCGAGGTCGCGAAGGCGGGCGTCCCGGTCGTGGCGTACAACAACCCGATCGACACCAAGGTCGACCTCGTCCCCGACCTGCTCGCCAAGCTGTACGGCGAGGGGTGCATCCGGGCGGTGAAGGAGTTCTCCGGCGATGTGCGCCGGGCCTACCAGCTTGCCGAACTCGTCCCGGAACTGGACCTGTTGATCGGCGCGGACGACGTACTGCTGGAGCTGGCGCTGGCCGGCGCCAAGGGCTGGGTGGCCGGATACCCGAACGCGCTGCCCGCCTCGACGGTGGAGCTGTACCACGCGGCCGTGGACGGCGACCTCGCCACGGCGAAGAGGCTCTACGAGCAGTTGCACCCGCTGCTGCGCTGGGACTCCAAGGTCGAGTTCGTGCAGGCCATCAAGTTGTCGATGGACATCGTGGGCCGGCCCGGGGGACGCTGCCGGCCGCCTCGGGTGGAACTGCTGCCGGAGCAGGAGGCCGTGATCCGGGCGGCCACGGAGAAGGCCGTCGCCGCGGGCCTCGCGTAACCCGCGCGGGACGCGGCGAGAACGAGCGAGAAGGAGACCGGAGCATGCGCAGCACACTCGTCCTGCACGCCGTCGACTCGCACACCGAGGGCATGCCCACCCGGGTGATCACCGGCGGGATCGGCACGATCCCCGGCGCGACCATGAACGAACGCCGACTGTGGTTCCGTGAACACCGCGACGACATCAAGCAGTTGCTGATGAACGAGCCGCGCGGGCACGCGGCGATGAGCGGCGCGATCCTCCAGCCACCGACCCGCCCCGACTGCGACTACGGCGTGGTCTACATCGAGGTCTCCGGCTATCTGCCCATGTGCGGCCACGGCACGATCGGCGTGGCGACCGTGCTCGTGGAGACCGGCATGGTCGAGGTGGTCGAGCCGGTCACCACCATCCGCCTCGACACCCCGGCGGGCCTCGTCGTGGCCGAGGTGGCGGTGGAGGACGGCGCGGCCAAGGCGGTCACCCTGCGGAACGTGCCGTCGTTCTCCGTCGGCCTCGACCGCGAGGCCACGCTCGCCGACGGCCGGACCGTGACCTACGACCTCGCCTACGGCGGCAACTTCTACGCGATCCTGCCGCTGGAGCAGTTCGGACTGCCCTTCGACCGTGGCCGCAAGGACGACATCCTGCGGGCGGGCCTCGACCTGATGGAGGCCATCAACGCCGAGGGGGGACCCGTGCATCCGGAGGACCCGTCGATCCACGGCGTCCACCACGTCCACCTCTACGCCCCCGGCGCCACCGCCCGCCACTCTCGGCACGCGATGGCCATCCACCCCGGCTGGTTCGACCGCTCCCCCTGCGGCACGGGCACCAGCGCGCGCATGGCCCAGCTCCACGCGCGCGGCGAACTCCCGCTGCACACCGAGTTCGTGAACGAGTCCTTCATCGGCACCCACTTCACCGGCAGGCTGCTCGGCGAGACCGAGGTCGCCGGGCTCCCGGCCGTCCTGCCGAGTTTCACCGGCCGCGCCTGGGTCACCGGCACCGCCCAGTACCTGCTCGACCCGTCCGACCCCTTCCCGTCCGGGTTCGTCCTCTAGGATTCCGGGACTTCGAACTTCAGGAGAGACCGCATGCCCCCCACGGAGTCGCGGCGCGGCGGCGTACCGTCCGTCTCCACCGCTGCCGCCGCCGCTCCCCCGGCCCCCGCCCTGCCGGTGCTCGGCGGCAAGAAGAGCAGCTACCGCGAGCGGGTCGCCGACGCGTTGCGGGCCGCGCTGATCGCCGGTGAGCTGCGGCCGGGCGAGGTGTACTCCGCGCCGGCGCTCGCCGGCCGCTTCGGTGTCTCGGCGACGCCGGTGCGCGAGGCGATGCTGGATCTGGCCAAGGAGGGGCTGGTCGACACCGTGCCCAACAAGGGGTTCCGGGTCACCGCCGTCACCGAGCGGCAGCTCGACGAGTACACGCATGTCCGCTCGCTGATCGAGATCCCGACCACGGCCGGCCTGGCCAGGACCGCCGACCCGGTCTCCCTTGAGGCCCTGCGGCCCGCCGCCCGCGAGATCGTCGCCGCCGCGGCCGCCGGTGACCTCATCGCGTACGTCGAGGCCGACACCCGCTTCCACCTCGGTCTGCTCGCCCTCGCGGGCAACGCGCACCTCGTCGAGGTCGTCGGCGACCTGCGCAAACGCGCCCGCCTCTACGGCCTGACCGCGCTCGCCGAGTCGGGGCGGCTGCTGTCCTCGGCCCAGGAGCACCTGGAACTCCTGGACGCGCTGCTCGCCCACGACGAGGAGGCCGTACGCGGGGTGATGACCCGCCACCTCGGTCATGTGCGCGGAATGTGGGCCGCGCAGGAGTGATCGTCCACGCCGCGCATGGGGACGGAGCGACGGGGCATCTCTGACAGGTGTGATCGGAGCGACGCGCGCTCCGACTGACGTTGAAAGTATGATCAGCCAATGTCTGACATGACCGAAACCACGCCGGGCTGGCTGACGTCCGACGAGCTCGAGTCGGCGCGCGCCAGGATGCCGATCCTGTACGTCGAGGCCGTGCCCGTGCGCGTCGACGACAGCGGCGAAGTGACCAGCATCGGCCTGCTGCTGCGTATCGGCCCGGACGGAACGGTCAGCCGCACGCTGGTCTCCGGCCGCGTGATGCACCACGAGCGGGTGCGTGACGCGCTGCTGCGCCATCTGGAGAAGGACCTCGGCCCGGTGGCGCTGCCCCGCGTCCCGTCCGCCCTCCAGCCCTTCACCGTCGCCGAGTACTTCCCGACGCAGGGCATCACCCCGTTCCACGACCCGCGTCAGCACGCGGTCTCCCTCGCCTACATCGTCCCGGTGTCCGGCGACTGCCGCCCCCGGCAGGACGCGCTCGACCTGGTGTGGTTCAGCCCCCAGGAGGCGGCGTCGGCCTCCGTCCAGAGCGAGATGCCGGGCGGACAGGGAGTCCTGCTGAAGCAGGCCCTGGCACATGTGGGCTGTCTGGGCTAGCGGAGGGGGCGGGCGGGGGGCGCCCTCGCCGAGGCTCAAGGTTCCCGGCCGGGACTCGGCTCGGCCTAGGGCTTTCGGCCGGGCTCGGCCCCAGGCACTCCGGCCGGGCTCAAGCCTCCCGGCCGGCACGCGGGATTCACGCCGGGCTCAGGGTTTCCGTCCGAGGTGGGTGACGTGCCGGTTCCCGCTCAGCCTCGCCGCGGCGGGGGCCGCCAGTTCGGTCGCCGTGGCGCGGGCGACGGCGGCGCGGCCCGCTTCCCCGAGGGCGTCGGCGAGGCGGGCCCGGCCGAGCCAGTTGTAGGGGCTGTGGGGGCTCAGACCGGCACGTTCGCCGAGCAGGAGCCGGGCCAGGTCGTCCCGGCGTGCGCGGAGTGCCGCCTCCAGGAGGGTCCGCTGGACGGCGTCCCGCTGGGCGTGGCTCCCACCGAAGGTGTGCAGTCGCCGGCGAACGGGCCACAGCAGCTCCACCACGGTCGCGTAGTCCTCACGGACGAACGCCACCAGCGCCTCGCACACGGGCAGCCCGATCTCGGCCGTCATCACGCGGTTGGTGCGGGGCCGGGCGCCTTCCCGGGCCGCGCCCAGCCAGCGCCGCCGGTCGGCGACGAACTCGTCCGCCGTGTCCAGCCGCCCCGCGCCCGCGAAGGCCATGACGGCGTGCACGTCGTTGAAGGCGTAGAACGGCGGGTCCTCGCGGGCGGCCCACGCGTCGGCCAGCGCCTGCCAACGGGCTCCCTGGTCCGAACCGTCCAGGAGGAACCGCCACAACAGCGAGGCGGCGTCGAGGAGTTCCATGACGAAGCCGGACGAGTCCTCGTGGTGCAGCACGGCGTCGTAGATCCGCAGGGCCGCTGCGGTGTCGCCCGCCTCCAGCGCGTACAGGGCGTAGTGCCACCAGCTGTGCACGGTCAGCAGGCTGCCGCTCGCCCAGTCGTCGAGGCGCGCGTCGAGGAAGTCGAGCCCCTCGGCGAACCGGCCCTGCATCTCGTGCACATGGACGACCGCGTGGATGGCCCAGATGTCACGGGAGTTCCGCTCGACGGCGGCGCTGGCCACCTCCTGGGCCCGGTCATAGTGGCCCGACTCCTCCAGGCCGAACGCGTACATGCCCAGCAGTGGCCCCCGGTGCGGCTCGTCCGTGTCCCACGCCGGCAGGGCGCCGCCGATCCTGTCCCGCAGCCGCGTGGCGTCCCCGGTGAAGAAGTCGAGCTGATGGCCCACCGCGAGGGCGAGCGGATCACGGGGGCACTCGACGACCAGATCCTCCAGGATCCGGCCGGCCCGCCCCAGGTCACCGCCGAGCCAGGCCTCGGCCGCGGCCATGTGCATGCGCTCCCGCCGGGGCAGCGCCGAACGATCCAGCCCTGCGCTGAAGTCCTGGAACGTGCGGCCCGCCTGCTCGGCGTCCCGCGGCTCGGTCCCCAGCATCCCCAGATACGCCGCGAACGCCTGGGCCAGCGGCGCGCGCGGACACGCGGCCACGGCGTCCGCGACGGCGGTCGGGAACTCCGGCCGGAAGAACAACAGCCCTTCCACGGCCCGGTCCAGATGCCCCGCTCCGTCGGCGGTGCACTCGTACAGGCGGTTGCCGTACCGGTCGGTCACCATCGCAGCTCATCTCCGGCGCGCGTCGAGTGTCGTCGATCGGCCCGCGGCCCCGTCGACCGTGACACCGCGGACCAGCCCGAGTCCCCATCCAACCGACCACCCCACCGCCAAGTCCACCGAGCACCCCTGACACGCCCCCCATCACCACCGCGCGCCGCGAGACCGGGTACGCGCACCCAGCACCCAGCACCCAGCAGGAGCCGCGTTCTGCTGCTCACCCGTCTCGTGTTCGGCGTACAAGCACCCCACACCACGCTCGATCCACACCACGCTCGATCCGCCGTCGCGGAGCAGTGCGAGACAGGTGCGGACATCGGCCGGCAGCCGCGGGCCCCCGACCCCGCCGTGGCCGGGCACGACCACGCGCGGATGCCGCGCCCACAGCCTGGAAACCGTCGCGCGTCACCGGCACCATCGAACCGGCCCTGATCCGTCTCCCGGCCACCCCCGCTCCGGAAGGACAGCCATGCACGCGAAGCACACGACTTCGTCCCACCCCTCCGACTCCTCCGGCGCGTTACCCAGGCGCGCGCTGCTCGGGGCCCTCGGCGCCGTCGCCGTGACCGGTGCCGTCTCCCGTCCGGCCGCGGCCGCCGGCTCGGCCATCGCCAGTTCCCGGTCCGCCTCCGCGTCCGCCGCCTACGTCCTGCTGTCGCGGCAGGCCTGGGGCGCGGACGAGAGCCTGCGCTTCGGCCCGGACGGCAGCGAGACCTGGCCGCCCGACTACCACCCGGTGCAGACCCTGTCCGTGCACCACACCGGCAGCGCCAACGGCGAGGCCAACCCCGCGGCCCGGGTCCGCACCATCTACCGCGACCAGACGGTCGGTCAGGACTGGGGCGACATCGGCTACCACTATCTGATCGACGCGGCCGGACTGGTCTACGAGGGACGCTGGTCCGGCACCGACGGAGACCCCGCGCACAACGCGGCGGGACGGCTGGTCACCGCCGCTCACATCGCCACGTACAACTCCGGGAACGTCGGGATCGCCCTGCTCGGGACATTCACCACCAGCGCGCCCACGTCCGCCGCGCGCGGCGCACTCGTCCAACTGCTGGCGGAACTCGCCACCCGGCACTCCATCGACCCCCTCCAGCAGAAGGTGGGCTACGTCAACCCGGTCAACGGCGCCACCTGGAGCGGCCCGGCCATCTCCGGCCACCGCGACTGGGCGGCCACCGCCTGCCCCGGCGGCGTACTGCACGCCCAACTACCGGCGATCCGCGCGGACGTGGCGGCCCTGATGGGGTGACGCGACCGGCACGCCCGCACGGCCGCGTCGATACCAGCGGCGACACGACTGGCGCTTCTCGTGCAGGGCTGCCGCACCTCGTGCACGGCTGACGCACTCCGGGCGTGGCTGACGCATCCTGGGCGCCGTCGGCCATGCCCGCGCGCCGCCGACGGCACCCGTGCCGTCGGCGGTGCCCCTGGTCCGCGGTGCCCCGGACGGCGAGCGAGGCGCCGCTCACCGCACGGTGATCACCGCCTTTCCCCGGGCGTGGCCCCGCTCCATGTGGCGTACGCCCTCGGCCGTGTCCGCCAGGGGGTAGGTCCGGTCGACCACCGGGGTGAGTTCGCCGGACTCGATGAGGGCGGCGACGGCGAGCAGGTCGTCGTGGGTCGGTCCGGACGGGGGCGAGGGCAGGATCGGGCGGAGCCGTCGGCGGGTGACCAGGTCGGCCGCGGCCAGTCGCGCCATGGAACCCATCGCCCCGAACACCCGGCCGGGCGAGCCGCCGCCGTTGGCCAGCAGCGTCCCCGCCGGCGTGAGCGCCCGGCGCAGTCGCCGCAGCGGACGGTTGCCCACGTTGTCGAGGATCACGTCGTAGCACGTACGCCCTGCGGTGAAGTCCTCCCGGGCGTAGTCGACGGCGTGCGCGGCGCCCAGGGAGCGCACGAGATCGACGCTGCGGGCGCTGCACACGCCGGTCACCTCGGCGCCCAGGGCCACGGCGATCTGTACGGCGAACGTGCCCACGCCGCCGCCCGCCCCGTTGACCAGTACCCGCTGCCCGGCTTTCACCCGCCCCACGGTCCGGATTCCGCGCAGGGCGGTCACCGCCGCCACCGGCACAGCCGCGGCCTGCTCGAACGTGAGGTTCGCGGGCTTGCGCACCAGCAGATCCGCAGTGGTGCACGCGAACTCCGCGAACGAACCCGGGCAGAAGCCCATGACCTCGTCCCCGGGCCGCAGCCCCCGCACCTCGGCACCGACCGCCTCGACCTCGCCCGCCGCGTCGATCCCTGCGACCCGGGTCTTCGGCCGGGTCAGCCCCACGACTCCCGACAGCCGCGCCACGTACGGGTCGCCGCGCATCATGTGCCAGTCGTACGGATTGAGCGCGGCGGCGCGTATCCGTACGGACACCTGGTCGGCTCCGACCTCCGGACGGTCGATGTCCGTCAGCCGCAGGATGTCCGGCGGACCGAACCGCTCCTGCACGATCGCCTTCATCGCCCTCCCCCTCACTTCGTGGCCCCCGGTGTACGGCGTACACCTTCTTGGAGGCAAGGTAGGTGTACGCCGTACACCCGTCAAGGGGCGCGGCTCGGTGGGGGCGTTGGGTTCCGGGGGTTCAGGCAGTCGCCGACGGATCGGCGCGGGTCAGGGCGCGCGGAGGAGCCGCTCCAGGCCGTCCAGCGTCAGGTCCAGGGCGAACTCGAACTCGAACTGGTCGTCACAGCCCGAGCCGACGACCGAATCACGGTCGTGGGCGACCGCCATGGCCAGCGCGGTGATGTGCGGGTAGCGCGCGGCCATCTCCTCGGGCGACAGGGCGTCCGGGTCGGGCGCACGGCCGGCGGAGTCCGAGAACAGCTCCTGGGAGAAGCCCAGCAGGCGGCTGCCCATGACATGCATCGCGTGATGCGTCAGATCGAGCGAGAAGCCCCCGGCCCGGAAGATCCCGATCATCGAGTCCAGGTACTCCATGACCGCGGGTGTCGGGGCGGTCCGCGCCTTGATGCGCGACTCGATGACCTCGGGCGCCCACGGGTGGCGCAGCAGCATACGGCGGGCGGAGAGAACCCGTCCGCGGACGGCGGTTCTCCAGTCGGCGTCGGCGACCGGCGGGTCGATCTCGCCGACGAGGGCGTCGATCATGCCGTCCAGCAACTCGTTCTTGTTCGCCACGTGCTTGTAGAGCGCCATGGGCACGACGCCGAGCGCCTGCGCGATCTTGCGCATGCTCAGCGCGTCGACTCCACCCTCGTCGGCCAGGGCGACGGCGGCAGCCAGAACACGCCCTCTGCTCAAGGGCGTTCGCGACTCCCCGACGGGGCCCGCCTGCGTGCTCGTCTCCACGATCCCCTCTCGTACGGTGCGCTCACCGTCCGAAGTCGACCACCTTCCCGTCGCCGACGGTACAGCGTCCCCCGATGCCACCGAAGCCGCCGGAGCCGCGCCGGAACACACCCTCATGACATCAACCGATGATCGCACCATCGAGCCCGTGGCCGAATCCGCTCACTCTCCGGCGGGATTTCCACTGATGCTTGTCGGATGCCGCACCCATCCAGGCCGAGCTGGTCGGGAGGCCGGGCCCGGCCGGCCGACATCGGCCACACCCTGGCCCACCGCCGCCGAACGCGCGGGCCGAGTGAACACCGCCTCGAACCCCGACACCGGCGGACTGCTGGGTCTTCCCCGGCATGGGCCCGCGGGGTGGGCGATGGGACGCCGGCGGGTCGCTGACCGAGGAACTCGCCGCCGACGAGCGCAGTCCCGCATGACCGGGACCTGGCTCGCCCAGCCCCCAACTTCGCCCTCCACATCGGGCTGGCCGCGCTCTGTCTGACGGACCGTGCCCGGGACCTTGCCCGGCCCCGGTCCCGTGTACCGCCACTGCCGCGTTCATCGACCGGGGTGCGACGCGCAGGTCGCGGGCAGTTCCACGGTGACGCTGATCCCGCCGACGGGGCGCGGCGTGACAGTGAGGGTTCCGTCGTGTGCGTCGGCGATGGTCTTGACGATGGCCAGGCCGAGGCCGACGCCGGCGTGGTCGGTGTGTACGCGTTCCGTGCCGCGCCGGAACGGTTCGGCGAGGGTCGAGGCCAGTTGGGCGGTCAGCTTCTCGCCGGTGTTCTCGACCGTGAGCACGACGGTCTTGGGATGGACGTCGGGGTTCACTCCGGTGTTCACCCACACCGCGCCCTGGTCGGGCAGGTTGTGGACGATCGCGTTGTGCACGAGGTTCGTGGTCAGCTGCAGCAGGAGCGCCGGTGATCCGTTCGTGAACGCGATGTCCCCGCCGGTCTCGATGGTGACGCCGTGCTTCTCCGCGAGGGGCAGTAGCGTCTCGGTGGCTTCTTCGGCCATGAGGGACAGGTCGACGTGCTCCCGGGTGAAGGAGCGCCGCTCGGCGCGGCTGACCAGCAGCAGTGCCTCGGTGAGGTCGATCGCTCGGGCGTTGACGCTGTGCAGGCGTTCGATGAGTGCGCCGGTGTCGTGGTTCGGATCGGTGCGGGCCACGTCGAGCAGCGCCTTCGAGATCGCCAGGGGGGTGCGCAACTCGTGAGAGGCGTTGGCAGCGAACCTCCGTTGTTCGGCGATGTGCGCTTCGAGCCCGGCGAGCATCGTGTCGAAGGCGTCGGCGAGTTCGCGGAACTCGTCCTCGCGGCCCGGAAGCCGGATCCGGTGGGAGAGTGATCCGTTCGTGGCCATGCGGGTGGCGTGGGTGATGCGGGACAGGGGGGCGAGCATGCGACCGGCGAGGATCCACCCTCCCAGGAGCCCGAACACCAGCAGGAACGCCAGTACCGCGGCCGCCTTCGGGGCGAAGACGTCCAGGAGGGCGGACCGGACGGGAAAGACGCCGTGCCCCGGCTGGTCATCGGGGTTGATGAGCATCGCCCGGTCGGGGACGTACCGCAGCAGGAACACCCACACCGCCGCGAGCAGCAGGACACCGGCGAGCATGAGGAACCCGGCGTAACTGAGGGTGAGCCTGACGCGAACGCTCAATCCAGGTGGCCTATCCACGTCCGTCTCCCTCCCGTCCGGCCTCAGGCCGGGTGTCGATGCGGTAGCCGACACCCGGCACGGTGGCGATGATCCAGGGTTCGCCGAGCCGCTTGCGCAGGGCGGAGACGGTGATGCGCACGGCGTTGGTGAACGGGTCGGCGTTCTCGTCCCACGCGCGCTCCAGGAGTTCCTCGGCGCTGACCACACCGCCTTCGGCGGCGACGAGGACTTCGAGGACGGCGAACTGCTTCCTGGTCAGCGCGACGTAGCGGCCGTCGCGGTAGACCTCTCTGCGGAACGCGTCCAGGCGCAGACCCGCGATCTCCCGCACGGGTGGCCTGCTGTGGGCGCGCCTGCGGTCGAGGGCTCGGAGACGGAGCGCGAGTTCCTGGAGTTCGAACGGCTTCGTGAGGTAGTCGTCGGCTCCGAGCGCGAACCCGGAGACCTTGTCGTCGAGCCGGTCGGCCGCGGTGAGCATGAGGATGGGCATCCCGCTGCCGGAGGCGACGAGGTGTTCGGCGATCTCGTCACCGGAAGGTCCGGGGACGTCACGGTCGAGGACGGCGATGTCGTAGGTGTTGACGCTCAGCAGTTCCAGAGCGGTGTCGCCGTCACCGGCGATGTCGGCCGCGATCGCTTCCAGGCGCAGACCGTCGCGGATGGCCTCCGCCAGGTACGGTTCGTCCTCCACCACCAAGACACGCATGCTCCGAGGCTACGAGCCCACGCGTATCGACGGCGTATCGAGAACCGCATACGTGCCGGCAACACCGCGCCGCCTTGGCTGGCCCCATGACGCGAACAGTGACCGGCGATGAGCGAGGACGGACGACGGCGCGGGTGGGCACGGCGGAGACCCGACAGGGCGACGCCGGACGCCCCGACCCCGCCTCCGGTACCCGGCGCGCGGGCATCCGCCGGGCGCTCCGCATCGCCTCCCGGCCCGAGCACTGGAGGCGCGGCCCGGTCCTGGCGTCGTCGGCGCTCCTGCTGGGCCTGATCATGCTGCTCCACGCGGAGATCCCGAACCGGATCGGGAACGTCGGCAGCCTGGTGGAGACCCTCCTGCCGTGGTTCGGCCTGTTCATCCCGGTGCTGCTGGCCGCGTCGCTCCGGCGCCGCTCGGCCTCCGCGGTGGCCGCGCTGCTGCTGCCGCTCACGGTGTGGCTGAACCTCTTCGGCGGGCTGCTCGGTGACAAGTCCCAGCCGGGCGGCGACCTCACCCTGGTCAGCCACAACGTCGGCGCCGACAACCCCGACCCGGTCGGCACCGCCCGCGCCCTGGCCGCCTCCGGCGCGCAGGTGCTGGCCCTGGAGGAGCTGACCGAGCAGGCCAGGGGCACGTACGAGAAGGAACTGGCGAAGGCGTACCCGCACCACACCGTGCAGGGGACGGTCGGGCTGTGGAGCAAGCTGCCCCTGTCGGACACCCGGCCGGTCGACATCGCGCAGGACGTCGGGCCGCTGGCGGACTCCAAGCCGGTCGACGTCAAACTGGCGTACAACCGGGCACTGCGCACCACGGTGGCCACGGACCAGGGACCACTGGCGGTGTACGTCGCCCACCTGGGGTCCGTACGGCTGAACCCCAGGGCGGGCTTCTGGACGGAGTCGCGGGACAGGAACGCACAGGCGCTCGGCGAGGCCGTCGCCGCCGAGCGGAACGAACGGGTGGTGCTGCTCGGCGACCTGAACGGCACGATGGACGACCGGGCGTTCGACGCCATCACCTCGCAGTTGCGCTCGGCGCAGACCGCCGCCGGGGACGGCTTCGGCTTCAGCTGGCCGGCGAGGTTCCCGGTGGCGCGCATCGACCAGATCCTGGTCCGCGGTGTGCAGCCGCGGAGCTCATGGGTCCTCCCCGCGACCGGCAGCGATCACCTGCCGGTCGCGGCCCGGATCAGCTGATGAAGGAGGGAGGCGGCCGTGTGGAACCCGACCGGCGGACGACTCGCGAAGGGGCTGTATCCGATCTCTCTCCGGCACGGGGATGCGCATCGCGCCCCGTGCCGTGCGTCGTCAGTCCGCTCTCATCGGATGCGTGAGGTTCGCTCCGGTCCCCGGGTCGAACACGTGGGCCTTGGCCATGTCGACCCGCAGTTCCACCGGTTCGCCCTCGCGGGCCCGTGTGGCGGCGTCCAGGCGGGCCACGATGTGCTGGGTGTCGGTGCCGGTGTCGCGCAGGCCCGAGTCCTTGGCGAGCTCCTCCAGTTCGGTGGTCGTCGCGGGCCCTCCCTCCGCGGTGAAGTAGACGTACGCATCGGAGCCCAGCGACTCCAGTACCTCCACGGTGACGGTGAGGACCGGGCCCGTGCGGGCCCCCTCGTGTGACAGGGCCGCGTCCTCGAACGCCTCCGGTCGCAGCCCGACGATGACCTCGCGGGGCGCGTTCTGGCGTTCCAGCGCCTGCCTCGTGCGGTCGTCGAGGGTGAGGTCGCCGAGGGACGAGCGCAGGGCACCGGCCTCCAGGGTGGCGTTCAGGAAGTTCATCGCCGGGGAGCCGATGAAGCCCGCGACGAAGAGGTTGCGCGGCAGGTCGTACAGCTCGGCCGGTGTGCCGATCTGCTGGACCAGGCCCTGTCTCATGACCACGACGCGGTCGCCGAGCGTCATCGCCTCGGTCTGGTCGTGGGTGACGTACACGGTGGTCGTGCCGAGGCGCCGCTGCAGCCGGGAGATCTGGGTGCGCATCTGCACCCGGAGTTTGGCGTCCAGGTTGGACAGCGGCTCGTCCATCAGGAACGCCTTCGGATCACGGACGATTGCCCGTCCCATGGCCACCCGCTGGCGCTGACCGCCCGAGAGGTTGGCGGGCTTGCGGTCCAGGTGCTCGGTGAGGTCGAGGATCCGGGCGGCGTCCGTCACCTTGGCGTCGATGGTGGCCTTGTCCACCTTGGCCAGGCGCAGCGGGAAGCCCATGTTCTCCCGGACGTTCATGTGCGGGTACAGGGCGTAGCTCTGGAACACCATGGCGACGTCGCGCTCCTTGGGAGCCAGGTCGTTGACGACTCGGCCACCGATGCGCAGGGTGCCCTCGGTGATGTCCTCAAGTCCGGCGATCATGTTCAGCGTGGTGGACTTGCCGCATCCCGACGGGCCGACCAGGATCACGAACTCGCCGTCGGCGATGGCGAGGTCCACGTCCTTCACGGCGAGCGCCCCGTCGGGAAAGCGCTTGGTGACTCCCTCGAGGATGATCTCGGCCATGGTGGTGCCTCCTTGCCTTCCCCGTTCAGCCCTTGACTGCCCCGGAGGTCAGTCCGGCGACGATCCGCCGCTGGAAGAGCAGGACGAAAACGATGATCGGGATGGTGATCACCACGGCGGCGGCGGCGATCGACCCTGTGGGCTGCTGGAACTGGGAGCTGCCGGTGAAGAACGCGATCGCCGCGGGCACGGTGCGCGCGGACTCGGTGGACGTCAGCGAGATCGCGAACAGGAAGTCGTTCCAGCAGAAGATGAACACGAGAATGGCCGTGGTGAACACGCCCGGTGCGGCCAGCGGCACGATGACCAGCCGGAAGGCCTGCGCGGGCGTCGCCCCGTCGACCTTGGCGGCCTTCTCCAGGTCCCAGGGGATCTCCCGGAAGAACGCCGACAGGGTGTAGATCGCGAGCGGCAGGGAGAAGGTCATGTACGGGATGATCAGCCCGATCCAGGTGTCGAAGATCCCGATGATCCGCTCGATGTTGAACAGCGGTGACACCAGGGAGATCGGCGGGAACATGGCGATCAGCAGTGACATGCCGATGAGGACCCGCTTGCCGGGGAACCGCAGCCGGGCCACCGCGTAGGCGGCCATGGTGCCCAGCGCCACGGCGATCACCGTGGCGATCAGCGCGATGCCGATCGAGTTGATCAGCGCCCGGGTGAACTCGGCGGTCTCGAAGATTCCTCGGTAGTTCTCCCAGGTCCAGTCCGTGGGGATGTAGTTGCCGTCCGTCAGGGTGCTGGGGTCCTTGAACGACAGCGCGGCGATCCACCACACCGGGAACAGGGCGTACAGCACGACCACCACGTTCAGGACGCCCCATCGGGTGGCGTGCGTCTTGCCCACGGCGGCCATCAGCGCTTCACCTCCGCACCGGGTGCTGCGGTGCCGAACAGTTTGACGAAGGTGAAGGCGATGATCCCGACGCAGATGAAGATCAGGACCGAGATCGCCGACCCGATGCCCAGGTTCAGCGCGGTGAACAGGTTGTCGTACCCGAGGATCGACACGGATCCGGTGCCCTGGGCGCCCGCGGTCAGGATGTAGATGTTGTCGAAGATCCGGAACGCGTCCAGGGTGCGGAAGAGCAGTGCCACCAGGATGGCCGGTTTCATCAGCGGCAGCATGACCTTGGTGAAGCGCTGCCAGGCAGTGGCACCGTCCACCATGGCTGCCTTCAGCGTCTCCTCGGGGACGAGCGCGAGGCCCGCGAGCAGCAGCAGGGCCATGAACGGCGTCGTCTTCCACACCTCGGCGAGGATGATCAGCCAGAGGGCGGGCCACTGCTCGGTCAGCGGGGCCTCCCCGCTGGGCAACAGCTCGGCGAGGTAGCCGAGTTCCGGGGTCCAGGCGTACTGCCAGGAGAAGGCGGCGACCACGGTGACGATCCCGTACGGAACGAGGACCGACGTGCGGACGACGCCGCGCCAGAAGATCGTGCGGTGCATCACCAGGGCGAGCCCCATGCCGAGGACCAGTTCGATCGCCACGGACACCGCGGTGATGAACAGCGTGACCCAGAAGGCGTCCCACCAGAACGGGGAGGACAGCACCGCGCCGTAGTTGCTCAGACCCACGAACTCCGCCCGTCCGGGAAAGCGCAGGTCGTACCGCTGGAGGGACAGATAGACGGCGTACCCGATGGGGTAGGCGGTCACGGCGATCATGACGACGACGGCGGGCGCGCAGAGCAGCCAGCCGAGCCGCCGCTCCTGCCGGGCGCCCGCCGAGAGTTCCGCCCGGTCCGGCCCCGCCTGCTCCGTCCGCGCTTCCGGGGGCGGTGGGGTTCCGGCGGGTCGCGCCCGCGTGCTCATCGCGGGCCGCCCGGGGACGAGGCCCGCGCGCCGGGGCGCCGGGCGACGCAGTGGCGCGGGAGGTGGTGCTTCACGGGATGGTTCACGGGATCACACCCTCGGATCGCAGGGCATCGTCGATCTGCTCGCCGATGGTGTCGACGGAGCTCTCCGGTTCGATCCCGGACGGCGGGGACAGCGTGTGGGAGACCGCGATCGACACGTTCTGGTAGACCGGGGTGATCGGGCGCACGCTCGCCGACTCCAGGGCGGCCAGAACGTCCTTGGAGAACGGGTACTCCTTCATGAACGCGGGCTCGTCGTACAGGGCGCGCAGGGTGGGCGGCAGACCGCCCTCCAGCGCGGCGCTGAGCTGGTTCTCCCGGTTGCGCAGGCACAGTGCCGCCTCGAAGGCCAGGTCGGGGTGGCGCGAGTAGGCGCTCACCGCCAGATCGATGCCGCCGATGGTGGGCCGCGCGGGGCGGTTCGGATCGACCCGGGGGTACGGCGCCCAGCGGAAGTTCTTGAACAGCTCGGGGTTGTTCGCCTTCATCGACGGATAGACGAACGGGTAGTTGAGCTCGAACGCCGCCGTCCCCGACTCCATGGCGAGCCGGTTCTGGTCCTCCATCTGGTTGGGCAGGGAGGGGTCGGCCGCCGGGGACCTCGCCAGATCGCGCATGATTCCGGCGGCCCGCACAGCTGGCCGGCCGAGAGAGGGCTCGGTCGCGTTCGCGTTGAGGATGGAACCGCCGGCACTGTTGATCAGCGTGTTGAACCAGACGGTCAGGCCCTCGTACTGGGCGCCCTGGATCTCCACGAAGTGCGGCTTGCCCTGCCGGGCGAGGGCGCCGGCCATTTCCAGCATCTCGGCCCAGGTCCTGGGCGGGGTGGGCACCAGGTCCTTGCGGTACCACAGGAGTTGGGTGTTGGTGTTGTACGGGACGGCGTACAGCTTGCCCTTCCAGGTGGAGGTCCGCAGCGGTACGCGCAGGGTGCCCTCGACGGCCTGCCGCTTCGCCGCCCCCGTCCATTCCCGGATCCAGCGCGCCTCGGCGAACTCCGCCGCCCAGGTGACGTCCAGGCCCAGGATGTCGAGCGAGTCGTCCTCGGCGGCGAGTCTGCGGACGAGCTGCTGGCGCTGGCCGTCCGCGGCGCGAGGGAGCTTGTTGTAGCTGATCGAGTAGCGACCGCCCGACGCCTGGCTGCACCGGTCGGCCGCCTTCTGCAGCGCCCCGGAGTCGTCCGGGAAGTTGTACCAGTTGAGGGTGGGCCTGCCGGAGCCCTCGTCACCGCCGCAAGCGGCGAGCACCGACGCCAGCAACGGCATCACGGCGAACGCCCGCAGCCATCGCGTTGCTCCGCGACGTCCCTTCTGACCTGAAACCGGCCGGCAGCCGCACCTCGCGTGCACGCGCTCCACACCTCGTTTCCGGACGGTGGCACGGGACTGGGATCTCGCAGCTCTCGCTCCCGGCGAACACTAAAGTCCACATAAGGGACGATCAAGCACATAAGGCGTGATCAAGCTGATGAATCACCCGATCGCCCGGCGGTACACCCCGTGACGGTCGACCCCGATCCGGCCCAAAAACGATCAAGGGCCGGTTTCGGATTTCTCCGAAACCGGCCCTCATCTGCGACTTTCTCAAGTCGGGACGACAGGATTTGAACCTGCGACCCCTTGACCCCCAGTCAAGTGCGCTACCAAGCTGCGCCACGTCCCGATGCCCGTCTGACCTGGGGTTTCCCCTGGTTGAACGCGCACGGAAACAATACCGCACTCGGGCCGGTGGTCGCGCACGCGTTTATCGGGGCGCGGCGGGAACGCAAGGCCTCCGACGCCACCCCTTGACCTGAAGCTTGGTTGAGGTTGCAGGCTCTCCCCCATGACGACGACGTACGGATTCACGGAGCTGCCCGAGCTGATGGGCCTGATGACGGGCGCGGAGAAGCACGGACCGGCGGCCACGTCCACGCTGGACGTGCTGTGGGTGCTCTACGACCGGGTGTTACGGGTGGAGCCCGGGCGATCGGAGGACCCGGAGCGGGATCGGTTCCTGCTGTCGAAGGGACACGGGCCGATGGCGTACTACGCGGTGCTCGCGGCGAAGGGCTTCGTGCCGGTCGAGTGGCTGCCCGGCTTCGGCTCGTACGACTCGCCGCTCGGCCACCACCCGGACCGGGTGCTGGTGCCGGGTGCGGAGATCGGCAGCGGATCGCTCGGGCACGGCCTGCCGATCGCGGTCGGGACGGCGCTCGGGCTGCGGGCCCAGGGGCGGGTCGACCCGGCGGTATGGGTGCTGATCGGGGACGCGGAGCTGGACGAGGGCAGCAATCACGAGGCGATCGCGTACGCCGGTCCCGCCGGGCTCGACCGGCTGCACACCGTCGTGATCGACAACTCCTCGGCCAGTCATGCGCTGCCGGGCGGGATCGCCGCGCGGTTCGAGGTGGCGGGCTGGTCCGCCGAGACCGTGGACGGGCGCGACCACGAGGCCTTGCACGCCGCCTTCACCGCGCCGCACCCGGGGCGGCCGCGGGTCGTGGTGGCCCGTGCGGAGCCGAAGAACGCCTGACCCCCGCCGGAAGCCCGCGCAACCACCTTGAAAGGACGAAAGACTTCATGGACACCATGCGTGACCGTTTCGCACCCGTCGTCTCCGGCATGCTCGACGCGGATCCCCGGGTCGCGGTGGTCCTCGCCGAGATCGGCCGGGACGGCTTCGTGGAAGCGACGCGCCGCCATCCGGACCGGGTGATCAACGTCGGCATCCGGGAGCAACTGCTGATCGGCGCGGGCGCGGGCCTGGCGCTGGCCGGGATGCGGCCCGTGGTGCACACCTTCGCGAGCTTCCTCGTGGAACGGCCCTTCGAGCAGGTGAAGCTGGATCTGGGGCACCAGAACGTGGGTGCGGTGCTGGTCAGCGCCGCCGCGTCCTACGACTGGCCCGCCGGCGGCTTCACCCACATGGCACCCGGCGACGTGGCCGTCCTGGACACACTGGACGGGTGGACCGTCCATGTGCCGGGGCACCCCGACGAGGCCGAGACGCTGCTCCGGCACGCGGTCGGCGCGGGCGAGGGCAAGGACGACAAGGTGTACGTGCGACTGTCCGCGCAGTCCAACGAGCAGGCACGGGGCGGTGGACGGACAGCGGTTCCTCACCGTGCGGGAGGGGCGCCGCGGGGTGGTCGTCGCCGTGGGGCCCATGCTCGACGCCGTCCTCGCGGCCACCGAGGGGCTCGACGTGACCGTGCTGTACGCATCGACCGTACGTCCGTTCGACTCTGCCGCGTTGCGCCGGGCCACCGACTCGGCCGGCGCGGACGTCGTCCTCGTCGAGCCCTTCCTGGCGGGCACGTCGACTGCTGCCGCCAATGACGCGCTCCTCCATGTGCCGCACCGGGTGCTCGGGCTGGGGGTGGGCCGACGAGAGCTGCGGCGCTACGGGCAGCTCGGGGAGCATGTGGCCGCGCACGGGTTGGACGCGGCCTCGTTGCGGGAGCGGATCACGGGCTTCCTGCGGTAGCGGCACGCCGGGCCGGGGCTCCTCAGCCGTCGGCGGGGAGCCCCAACTCGGGGTAGGCGTCGAGGAGTTCGGTCGGTGCCGCCTGACGCCAGGAGTCGGCGAGGACGTCGCGCAGCTCGGCCTCGTCCTCCAGGGCGGAGAGCCGCACCCGCACCCAGGCGAACCCTGCCTCGTGGTCGGCGATCCAGAACTTGCCGGGCTCGGCGAGGACCAACTCGTCCCGCTCCACCTTGGGGCAGCGCACGGCCATGGACGTCTCGTCCTCCGGCAGCGTCGCGAACATCTTCCCCGCCACCCGGAAGGTGGGCATGTTCCAGGCGACCTTCTCCGTACTGTCGGGCAGGGAGAGGGCGACACGTCGTACGTCTTCTGCATCGGGCATGCAACGCACGGTAGCGGTGACCACTGACAATCACCGAGGGGCCCAGGGCCCCTCACCAGTTCGTCAGGCGGAGATCCCGGCTTCGGCCCCAGCCCCGACTCCCACCCGCTTGTAGTAGATCGACGTAGGCCGCAGCCTCCCGTGCGGGTCCGTCGCGTAGTCGGGGATCGTTCCGATGCGGGTCCAGCCGGCCCCGCCGTAGAGGCGCTCGGCGGGGCTGTCGGTCTCGGTGTCCAGGTGGAGCAGGGTGACGCCCGCGTCGGCGGCGGCGCCCTCGGCGGTCGCGAGGAGCGCGCGGCCGAGACCCCGGCCCCGGGCGGCCCGGTGCACCATCAGCTTGACGAGTTCGGCGCGGTGGCCGCTGTTGGGCTTGTCCGGGAGGGCCAGGCCGACCGTGCCGACCACTCGGCCGTCGTCGCGCGCCACCCACACGACGAGCGCGCCCGCCGACACCGCATCGACGCGCCGCTGCCACCAGTCGACGGCCGCCGCACGGTCGAGCGGCGCAAGAAAGCCGACCGACGCCCCGCCGTCCACGGTGTCCACCAGCAGATCCGCCAACTCGTCGATCAGGGCCCGGAGTCGGGCGCCGTCGAGGCGCGTGATCACGCTCATGGCCGCACCACCACCAGTGCGTACCGCACGTCCTCGGGCCCCGGGCATCGGAACCGCGTCGCCCCCCACACCCGCATCCGCAGACAGTCCCCGGTGGCCAGCCGGTGTTCGACGTCCCGGTCGGTGACCCGGAGGGTGCCGTCCAGGACCCAGATGTGCTGTTCGAGGCCGGGCACGGGCGGTCCGTCGTAGGCGATGTCGGCGCCCGCCGTGAGCCGTCCCTCCACGAGCTCGCCGCGCAGCCCGGCCGTCGGCGGCGACACGGACCGCCGTACGAATCCGGACGCGCCGTCCGCCCAGACGGACTGCTCCGCCGCGCGCACGACGGAGACCGGCTCGGACTCGACCTCGCTGAGCAGCTGGGACATCGTCCTGCCGTACACCTGGCAGAGGCGGTTCAGCAGAGCCGCCGTGGGGCTGGTCTCCGCACGCTCGGCCCGCGAGAGCGTCGAACGGCTGACACCGCTGCGGTCCGCCAACTCCCCGAGAGACCAACCCTGTTCGGCCCGAAGTTCGGATAGGCGGGCGGCCAGACGGAGGTCTACCTGGTCCGGTCCCGGCCCTTCTTCAACGCTTCCCATATTAGAGATGTTATCCCGAATACGGGAAGCGCTGGGTGCGTGAGGTGCCGTCCTGCTCGGCCGCTTCCCCCAGCGCCTCCAGCACCGGCCGGATCAGCGGGTGCCCCTCCGCACCACGGCGCACTGCGGCGAAGACCCGGCGCGTGGGGGCCACGCCGTCGACGGGGCGTACGACGACGCCCGTGAGGTCCGTGCCGCGCAGCGCCGAGCGGGGCACGAGGGCGACGCCCGCGTCGGCGGAGGCGAGGGCGACCACGGCACGGAAGTCGTCGGAGGAGTGTTCGAGACGCGGCTGGAAGCCGGCGTTCTCGCAGGCCAGGACGACGACGTCATGGCAGGGGTTGCCGGGATAGGGGCCGATCCAGGGGTCCTTGGCCAGTTCGGCGAGCGGCACCTCGGCCGAGTCGGCGAGGCGGTGGCTGACGGGCACGACCGCGTCGAACGGCTCGGCGTACAGCGCGACATGGGTGAGGCGGGGGTCGTCGGCGGCCGGCGCGCCCCGGTACTCGACGGCCACCGCGATGTCGACCTGTCGGTCCAGGACCATCGGCAGGCTCGCGTCGCCCTCGGCGTCCTGGACGCGGAGGCGGATGCCGGGCGCGGACTCGGCCAGGCGGGCCAGCGCGGGTGCCACGACCTGGGCGATACCGGTGGCGAAGGAGGCGACCGTGACGGTGCCGGCCTCGCCCGAGCTGTACGCGGCCAGCTCAGCCGCCGCCAGTTCCAGCCGGGCGAGGACCGCGTTGGTGTGGCCGAGCAGGATCTCGCCCGCCGGAGTCAGCCGTACGCCCTTCGCGCCCCGCTCGACCAGACGGTGCCCGGTCTCCTGTTCCAGGGCGGTGAGCTGCTGGGAGACGGCGGAGGGGGTGAGATACAGCGCGGCGGCAGCCGCCGTCACCGTGCGGTGGTCGGCCACCGCACGCAGGATGTGGAGCCGCCGTGCTTCGATCATGGGATCGATTCTCTCAAATGCCCGCTTTCCCCCCGAGCCGCGCGCTTCGGGCCTCCGCCTCTGCCGAACCGCTCCGTTCAGCGCTCCAGCTCGGCCCGCGCCGCCACGAACGCGTCCACCGCCCGGTGCACGTCCGCCGTCGAGTGCGCGGCGGAGAGCTGGACGCGGATGCGGGCCTGGCCCTGCGGGACGACCGGGTAGGAGAAGCCGATCACATAGACGCCGCGTTCCAGGAGCAGTTCGGCCAGGCGGCCCGCCTTCGCCGCGTCGCCGATCATGACGGGCGCGATGGGGTGGTCACCGGGGAGGATGTCGAAGCCCGCCTCGGTCATGCGCCCGCGGAACAGCGCCGTGTTCTCGGCGAGGCGGACACGCAGGTCGTCGGCCGACTCCAGGAGGTCGAGCACCTTCAGGGAGGCCGCCGCGATCACCGGGGCGAGGGTGTTCGAGAAGAGGTACGGGCGGGAGCGCTGGCGCAGCAGGGCGACGATCTCGGCGCGGGCGGCGACGTAGCCGCCGGACGCGCCGCCGAGGGCCTTGCCGAGGGTGCCGGTGATGATGTCGACGCGGTCCATGACGCCGTGCAGCTCGGGGGTGCCGCGGCCGCCGGGGCCGGTGAAGCCGACGGCGTGGGAGTCGTCGACCATGACCATGGCGTCGTGACGGTCGGCGAGGTCGCAGATCTCGCGGAGCGGGGCCACGTAGCCGTCCATGGAGAAGACGCCGTCGGTGACGATCAGCTTCCGGCGGGCACCGCCCTCGGCGGCCTCCTTCAACTGCCGTTCCAGGTCGGCCAGATCGCGGTTGGCGTAGCGGAAGCGGCGGGCCTTGGACAGCCGGATGCCGTCGATGATGGAGGCGTGGTTGAGGGCGTCGGAGATCACCGCGTCCTCGGGGCCGAGCAGGGTCTCGAAGACGCCGCCGTTGGCGTCGAAGCAGGAGGAGTAGAGGATCGTGTCCTCCTGGCCGAGGAACGCCGACAGCCGCGCCTCCAGTTCCTTGTGGACCTCCTGGGTGCCGCAGATGAAGCGGACGGAGGCCATGCCGTAGCCCCAGCGGTCGAGGGCCTCGTGGGCGGCGGCGATCACCTCGGGGTGGTCGGCGAGGCCGAGGTAGTTGTTGGCGCAGAAGTTGAGGACCTCACCGGGACGGCCCCCGGCGGTGACCGCGACGGTCGCCGACTGCGGGCTGCCGATGACCCGCTCGGGCTTGTGCAGTCCGGCGGCCCGGATCTCGTCGAGGGTGGCGCGCAGGTCGTCGCGCACGGAGTCGAACATCAGGGAGCTCCTAGGGTGCGATGAAGAGCGAGTGAGCCGAAAGGGACACACCTGTGGCGAGAGGGGCGAGCATGATCGGCCTCGCGACACTGGCTTTGGCGCCCCGGGAGGCGAGCCGAGCCAAGACTCAGACAGACCAGTCGAGGATGACCTTGCCGCCGCTGCCGCTCGCCGCGTCCGCGAACGCCGCCTCGTGGTCGCGGTAGCCGTACCGGCCGGTGATGACGGGGGCCAGGTCGAGGCCGCCCTCCAGGAGCACCGTCATCGCGTACCAGGTCTCGAACATCTCTCGGCCGTAGATCCCCTTGATGGTGATCATGGACGTGACGACGCGGGACCAGTCGACGGCGAACTCCTCCGACGGCAGCCCGAGCATGGCGATCCGGCCGCCGTGCGTCATGTTGGCGATCATGTCGCGCATCGCGGCGGGGTTGCCGGACATCTCCAGGCCTATGTCGAAGCCCTCCCGCAGACCGAGGGTCCGCTGCCCGTCGGCGATGGTCGACTCCCGCACGTCGAGCGCGAGGCTGACCCCGATCTTGCGGGCGAGTTCCAGCCGGTCCTCGCTGACGTCCGTGACCACGACATGCCGGGCGCCGGCGTGCCGGGCGACGGCGGCGGCCATCAGGCCGATGGGGCCCGCCCCGGTGATCAGAACGTCCTCACCGACCAGCGGGAAGGAGAGCGCGGTGTGCACGGCGTTGCCGAACGGGTCGAAGATCGCGGCCACATCGAGGTCGACGGGGACGCGGTGCACCCAGACGTTGCTCGCGGGCAGGGCCACGTACTCGGCGAAGGCGCCGTCGCGTCCGACGCCGAGGCCGACGGTGGCACGGCACAGGTGGCGGCGGCCGGCGAGACAGTTACGGCACTTTCCGCACACGAGGTGGCCCTCGCCGCTGACGCGGTCGCCGACCTGGATCTCTGTGACGGCACGGCCGGTCTCCACGACCTCGCCGACGAACTCGTGGCCGGCCACGAGCGGGGTGCGGATGGTCTGCCGGGCCCAACCGTCCCAGGACCGGATGTGCAGGTCGGTGCCGCAGATCCCGGTCCGCAGGACCTTGATCAGCACGTCACCGGGGCCGATCTCGGGCTCCGGGACGTCGACGAGCCACAACCCGGGCTCCGCCTTCTCCTTGACCAGCGCTTTCAACGCTACGGCTCCTGTGGGTGCGCCCCCGGCGCGGTCCATGACGAGCGGTCCATGACGAGCGGTCCATGACGAACAGGCCCGTACCGGGGAGAGAGGTGGGATCGCCGATCAATCTGCCGCACGCCGGCACCCCGGGTCCATCGAGGTTTTCTTAACCTCCGCCGCAGCTTTCCTTCACACCCCCACCGCGCCCGGCACCGCGGAGTAGAACGATGTGCTCATGACCAACGAGCCCGAGGAGCGCCCAGGACCTGGATCGCCGACGAGTAGCCTCATCCGCGATCCGCCATGAAGTGCCACCCGCTTCGCAGGTCACGGGAACGCCTCCCGCCCCTCGATCCGGGCGGCCAGTTCCGCGGCCATCGACTTGATGGTCTCCAGTCCCGCCCTGCCCCAGGGGCGCGGCTGCACGTCCATGACGCAGACCGTGCCGAGGGCGATGCCCGTGCGGTCGAGGAGAGGCGCCCCGAGATAGGAGCGAATGCCGTGGTCGTCGACGACGGGGTTGCCGGCGAACTTCGGGTATTCACGCACGTCTTCGAGGACGAGCCCTTTGCGGCGGACCACCACATAGGGGCAGAACCCGTGGTCACGGGCGAGGTGACGATCGGCCCCGAGGACCGTGGTGTCCGCCGTGGGCTGCGCCGACACATGCAGGCCGGCGAAGAACTGCCGTTCCTCGTCGATGAAGTTGACCGTCGCGTACGGCACCGCGGCGACCTCTGCGAGCCGGTCCGCGAAGGCGTCGAAGGCCGGTTCGGCGTACTCGCCGAGCCCCAGCAGCCGCAGCCGCCGCACGCGCTCGGGAGCGTCCCGGTCCTCAGGGGTGAGCAGCAGCCGGCCGACCGGACGCGGCGGGTCGTACGTCACGTGTGGGCTCCGTGGCTCGGCAGCTGCGCCGGGGTGTGGGCGAGGAGGTGCCGGACGAGGGTGAGCAGGGTCTGGACGCCCGAACTGGAGATACGGGCGTCGCAGCAGACGACGGGGATCTCCGGGTCGAGGTCCAGGGCCGCGCGCACCTCGTCGGCGTCGTAGCGGAAGGAGCCGTCGAACTCGTTGATGGCGACGATGAAGCCGAGGCCGCGCTGTTCGAAGAAGTCGACGGCGGCGAAGCAGTCCTCCAGGCGGCGCGTGTCGGCGAGGATGACCGCGCCGAGGGCGCCCTCGGAGAGTTCGTCCCACATGAACCAGAACCGCTGCTGTCCGGGGGTGCCGAACAGGTAGAGCACATGGCGCGGATCCAGGGTGATGCGACCGAAGTCCATCGCGACGGTCGTCTCGACCTTGTTCTCGATGCCGTCGAGATTGTCGGTGGCGGCGCTCACGGTGGTGAGCAGTTCCTCCGTGCTCAGCGGCGCGATCTCGCTCACCGCGCCGACGAAGGTCGTCTTGCCGACCCCGAACCCTCCCGCCACCAGGATCTTGAGTGCGGTGGGGAAGGGGTCAGAGCTGTCGTCGTAGTCCATCGAGCACTGCCTCCAGAAGAGACCGGTCTGTCGGGTTGTGGTGGAAAACCGGGGGCTTGGTGGTGAGGGCTCCGCAGTCGACGAGGTCGGACAGCAGCACCTTGGTGACCGTCGCCGGCAACTTGAGGTGCGCGGCGATCTCGGCGACCGAGACGGGTGCCCGGCACAGGTCGAGTGCGGTCGCGTGCTCGGGGCCCAGATAGCCGAGGGGGGTCGCCCCGGTGGCCATCACCTGTGAGAGGAGATCGAGCGCGGTGGTCGGCCGGGTCCGGCCGTTGATGACGGTGTAGGGGCGCACGAGACGCCCGGCGGCGTCGTCGTACAGGGGTCCGTCGCCGGCCTCGGGCACGGTCAAGGCCTCATCGCGGAGGGTTCGACGGCTTGCCGGGGCTGGGTGACCAGGTACGGGCGGACGCTCTTGACCAGCATCGCCATCTCGTAGCCGAGGACGGCGGCGTCGGCCTCCCGTCCGGCGAGCACGGCGAGGCAGGTGCCGGAACCGGCGGTGGAGACGAACAGCAGGCTCGAGTCGAGTTCGACGACGACCTGTCGGACGTCGCCGCCGTCGCCGAAGCGGACGCCTGCGCTGCGCCCCAGGGAGTACAGGCCGGAGGCCAGGGCCGCCATGTGGTCGGCGCTGTCCGGGTCGAGGCCGTGGACCGACTTCACCAACCCGTCGCAGGAGAGCAGCACCGCGCTCGTGGTGTGCGGTACGCGCTGGACGAGGCCGCTCATCAGCCAGTCGAGGTCGGATACATGGCCGGTCGGCGCATCGCTCGCCATGGTGGATCGACTCCTTGGGGTGCGTTGGTCTGCGGGAGCGCAGGGGGTGGGGACCGCGGTGGGGGTGGTGAGGGGGGTGGTCATCCGGCCGGGGTGCTCCCGTCCTGCCGGGACGTGAAATCGTGTGCCGCGTCGAGGGTCGACGGGGGTACGGCTATGGGGGCGCCGCCCCTTGGGTGTCCGCCCAGGGGTTGCACGGCGTCCTTGTGGGGTGCGTCCATGTGGGCCAGCTCCATGTGGAGAGCGGCGCCGCCCGTGCCGCCGTGCGGTGCAGGGTTCGGGTGGCCCGTGTTCGGGTGGCCCGTGTTCGGGTGGCCCGTGTTCGGGCTCGTGCGCAGCTGTCCCGTGTCGATGCGGGAGGCGGCGTCGGGGGCGGGCGGTGCGAAGTCGGCGGGGGCGGCGAAGTCCGCCGGGGGCGTGTCCAGGGTGGAGGTGTCCCAGTCGGAGCTCTCCAGCTGGCGTGCCTCGGCGAGTCCGATGCCGCGCTGGAAGGCGGCCATCAGCCCGGGGTCGTGGCCGACGTAGTGGTCGGGGTCCTGGCGGGGCGTGGGCGGGGGGCCGCCGCGGAGCTGGGGCACGATGTGCTGCTGGGCGCGGCGCCGGGGCAGCTGGGGCTTGCCCATGGTGCCGCGGACGGCGCCGCCGACCCGGGGGGTCGGGGGCTTGCCGGTGTTCTCCTCGACGGTCCGCCGGTCGTCGGGGCGGATGCCGGGCACGGCCTCGGCCGGGTTGGGCCGCTCCTCCCGGGCGCCACGCACCGGCAGCGGGGTCGGGCCGGTGGTCCCTCTGGCCGAGCCCTGCTGGCCACTGCCCCGGCCGGGGCCCTGCTGCCGGGGCACGGTGGCACGCGCGGGGCTCGGGACGCCGCGGTGGCCGGGTTCGGGACGCGTGGACGGCGCGGGGGCCGGACGGCCGGACCGGTCGTTGGCGTTTGCGGCGCGGGCGGGTCCGCCGGTGGTCGGGCGGTCGGCGGGGCCGGGCGCGGACGCCCGTGGGGGCGTGGCCGCCTGTGTGTGGAGCGGTCCGGCGGGTCGGCGTGCGCCGGTGCTCTGCTCGGGGACGCCGTGGGTGTGCGGCAGATCGCCGGGCTCGCTGCCGAGGAGGCCCTGGGGGACGACGAACGCGGCTTGGACCCCGCCGTAGATGTTGCTCTGGAGTCGGACCTGGATGCCGTGGCGGCGGGCCAGCTGGGAGACGACGAAGAGGCCGATGCGGCCGTCCTGGAGGAGGCTGGCGACGTTGACCTGGTCGGGGTCGGCGAGCAGGGCGTTCATCTTGTTCTGCTCGGTGACGGGCATGCCGAGGCCGCGGTCCTCGACCTCGACGGCGAGCCCGGAGGTGACGAGGTTGGCGCGGAGCAGTACCTGCGTGTGCGGGGCGGAGAACACCGTGGCGTTCTCGACGAGTTCGGCGAGGAGGTGGATGACGTCGGCGACGGCGTGCCCGCGCAGGGTGCCGTCGACCGGGGGCACCAGCTTGACCCGGGAGTACTGCTCGACCTCGGCGATCGCGGAGCGCAGCACCTCGGTCATGGAGACGGGGTTGCTCCACTGGCGGCGGGAGACGGCGCCGCCGAGGACGGCGAGGTTCTCGGCGTGGCGGCGGATGCGGGTGGCGAGGTGGTCGACGTGGAAGAGGCCCTTGAGCAGGTCCGGGTCCTCGATCTCGTTCTCCAGGTCGTCGAGGATGGAGATCTCGCGCTGGACGAGGGACTGGAGCCGGCGGGCCAGGTTCACGAAGACTTCGAGCTTCTGTTCGCTACCTGCGTGGCTGGAGAGCTGGGAGGCCTGGACGACGGCGGTGACGGCGCTGTCGTGGGCGCGGGCGAGGTCGGCGGCGAGTGGCTCGAAGTCGTCGGCGCCGGCGGCGGTTCTGACGCGGGGCCCGCGGGCGGGCGGCTGGTCGCCGCGCCGGAGCGCGTCGACCAGGGAGCGCAGGTCGTCCTCGCTCCTGCTGCTGGCCTGACGCAGGCTGCCCAGCCGCTCACGGACGGACTTGGCGGTGCGCCCGGCGGCCACGGCGCCGATGGCGATGCCGGTGAGGGCCACGGCGGCGGCTCCGGCGAGAACCGCCCACAGGGTGAGGCTGGGGCGGGCGCCGCCGGCGCGGAAGGTGAAGAGGACGGCGGCGCAGGCGCTGAGGGCGACCGCGGTGGGGGGCAGGACCGCGAGTCGTACCAGCTGTGGCCGTATGTGGATCTCGGGCAGCGAGGGGACGGCGGCGCGGGCGGCCGATCGCCCGTGCCGCCCGCCCTCCCGGCGGTCTGCGCGGGCGGCCGGTGCGCGAAGGTGAGACATCAGCGTCCTCGTACTGGTCCGTCTGGGGTGTGGGGGGTGCCGCGTCTGGGCGACTTGGGCATGCGCCATCGCGTGTCGGTTGCGAGAGTCGAAGAATTCGGCTCAGCGTCGTCCGACGGCGACTCACAGTAGTCGCCGACGCGTCATGTGCGGTGCGCAGTTGACAAAGAGCGCCGTAATGCGTCCCGCTCTGGTATGAGGCTTCGTGCGACAGTCCGATAATTATTCGGACGCCTGTTCCCGCTGAATTCTTTTTGCGCCCGCATTTCGATCAGAGCTGATCAGAATAGGTCGACAAAAGACGATGAGGGCCGGGGAGCGTTGTGCTCCCCGGCCCTCGACGTCCTTCGAAAAATCACCCTGTCGGGAGAATTCCCGACCCGTTTCTCAGCCCTCCGCCACCAGGTCCAGCCGCTCCCCCACCGGGGGCCAGGCGGCCCAGCCGCCGACCGGCTGCTGGGAGACCGCACGCCACCACGGACTCACCGGCGGGGTGTTCTTCGGCTCGAACGGCTCCCCGGGTCGCGGCGCGGCCATCGTGACCCCTGCGGCGTGGGTGGCCCACATCATGCGCTCGCCCGGCTCCGCCCAGGCGTGCATCGCCAGATTGAACGTCGCCCAGTGGATCGGCATCATCACCCCGCCGGGCTCGCCGCCCTGAAGGTCGAGGTGGGTCTGCAGCCCCTCGTCGGGCGTCATGTGGATGTCGGGCCAGAACTCCGAATAGGCACCCACCTGGATCATGGTGAGGTCGAACGGGCCGTGCGCGGCGCCGATGTCCTTGAACCCCTTGAAGTACCCCGTGTCGCCGCTGTGGTAGATCCGGTGCTCGTCACCGGCGACGACCCAGGAGGCCCAGAGCGTGTGCTGGGTGTTGCGCAGACCCCGGCCGCAGAAGTGCCGGGCGGGGGTCGCGGTCAGGGTGAGGCCGCCGACCTTCGTGGCCTCGTGCCAGTCCAGCTCGCGGATCCGGTCCGCGGAGACACCCCAGTGCTCCAGATGGGCACCGACGCCGAGAGGAACAGCGAAGAGCGTGTCCGTACCCGCCAGCTCCTTGATCGAGGGCATGTCGAGGTGGTCGTAGTGGTCGTGCGAGATGACGACGACGTCGACCGGGCCGAGCGCGGCCAGCGGCACCGGCACGGGGTGCAGCCGCTTGGGCCCGGCGAAGGGGAACGGGGAGCAGCGCTCACCCCAGACCGGGTCGAAGAGCACCCGGTGGCCGTCGATCTCGGCGAGCACGCTGGAATGTCCCATCCAGGTGGTCCGCAGTCCGCTCGCCGGGGGGCGGGCCAGGTCGGCGAGGGTCGTGGAGTGCACGGGGATCAGCCCCGCCGGGGCCCGCCGCACCCTCTCGTCCTTGCGGAAGTAACTCTTGGCCATCTCCACGGCGGCGCCCCCCGAGGGGCGGACCTGGGCGCCCTCGGGGTTGACGAAGACCCCGTTCGCGAAATGCGGGGATCTGCGGATCCGCTCCATTCGGGCACCGCTCGGATCCGCGCCGAAGGCGGCGGGCCGCGCAGCGCGCAGCCCCGAGCTCAAAGAACGGGATCCGGAACCGGACACGGCACCTCCAGGTGGATTCGCTCAGGCATCCCATTATGGTCCGCCCCTCCGACAGCGCCGGGTCCGACTGTCCCCGCACGATGCAATACTGACCAACTATTCAGTAGATCCTTTTGTTCCCGGGGAGCCTCATGACCATCACTCCTTTCATGTCGCTCGCCTGGACCGACCACCTCACCGGTCGACAAGGCTTCCTCGTCGTGGACCGGTTGGTGCGCGGGGTCTGCAGCGGCGGCCTGCGCATGCGCCCCGGCTGCACGCTGGACGAGGTCGCCGGACTCGCGCGCGGCATGACCATGAAGGAGGCGTTGCACTACTCCCCCGAGAACCGCTACGTCCCGCTCGGCGGCGCCAAGGGCGGCATCGACTGCGACCCCCGGGACCCGGAGGCCTACGGCGTCCTGGTGCGCTACCTGCGCGCGATGCGCCCGTACGTCGAGAGCTTCTGGACCACCGGCGAGGACCTCGGTCTCACGCAGGACCTGGTGGACCGCGCCGCGGCCGCCGAGGCGGGCCTGGTGTCGACGATCCAGGCGGTGTACCCCCTCCTGGACGACGAGGGAGCGGCCCGACGGCGTCTCGCGGACGCCTTCGCCGTCCAGGTGGACGGGATCGGCCTCGACGAACTGGTCGGCGGCTGCGGTGTCGCCGAGTCCGTGCTCACCGCCCTGGACCGGACGGGTACGCCGTACGCCGGGACACGGGTCGCCGTGCAGGGCCTGGGCACCATGGGCGGCGCCACCGCCCGCTTCCTCGCCCGCGCCGGCCTCACGGTCGTCGCCGTCGCCGACATCAAGGGCACCGTCACCAACCCGGCCGGCCTGGACGTCGAGGCCCTGCTCGCCGCGCGCGACGCGCACGGCACGATCGACCGCACCGCGCTGCGGCCCACGGACCACGAGACCTCCGCCGACGCCTGGCTGGCCACCGAGGCCGACGTGCTCGTCCCCGCGGCCGTCTCCTACGCGATCGACACCACCAACCACCACCTCGTCACGGCCCCTCTGATCGTGGAGGCGGCCAACATGCCCGTCTTGCCGGAGGCCGAGGAAACGCTCACCTCCCGCGGCGTCACCGTCCTGCCCGACGTCGTGGTCAACTCCGGTACGAACGCCTGGTGGTGGTGGACCCTGTTCGGCGACATCGGCCCCACCGCCGACGAGGCGTTCGCCCACACCCGCCGTTCCATGCGCGCCCTCGTCGACCTGATGCTGACCCGGGCCGAGGCCGACGGCACCACGCCCCGCGCCGCCGCCCACGCCATCGCCGCCGACCGCCTGCCGACGATCACGGACCGCTTCGGCTGGCACCGCTGACGGCCCCCGCCCCGCCGGGGTGGCTCGAAGCCAGCGGCGCCGCGCGGGGGCCTGGGTAGGGTTGCCATGTGGGCAGGGTGCGGTTGAGCGTGGCCGAGCGGCGAGCGGAGCTGCTCCGGGCCGCCATCGAACAGATCGAGGAGCGGGGCGTCGCGGCCGTACGGATCGCCGACGTGGCCGCCGTCCTCGGTGTGAGCAGCGCCCTGGTGCTCTACCACTTCTCCACCAAGGAGAGACTGGTGGCCGAGGCCTTCCGCCATGCCGCCGAGGACGACCTGGCCCATCTGCGCAAGATCCTGGGCCGCCGCACCACGGCCCTGCGCCGACTCCGGGCGGCTGTCCGCTGGTACGCCCCCACCGGCCAGGCCAAGGGCTGGCGGCTCTGGATCGAGGGGTGGGCCGTGTCCCTCCGTGACCCGGCCCTGCGCGAGGTCACCCGCGACCTGGACCGCCAGTGGAAGGCCGCCCTCACCGAGGTCATCGAAGCCGGCGTGGCCGCCGACGAGTTCCGCTGCCCGGACCCCACGGCGTCCGCCCTCCGCCTCACCGCGCTCCTGGACGGCCTGGCCGTGCAGATGACGACCTACGACGGAGCCGTCTCCCGCACCCGGGCCCAGAACTGGGCTGACAGGGCCCTGGCCCACGAACTGGGCCTGGACCCCGCGTCGTTGACGCGCGCCGACCGCTGAACGCGACGAGGCCCCCGCCCGAAGGGGGCGCGGGGAACCGCGCTTGCGACCACGCCGGACCGACGCCGCCCACGGAGCAGCACGCGCCGCACGGCGAGGACGCGCACGACGAGAACGCGCCCGTCGCGGGGCTCAGGCCACGGACTCGATCCGCAACCTGATGTCGTCCGGCGACAGCTGTCCCTTGGCCGACACATGGTCCCCGGAGGACTCCCCCCGCAGCCGCCGACCGATCCACGGCACGAGATACTCCCGCGCCCAGGTGATGTTGTCCCGCCGCATCTCCAGCGTCCCGCGCGGCGGCAACGGCGGCCACGGCTGATCGGGATCGGCCGGAACGTCGACCCCCAGCACCTGCCCGGCCCGCAGGGCGACCCGTGTGTGCCCCTCCGGCGAGAGATGCAGCCGGTCCAGGTCCCAGGCCCGACGGTCCTGCACCGTCTTCAGCGACCACAGGTCCAGCACGGGGCATCCGTACCGGTCGGCGATGGCCCGCACATGCAGGTTGTACGTGGCGATCTTGCCCCGCAGATGCTTCAGCACCGGCACGTCACGGGTGTCGAACCCGGTGGTCACCATGACCGTGCCGACGGCCGAGGTGAGCCTGACCACCGCCCGCTCGAACCGCTCCGCGACCTCGTCGGGGTCGGTGCCCGGCCGGATGATGTCGTTGCCGCCCGCGCAGAAGGAGATCAGATCGGGGGCGAGCTCCAGCGCCCTCGGCACCTGGTCCTCCACGATCTGGTCGAGGAGTTTCCCCCGCACGGCCAGGTTGGTGTAGTCGAAGTCGCCCTCGGGCAACCGGTCCGCGAGAAGCACCGCGAACCGGTCGGCCCAGCCGACGAACCGTCCGTCGGGCCCGGGGTCGCCGACGCCCTCGGTGAAGCTGTCCCCCAGCGCCACGTACGACCCGATCATTGCTCTGCTGCCATTCGAATCGTCTGCCACATCGGGACATGATTCACCTTCGGATGTGACCTACGCGACCGTAATAAGCACTTGACGGACGGTGAGATAGACCACGTGTCAAGTGTTGGTCAATCCGGAATACGCACGTCGTGTCGGTGGGACCCCCACACACGGAAGTCCTCGATCCGGAAGTGGCTCCAGGTGGTCCGGAAGGCGAAATGCCCACTCGTGTACGGCTCGGGATCGCGGTAGTCGAACACGAGCCGTCCGTTGTTCCACCATCGGACCTTCGACCCGTCCGAGACGATCCGCACGCGATGCGGCTCGTTCGCGACGAGCAGCGGCTCGGTGTAGTCGTAGATCAGCGGCCGCACCCCCGCCTCACCCACATAGCGCCGCAACCGCGTCGTCGTGTTGGTGTTGGCCCCGTACCCGACGTAGTACGTCCTCAGATGGTCGTACTCGGCGAGCGCACCCCCTCGCGGAGTGGCGAAGAGATCGTCGGGCGATCGCACGTCGACGGCGTTCCAGAAGTTGTTCAGATCGGACACCCGGTCGTTGGCCCCGCCCGCGGAGACCGGCGTGGCCGTGTACTCGACGGCGTACGGACCTCGCAGCCGGCGCTTGAACCAGAGGGTGGCCCCGGCCGGTACGTCGACCTCCAGCACACCGCGCGAGGCCGTGACCGTACCGCCCCGCTCCAACTCCACGACCCACTGCCCGAGTCCGTGCCGGAAGTCGTCGGCGGCGATCAGCCGGTTACGGCCCCGAGACGTGTGGGCGGACGCGGCCCCCGCCGGAGCGACGGCCGCGAGGGCGGCACCGGCGGCGAGTGCTCCGAAAGCTCTACGGGTGGTCATAGGACGCCTCTTCCGTCATCGCAGAAAGCGCTTGCGGAGATCACTGTGACCGCACATCCCGGCCCCTGTCGAGACGTCGATCAGCCATGCCACATGACCGCAATGCGGTGGCCATGGAGTCGCGGAACGTCGAAGGCCGGACCCCGCATCACGGGGTCCGGCCTTCGACGGGTGCGGCGGCGTGGGTCAGATGCCGACGCCCTTCGAGCGGAGGTAGGCCAGCGGGTCGATGTCCGCACCGTAGTTGGGGGTGGTGCGGATCTCGAAGTGGAGGTGCGGCCCGGTGACGTTGCCGGTCGCGCCCGAGAGGCCTATCTGCTGGCCGCCGCTGACGGACTGACCCGCGGAGACGGAGATCGAGGACAGGTGGGCGTACTGGGCGTAGTAGCCGTCAGCGAGCTTGATGACCACCTGGTTGCCGTACGCGCCGCCCCAGCCGGCGGAGACGACGGTGCCCGCGCCCACGGCCTTGAGGCTGGTCCCGGTCGGGGCCACGAAGTCGACGCCCGTGTGGTAGCCGCTGGACCACATGCTGCCGGCGGTCTTGTACGCGGTACCGACGGTCGCGCCCTGGATGGGCCGGCTGAAGCCGGAGCTGCCGGTCGTCGAGGACTGGCCGCTCGCCGTGGAGGTCGACGCCTGGGTGTCCTTCGACTCCTGCTTCGCGGAACCGGAGGACTTCGCCGGCTTGGAGGCCTCGGTGGACTCGGTGGGCTTCGAGGACTGCGACAGCTGCGGCTTCGACGACGAGCGCGACGTCTCGCTCGACGCGGCCCGCTCACCGATCGACAGCTTCAGCCCGGGGTGGATGAGGGAAGGGTCGGAGCCGATCGCCTCACGGTTGTCCGAGTACAGCCGCTTCCAGCCACCCTCGACGTCCTGCTCGTCCGCGATCTTCGCGAGGTAGTCGCCGACCTTCACCGAGTAGGTCTTGGTCGCCGCCTTCTTGCTGGTGGTCTTCTGCGCCTGCGCGGCCTTCTCGGCCTGCTCCAACCGCGCGCCCGCCTCGGCCACGGCCTTCTCGGGGGTGATCGTGGCCGTCTTCTCGGAGACACCGGAGACGGCGGCTGCCGGGGTCGCGGCGTTGGCGCCGGCGGCACCGATCAACGGCAGCGCGAGCGCCGCGCCACCGGTCCCGGCGGCGGCGATCGAGCGAGTGAAGCGCTGGGACTTCGGACGGCGGTGCTTACCCTTCGCGGGCATGGCGAATTCCTCTCCGTCGCCTGCGAGGTGAGCTGTCGGGTGCGGACTGGAGATGTCCGGCCGTGCTTGCGCACGGCTGTACCCCTAGCCGTTCCGGAGACCGGAACAGGCGGTGATTCCTGTGGGTCCCCCGCTCCTGCCGTGGATCGGGTCGGTACGCGGCTCCGGTCGGCGGCAGGATTGGGCGTCCGTCCGGATTGACGCCGAACGTAAGCGACTTGTGCCCACAGGTACAACCATTGGGACTTCCTGTGCGTCTTCCTCCCTGATCCTTACTTCAATTCACCATCACGCTCCGTAATAGACAGGTCTTGGGCGCATTCCAACCACCCTGGAAATCCCTACGAATTACGTGGACATGACGGCAACGGAACGTCACGAATATGACGCTGCTCACGCACCTACGGCCCAGTAGGCTTTATTCCAGACCTTGTTGGAATTACGGCTGCATTTCGGACAGATCGCTCAAGTGTGCCGAAGGCGGATAACTGCCGCATCGAAGTCGCCGTGCAGCCCCGTCCGCAATCCGTGATGCGCCAGCACGGCACCCCGGTACTTTTCGCCCGTTTCGCGGCACTCATACGTTCCCGTCGGATCCAGTCCGCGCAGCCGGAGCGGGGCGAGCGGCTCGCCGTAGTGCTGCGCCTGGAGCCAGGCGAGGACGACGACCTCGTCACCGTGGACGTACTGCACGGCACTCAGCCCCCCTGCCGGAGGACGCAGCCGATACAGGTCACCGCGCTGCACGACCGGCCGGATCTCCTTGTACAGCTCCACCCACTCCCGGGCCTCGGCCAGCTCCTCCTCGCTCCACTCGGTGAGATCGCCGCCCACCCCGAGCACACCCGCCATGGCGCTGACGAACCGGAACCGCAGCGAGCTGACCCGCCCGTTGAGCTGGTTGTTCGGGCTGTCGGTGACCCACGCGGCCATGGTCCGGGCCGGATGGATCTGGGTGAAGCCGTGCTGGATGGCGAGCCGGTCGAGCGGATCGGTGTTGTCGGAGGTCCACACCTGATCCGTCCGCGCCATGACCCCGAGGTCGATCCGGCCGCCGCCGCCCGAGCACGACTCGAACGCCACCCCCGGGTGCGCGGCCCGCAACCGGTCCAGCAGTGCGTAGAAGGCGTGCACGTGCTCGACCCACAGCTTCTGCGGATACGGCTCACCGGGCCAGCCCGCGTCGGTGAAGCAGCGGTTGAAGTCCCACTTCACATAGTCGATCGGCGCGCTGGACAGGAGCGTGTCGAGCCGTTCCCAGAGGTATTCCTGGACGTCCTCGCGCGCGAGATTGAGCACGAGCTGATTACGCAGTTCCGTCCGCTTTCGCCCCGGTTGGAACTGTGCCCATTCGGGATGCGCCCGGTACAGCTCACTGTCCGGATTGACCATTTCCGGCTCGACCCAGATACCGAACTGCATCCCGAGGGCGTGCACCTGGTCGGCGAGCGGGCGCAGCCCCTTCGGGAAGCGGTCCGGATTCGGCGTCCAGTCCCCGAGCCCGGCCCGGTCGCTCGTCCGCGCCCCGAACCAGCCGTCGTCCACCACGAACAGCTCGACCCCCATGGCCGCCGCCCGCCGCGCGAGGGCCCCCTGCTGCTCCTCGGAGATGTCGAACTCGGTGGCTTCCCAGGAGTTGAAGAGCACCGGCCGATCCTGGTCCGCGTCCGGGATGACGTACGTCCGCTGGTACGCGTGCCAGGCGCGGCTCGCCCCGCCGAAGCCACCGTCGTGCCACAGGCCTGCGAAGACGGGCGTGGTGAACGTCTCCCCGGTCTCCAGCCTCAGCAGTCCGGACTCGTCGTATCCGGCGCCGCCGGTGATCTGCACGCGCGCGTCCGGGAGTTGGGCCACCGCGATCCGCCAGGAGCCCGACCAGCCCAGGGCGCAGCCGTAGACCTCGCCGCGCTCCTCGGTGGCGTCGGTGTCGAGGGCGACCCAGGGCAGGTGCTGGTGCCCGGTGTGCCCGCGCCTACTGCCGATGACCTTCTCGCCGTAGGTGAGGTCGGCGCGCACCAGCCGGGACTCGGCCGCCCAGCGCCCGTGCAGCTGGGAGAGGCGCCAGTTCTCCTCCGCGCGCGGCGGCAGCGTCCAGGTCGCCGAGTCGGCCCGCAGCAGCTCCGCCGCCGGGCCGTCGTTGACGAGCGTCACCCAGCGCTCGACCACGTCGTCGCGCATCCGGTAGTGCAGGGTGATCCCGAGTCCGTCGTCGGTGAACCGCAGCCGCAGCTCGTCGCCGTCGGCCTCGTACGCCCGGAAGGTCCACTCGGTGCCGCGTCGCTCGTCCGTGCGCACGGACAGCGCCGGTCGGGTGAAGCGGGGTCCGCCCTCGACGGGGTACTCCTCGTGTCCGTCGACCGGAGCCTCGAACGGCCAGTACGGCAGCTGCTGCCGTACGGCCAGCTCCTCGGCGTCGGCGAGGGCGATCCGGGGACCCCAGTGCAGGTGCAGCAGCTCGTCGTTCTCGGTGAGCCGCAGGGCATAGCTGCTCCTGGTCCCGGTGAGAAGCCAGGTCCGGCCGTCAGCTCCGATTTCCAACATCAAGCCCCCACAGATTCGAACAGGTGCGATCGGGCTTCAACATCATCGCAGGTCGTCGCGGGCGCTCGACGGCGCCTGTGGACAACCGCCGACGCATCTGCGGAGTGGCCTGTGGACAACCGCTCCGGGTGCCTGGACCCGGCTGTGGACAACTCATTGGGGTACGCACGCATGTCGTATGGTCGAGTGCGCGCCTCGATGTCGAGGGCGTGCCCGTCGGCGCTCGGCGCGGACGGCCGGATGGGAGGGAGCCCCAGTGACGCAGCAGATCCCGTCGACCGAACCCGAGCTGACCGGAGTGCGCAATTTCCGCGATGTGGGCGGTCTGCCGACCGTGGACGGCCGGCGGGTGCGTCACGGGGTGCTGTTCCGCAGCGGCCACCTGGCCCACGCGACCGACGAGGACGCCGCGTTCCTGGCCTCCCTGGGCCTGCACACGATCTTCGACTTCCGCAACGCGGCCGACCAGAAGCTGGAGGGCCCGGACGTCGAGCTGCCCGGCGTCCTCAATGTGAACCTGCCGCTGAGCGACCCGGCGGACGGCGCCGAGTTCTGGAAGATGGTCCGCGACGGCGACCTGGACCAACTGCGCGCGCTGCTGGACGACGGCAAGGCGGCCGGCCGGATGATCGCCTCGTACCGGACGATCATCCGGCATCGCACGGCGGAGCACTCCCGGGTGCTGCACGCCCTGGCCGAGGACAGCGTGCCGGCGCTGATGCACTGCGCGGCGGGCAAGGACCGTGCGGGCCTCTCCGTCGCCATCACCCTGCTGGCCCTGGGTGTGGAGCACGAGGCCATCGTCGCCGACTACCTGGAGTCGAACGCCAAGCACCGCCGCTACAAGGTGCACCGCAGCAGCAGCGCGGCGAACGCCTACTCCCCGGAGGTCATGGAGCTGCTGAGCCCGCTCTTCGACGCCCGCGCCGAGTACCTGAAGGCGGCCTTCGACACCGTCGAGGAGACCTGGGGCGATGTGGACACGTACCTGGAGCAGGGTCTGAAGGTCACCCCGGCGACCCGGGAGCGGCTGCGCGAGCGCCTGCTGGACTAGGGCGCTTCAGATGGATCTCCGTGCCGCGGAGATCCATCAGAAGCGCCCTCTAGGGCGTCTCGCCCGTCCCGACGGTCGGCTCACTGGTTGGCGCCCACCTCGAACAGCAGATAGATGAAGGCCGCGAAGACATGGCCGACCGCGATGTAGATGATGAGCCGCACCCACAGGGCGCGGGGGAACTTCTCTTCCAGGTCGGTCATGGCGTCTCTCCGGACGTGGTCGGCCCGAGACACAGCGCGGCGGTCGGGCTCTGCAGAAGGGTGTGGACGAACAGGAGGTCGGCGCCGTCGTGGTCGGCGGCGGCGATGCGGTGCGGGGTCAGCGAGTCGAAGTGGGCGCTGTCGCCCGGCGCCAGCAGGTGCGCGGCGTCCCCGAGGCGCAGCCGCAGCCGCCCCTTGAGGACGTAGAGCCACTCCTCGCCGGGATGCACGCGCACGATGTCGCCCTGCGAGCCGTGCGGCACATGGACGCGCAGCGCCTGCATCCCGCGCCCGGACGCGCCCGCCTGCCAATACGTCCAGCCACCGGCCCGGGTGGGCTCCGTGTCGGGCGCCCGCAGCACGGCGTCCCGTTCGACGACGGTCTCGCCGAGCAGCTCGGAGACGGTCGTACCGTAGACACGGGCCAACGCGAGCAGCATCGGCAGCGAGGGCTGCCGCTGTCCGGTCTCCAGCCGGGAGAGATGGGCGGGCGACAGTCCGGCGGCGCGGGCGGCGGCCTCCAGGGTGAGGGCGGCCCGGCGGCGCAGGCCCCGCAGCTGCGGGGCGACGGCGGGCAGTTCCGTGTCGACCGGAGGCTCGGGAGGGTGCGTACCCTCGGAGGGGCTCATGCCCTCCATTCAGCCGGATCTTTGCCTCTGCGGCAAATTTCTTGCCTCAGAGGCAAAGCCCGAGCGCACCACAGGCGGCCCGGCACACCGTCCGCGTCAGCGGTTGGCGACCGCCTGCTTCACCAGCGTCCTGCCGAAGTCCCACATCAGCCCGCTCCCGCTGTGTGCGTCGTCCATCACCTCCGTGAACGCGGCGACGAACCGGTCCACCTCCCGCTCCCCGATGACCAGCGGCGGGATCAGCTTGATCACCTCCAGGTGGTCGCCCGAGACCTGGGTGAGGATGCGGTGCCGTCGCAGCAGCGGTACGACGACCATCTGCGCGAAGAGCCCCTTGCGGGCCGCCTGGAGCATGGTCCAACGGCTGCGCAGTTTGAGCGACTTGGGCCTGCCGAACTCGATGCCGATCATCAGGCCCCGGCCGCGTACGTCGCTGAGCAGCTCGTACTTGTCGACGAGCGCCGTGAGCCTGCTCTTCAGCAGCTCCCCCGTGGCCCGGGCATGGGCCACGATCTGCTCGTTCTCCATGACCGAGAGGACGGCGAGGCCGGCGGCCATGGCCTGGGCGTTGGAGCCGAAGCTCGCCGAGTGGACGAGGACACGGTCCATCGACGAGTAGACCTTCTTGAAGATCCAGTCCTTGCCGAGGGTCGCGCCGACCGGGACGTAGCCGCCGGAGAGCGCCTTGGCCACGCACACCAGGTCCGGTTCGACGCCGTCCTCGTGCTGGTAGGCGTAGAAGTCCCCGGTCCGGCCGAGCCCGGTCTGCACCTCGTCGACGATCAGCAGCGCCCTGTGCTGGTGCAGCAGTTCCTGGGCGGCACGCAGATAGCCGGGCGGCGCCTCGTGCACGCCCTTGCCCTGGATGGGCTCGACGACGAGGGCGGCGACGTCCCCCTTCCGCAACTCCCGTGCCAGCGCGTCGAGATCACCGAGCGGTACGGCCGTGTCGGGCAGCAGCGGCGCGAAGCCGTCCCGGAAGCCGTCCTCGCCGTTCACGGAGAGCGATCCGGTGGTGAGCCCGTGGAAGGCGTGGTCGCAGTAGAGGACGCGGGGTCTGCCGGTGGCGTACCGGGCGAACTTCAGCGCGGTCTCGACCGCCTCCGTGCCGCTGTTGCCGAAGAACACCCGGTCCAGGTGCGGGCTGTGGGTGAGCAGTTTCTCGGCGAGCAGGCCGGGCAACGGCTGGCAGTCGAAGCGGGTCAGGTCGGCGAGCCCCGCGTCGAGCGCGTCGTGCAACGCTCTGCGCACCACGGGGTGGTGGCGGCCGAGCCCCATCACCCCGAACCCGGCCAGCATGTCCAGGTAGTCGGCACCGTCCGCGTCCCAGAAGTACGCGCCCTCGGCCCGCTCGTAGACCTTGTCGAAGCCGATGGTGTGCAGCATCCGCGGGAGTTGGTGGTTGAGGTACCGGGCGTGGAGTTCGTAGCGCTCGCCACCGCGCTCGGCGAGGAGTCCGCCGAGGTCGAACTCCTCGGTCCCCGTCGCTGGTTCCAGGGTGGTCATCGCGGTTTCTCCTCGGCAGGTCCGGCCTTCGGCAGGTCGTGCTCGGCGAACTCGTCCCGGGCGGCCAGCGACGCGCTGATCCGCCCGGCGATCTCGACCGGCGTCAGCCCTATGTCCGCCAGCACCTCCCCGCGTTTGGCGTGCGCGAGGAACTGCTCCGGGATGCCGAACCGCCGTACGGGTACGTCGACCTCGGCGTCCCCCAGAGCGAGGGCGACGGCCGAACCGACCCCGGCGGCCCGGCTGTTGTCCTCCACGACGGCCACCAGCCGGTGTTCGTCGGCGAGCCACGGCAGCGCCGGATCGACCGGCTTGACCCAGCGCGGGTCGACGACGGTGCAGCCGATGCCCCGGGAGCGGAGCAGTTCGGCGGTCTGCAGACACACCGACGCCATCACGCCGACGGCGACGAGCAGCACCCGCGGTCGGTCCGAGGACGTGGCGCTCGTCGCGGACGGCGAGCGGTACAGCACGTCCATGCCGCCCACCCGCTCCAGCGACGGGATCCGCGGCCCCACCGACTCCTTCGGGAACCGGATCAGGGTGGGAGCGTCGTCGACGGCGACCGCCTCCCGCAGCTGTGCGCGCAGTTGCTCGGCGTCGCGGGGCGCGGCGATCCGCAGCCCCGGCACGACCTGGAGGATGGACATGTCCCACATGCCGTTGTGCGACGCGCCGTCGACGCCGGTCACCCCGGCCCGGTCCAGGACGAAGGTGACCCCGCACCGGTGCAGGGCCACGTCCATCAGCAGTTGGTCGAAGGCCCGGTTGAGGAAGGTCGCGTAGACCGCCACGACCGGGTGCAGCCCGCCCGTCGCCAGTCCCGCGGCCGAGACCGCGGCGTGCTGCTCGGCGATCCCGACGTCCCACACCCGGTCGGGGAACTTCTCCGCGAACCTGCCGAGCCCCACGGGGTGCAGCATGGCCGCCGTGATCGCCACGACGTCCTCGCGCTCGTCCCCGATCCTCACGATCTCGTCGCCGAAGACGGACGTCCAGGACGGTCCACCGGCGGGCGTGAGCGGCTCGCAGGTCAGCGGGTCCATCACGCCGACGGTGTGGAAGTGGTCCTCCTCATCGGCGAGGGCGGGCTCGTAGCCGCGGCCCTTCTGCGTCAGGCAGTGGACCAGGACGGGCCCGTGGAAGCGCTTGGCGCGGCGCAGCGCCGACTCGACCGCCCTGGTGTCGTGCCCGTCGATCGGTCCGACGTACTTCAGGCCAAGGTCCTCGAACATGCCCTGCGGCGCGAAGGCGTCCTTGAAGCCCTTCTTCGCTCCGTGCAGGGCCTCGTAGACCTCCTTGCCGACGACCGGGGTGCGCAGCAGGACGTCCTTGCCCCAGGCGAGGAACTGCTCGTAGCCGTCGGTGGTCCGCAGGGTCGCGAGGTGGTTGGCGAGGCCGCCGATGGTCGGTGAGTAGGAACGTTCGTTGTCGTTGACGACGATGATCAGCGGCCGGTCCTTGGCGGCGGCGATGTTGTTGAGCGCCTCCCAGGCCATGCCGCCGGTCAGCGCGCCGTCTCCGATGACCGCGACCACATGGCCCTGCTCCCCCCGCACCTGGCGGGCCTTGGCCAGACCGTCCGCCCAGCCGAGGGCCGTCGAGGCGTGGCTGTTCTCGACGATGTCGTGCTCGGACTCCGCGCGTGAGGGATAACCGGACAGGCCGCCCTTGCCGCGCAGTTTCGAGAAGTCCTGACGGCCCGTCAGCAGCTTGTGCACATAGCTCTGGTGACCGGTGTCCCAGACGATGCGGTCCACGGGTGAGTCGAAGACCCGGTGGAGCGCGACGGACAGTTCCACCACCCCCAGGTTGGGCCCCAGATGCCCCCCGGTCCTGGCGACCGCCTGCACCAGGAACTCCCGGATCTCTGCCGCCAGTTCGCCGAGTTCCGCCTCGGTCAGCGCCTTCAGGTCGCGCGGTTGCCGGATGTTCTCCAGAATCGTCACGTCGGGCCCCCTCTCGATCCGTGCTCTTCAGCCCGTGTCGTCAACTCACGGTGACCGCCGGTTCCCCCGACGCGACGCCGTCCTTCTCCATCTGCTCGGCGATCTTCATCGCCTCGTCGATGAGGGTCTCCACGATCTTCGACTCGGGCACGGTCTTGATGACCTCGCCCTTGACGAAGATCTGCCCCTTGCCGTTGCCGGAGGCGACCCCCAGGTCCGCCTCCCGCGCCTCCCCGGGTCCGTTGACGACGCAGCCCATGACCGCGACCCGCAACGGGACCTCCATGCCTTCCAGCCCGGCGGACACCTCGTCCGCCAGCCGGTACACGTCGACCTGCGCCCGTCCGCACGACGGGCACGAGACGATCTCCAGCCGCCGCTGCCGCAGGTTCAGCGACTCGAGGATCTGGATGCCGACCTTGATCTCCTCGACCGGCGGGGCGCTCAGCGAGACCCGGATCGTGTCGCCGATCCCCTCGCTGAGCAGCGCCCCGAAGGCGACGGCGGACTTGATCGTGCCCTGGAACGCCGGACCGGCCTCGGTCACGCCCAGGTGCAACGGATAGTCGCATTGGGCTGCCAGCTGCCGGTACGCCTCGATCATCACGACGGGGTCGTTGTGCTTGACCGAGATCTTGATGTCCCGGAAGTCGTGCTCCTCGAACAGCGACGCCTCCCACAGCGCGGACTCCACCAGCGCCTCGGGCGTCGCCTTCCCGTACTTCTGCAGCAGCCGCCGGTCGAGCGAGCCGGCGTTGACCCCGATCCTGATGGGGGTGTCGTGGTCCTTCGCCGCCCGCGCGATCTCCTTGACCTTGTCGTCGAACTGCTTGATGTTGCCGGGGTTCACGCGTACCGCCGCGCAGCCGGCCTCGATCGCCGCGAAGACGTACTTCGGCTGGAAGTGGATGTCCGCGATCACGGGGATCTGCGACTTGCGGGCGATGGTGGCGAGGGCGTCCGCGTCGTCCTGCGTGGGACAGGCGACCCGGACGATCTGGCAGCCGGACGCGGTGAGTTCCGCGATCTGCTGCAGGGTGGCGCCGACGTCCGACGTACGGGTCGTCGTCATCGACTGCACCGACACCGGGGCACCGCCGCCCACCGCCACCGGGCCGACCTGGATCCGCCGCGAGGGGCGGCGTTCCGCGATCGGCCGGGCGGGCAGTTCGGGGAGGCCCAGCGACACGGCGGTCATCCCATCACCCCTGGTTCCCGTGGTTCCCGGAGACGGTCTCGCGCAGGGCGCGCAGGGACTCCTTCAGCGACCCCATGGTGGCGAGGACGGCGGTCGGCTCGTAGCCGCAGTGCGCCATGCAGTTGGCGCAGCGCGGGTCCTTGCCTCGGCCGTACGCGTCCCAGTCGGTGTCCTCGATCAGCTCCCGGTACGTCGTGACGTATCCGTCGCTCATCAGGTAGCAGGGCTTCTGCCAGCCGAAGAGGGAGTAGTTGGGGATCGCCCACGCCGTGCAGGGGAAGTCGACCTTGCCCTCCAGGAAGTCGAGGAACAGGGGCGAGTGGTTGAGCCGCCAGCGCCGCCGGTTGCCGCCGGAGAAGGCCTTCTTGAACAGCTCGCGGGTCTGCTCGACGCCGAGGAAGTGCTCCTGGTCGGGGGCCTTCTCGTAGGCGTAGGCGGGCGAGATCATCATCTCGTCGACCTGGAGGTCGTCGTTGAGGTAGTTGAGGACCTCGATGATGGTCTGCGGGGTGTCGGTGTTGAAGAAGGTCGAGTTGGTGGTCACCCGGAAGCCGCGCCGCTTGGCCTCCTTGATCGCCGCCACGGCCTCGTCGAACACCCCTTCCTTCGCCACCGACTCGTCGTGCCGCTCCCGCAGCCCGTCGATGTGCACGGCGAACGCGAAGTACGGCGAGGGCTTGAACTTGTCCATCTTCTTGCGCAGCAGCATGGCGTTGGTGCACAGGAAGACGTACTTCCTCCTGGCCACCAACTGCCGCACGATCTCGTCGATCTGCGGGTGCATCAGGGGCTCGCCGCCGGCGATCGACACCATCGGCGCTCCGGACTCCAGGACGGCGCCCACGGCCTGCGCCACCGGCATGCGCTGTTTCAACACGCCCGCCGGGTGCTGGATCTTGCCGCAGCCCTCGCACTTCAGGTTGCAGGCGTAGAGCGGTTCCAGCTCGACGATCAGCGGGAACTTGTCCCGCTTGCGAAGCTTCTGTTCGGCGAGATACGTCGCCACCTTGATGGACTGGCGGAGCGGCATGGCCATCTGGCTCACCTCCTGGGGAGCAGCAAAGAACGGTGCCATTCGTAATAAGCGGGAAGGACGGCACGAAGAACACGGAAGGCTGATATTCCCCCGCGTACCGTGCCGATCCGGACCAGTTCATGTGCTGGGGCGTCCACGACCACCCGGACGGCCGCAACCGGGCGTGGGCCCGATCTCACGGCGCGGTGGAGCGTGACCGCGGACTCCATGTCGACCGCGATCGCGCCGGTCGCGAACAGGTCCGACCGTTCCTGACCACGGACGACGTGGTCCGATCCGGTGAGTGGGCCAGTGTGGATCGTGCGCCCGGGTACGGCCCTCGCCAGTTCCTTCACCAGCAGTTCGGTGCCCACGCAGGGCGTGACGGCCCCGCCCGGGCCTCGGGTCTCCTCGGCGACGACCAGATCGCCGGGGTGCGTGCCCGGGGCGAGTCCGGCGCAGAACCCGGTGGCCAGGACCGCCGCGTCGCGCAGTTCCGGGCCGGCGAGCAGCCGGGCGACGGACCGCTCGGCCGCCCTCGGCCCCATGCCGGTGCGTACGACGGTGACCGGGCCCCCGGCGCCACCCCGGTCGCCGCTGCGCAGGGCGAGCTGCTCGATGCCGAGCGCGCAGGCGATCAGCAGCGGGGCCGGGGCGGCGGGCGTGTCCATCAGCGCCCCTGGGCTTTGAGGACGGCCGGTTCGCCGTTGACGTACCGGCCGAGCGCGGTGAGCGGGAAGACCTGCCGGTAGAGGTGGTAGTTGATCGAGAAGTCCCAGGGGAAGCCGGTGCCGGTGAAGTACGGCTCGTCCCAGGAACCGTCCTCCCGCTGGGTCTGGGCCAGCCACTCGACACCGCGTTCGGTGGATTTGGCGTCCCGCTCCCCCGCCGCCAGCAGCGCGAGCAGCGCCCACGCGGTCTGGGAGGCGGTGGAGGCGCCCTTGCCGCCCCACTCCGCGGGGTCGGGGTAGGAGCGCAGGTCCTCTCCCCAGCCGCCGTCGTCGTTCTGCACGGTCTCCAGCCAGGCCACGGCCCGGCGGATCGCGGGGTGCGCGGCGGGCAGCCCGGCGGTCACCAGCGCGGGCACCACCGAGCCCGTGCCGTAGACGTAGTTGACGCCCCAGCGCCCGAACCACGCGCCACTGGGCTCCTGTTCGGCGAGCAGCCACTCGATGCCGCGCCGGGTACGGGGATCGTGCGACAGGCCCTCGACCGCGAGCATCTCCACCACGTGCGCCGTGACATCGGCGGACGGCGGGTCAATGACCTCGCCGAAGTCGCAGAACGGCAGCCGGCCCGGGAACGGGCTGGTGTTGTCGACGTCGAAGGCACCCCACGCCCCGTTCCTCGACTGCATGCCGACGGTCCAGCGCACCCCTCGCCGGACGGCCTTCTCCACGCGCTCCGGGTCGTGGTGGGCGACCCGGCGCAGCGCGAGGACGACCTCGGCGGTGTCGTCGATGTCGGGGTAGTTGTCATTGTGGAACTCGAAGGCCCAGCCACCCGGCGGGAGGTGGGGGCGCTTCACCGCCCAGTCGCCCGGGCGGACGATCTCCTCGCCGAGCATCCAGTCGGCGGCCTTGACGAGTTGGGGGTGGTCGGCGGGCAGGCCCGCGTCGGCGAGCGCGACGGTGGCGAGGCAGGTGTCCCACACCGGCGACTGGCAGGCCTCGATCATCCGGGCCCCGTCCTCGCGCCACACGGCGAACCGGTCGAGCGACTCCAACCCGGCCCGCATCACGGGGTGTCGCAGGTCGTAGCCGAGCAGGTGCAACGCGATGAGCGAGTACACGGCCGGCGGCTGGATGCCGCCCCAGCAGCCGTCGTTCTCCTGCCGCTCGATGATCCAGCGGGCCGCGCTGTCCATCGCGGCCTTGCGCAGCCGCTTCAGCGCCACCTTGTGGTAGCCGTGCAGAAGCCTGTCGATCCTCTGGAAGGCGCCCTCCCAACTGGTCGGCGGCTCAAGGGGCTTGGGCGGGTTCGGGCGTCCGGGGTCGGTGTGCAGCTCGTCCAGCGGGAACGGCGCGGGCCGCACCGGACGCTTCGCCGAGACCACCGTCAGCGGCACGATCGTCTGCCGGGCCCAGCATCCGAAGTCGTAGATGTTGAGCGGCATCCACTTCGGGAACCAGATGATCTCCGGCGGCATCTCCGGCAGGTCGTCCCACTTCCACCAGCCGAACAGCGCCAGCCAGATACGGGTGAAGACCCGGGCGGCGGCGATCCCGCCCCGCTCCCGGATCCACGCGGAGGCCCGCGCCATGTGCGGCGCGCCGGGGTCGTCCCCGGCCAGTCGCAGCGCGACGTACGCCTCGACGGTGGCGGAGAGGTCGGGCGGGCCGCCGTAGAAGGTGGCCCAGGTGCCGTCCGGGCGCTGCTCGCCTCTGATGAACAGGGCGGCGGCCCGGGTGGTCTTCTCGTCGCGGATGCCCAGGAACTGGCGGAGCAGCAGGTCCTCGGCGTCCATGGTGACGTTGGTCTCCAGGTCGCCCTTCCACCAGCCCTGGGCGTCCTGCTGGGAGAGGAGGAAGTCGGTGGCGCGTCGTACGGCGCGCGCGGCGGCGTCCTGGACACCGGCCGTCGGCGGGGTGTCGTGGTCGGTGTCGCTGGCCGAGGGGGCGCGGGGCGGCAGTGCCCCGGTGCTTCCGTCGGTCGTCGCTGTCATGGCTTCCCCTTCGTGCAGTGGACGGATCTCTGCGGTGGGTCAGCCGTCGGCCGGTGCGTGTCCGGAGCGACGGGCACCGGCCGGCGACTACGCGAGCGCTATTCGACCGATGACGGTCGGCTCCTGGGGGATGGCGATCATCTCTTCCGTACGACGACGAAGTCCGCGAGTGCCGCGAACTCCTCCCGGACCCGCTCGGGCATCCGGATCGAGTCCAGCGCGTCGATGGCGATCCGGTGCTGGCGGCGTGCCTCCTCGACGGCCCACTCGCGGCCGCCCGCCTCCTCGATGAGGGCGGCGCGCGTGGCGAACTCCTCCTCGGAGAAGTTCTCGAAGTCGGTGGCCTTGGCGTCGGCGGCGAGGAGTTCGCCCAACTGTTCGGATGCCGGGCCGCCCGCCGCGAGCGCGGCCACCACGGGCAGGGACTTCTTGCGCTGGCGCAGATCGCTCCAGGTCTGCTTGCCCGTGGAGACCGGGTCGCCCCAGATGCCCAGCAGGTCGTCCACGGCCTGGAAGGCGAGGCCGAGGTGGTAGCCGTACTTCTCCAGCGTGTCGGCGGTGCGGTCGTCCGCGCCGCCGAGGACCGCGCCGATGGAGCAGGCGCAGGCGAGCAGGGCGCCGGTCTTGTTGCCCTCCATCTCCAGGCACTCCTCGACGGTGACCCGCTCGCGGTGCTCGTAGGAGATGTCCTGGGCCTGTCCGTCGATGAGCGCCCGGGTCGCCGTGGTGACGCGGCGGGTGGCGCGGGCCGCCTCGACGGTGCCCAGTTCGAGGAGGATCTCGTTGGCGAGGACCATCAGGGCGTCGCCGACGAGGATGGCCTGGGCGGGGCCGTGCACCTTCCACACGGTGTCGCGGTGGCGGCGCTGTTCGTCGCCGTCCATCAGGTCGTCGTGCAGCAGCGAGAAGTTGTGCACCAGCTCCACCGCGACCGCGCCGGGGATACCGACCTCGGGTGCGGCGCCGGTGACCTCGGCGGACATGACGGCGAGCGCGGGGCGTACGGCCTTGCCGCCGTCGCCGTCCGCCGGGTTGCCGTGGGCGTCGATCCAGCCGAAGTGGTAGGCGGCGACGGTGTCCATGGGGGGCGCCAGCCGGTCGACGGCCGCCCGCAGCACGGGGGTGGCCAGGGTCCGCCCGCGCTCCAGGAGCGCGGTCACGTCCACCGCGGTCCTCGCGGCGGCCGTCACGGCCGGGGGCACAGTGGGCACAGTCTCTCCAGATGTCGATGTGTTCGCGGTACCGAGAGCGCGGGAACCGGTCCGGTGCGCTTCGAGCGTCATGCCGCCTCCTCGTGGTCGAAGAGGTGGTTCCGGGGCCGGCCCGCGGCGGCGAGGGCGGCGTCCGCCGCCGCGATGCCGCTGCGGACCGCACTCTCCATGGTCGCGGGCCACCCGGTGGCGGTCCACGCTCCGGCCAGGTACAGGCCGGGTGCCTTGGTGCGGGCGCCGGGCCTGAGCCGTCCGACGCCGGGGGTGGGAGCGAAGGTCGCGGTGCGCTCCCGGGTCACGAAGAAGTCCTTCACCCCGGCGCCGCGCGCGCCGGGCAACAGCCGTTCCAGCTCGGGCAGGTACCGCTCACGCAGGACGGCCACCGGGGCGTCGATCTCGCTCTGCGCGGCCGACTGCGACAGCGCCAGGTACTGGCCGTCGCGCAGGCCCGAGGCCTCGGTCCGGTCGAAGACCCATTGGACGGGCGAGCCGAGCGCCGCGAAGAAGGGCCTGCCGAGCACCCTCCGGTCGTACACGACATGGACGTTGAGGATCGGGGCGGTGCCGATCTCCAGCAGCCGTCCGGGCTCGTCGAGGGCTCCCTCGGGCAGCAGATCGTGCGTCTCGCGCTGGGGTACGGCGAGCACGACCGCGTCGGCGTCGAGGGTCTCGCCGGGCACCTCGACGCGCCAACTCCCGTTCTCCGCACGGCGGACGGAGGTGACGCGGGCGCGGAGGACGGTACGGACGCCCGCGGAGTCGAGCGCCTTGCGGGCCTGCCGGTCGTGCAGTTCACCGAGTGGGACATGGGCCCAGCCGATGTCGGCGGCGCCCGGCTCGGACAGCAGGCCGGTCTTGAACACCATCGCGGCGAGCGCGAGGGAGGCGTCGCGGGCCACCGCGTTGAGGGTGGCGACCCCCACGAGGTCCCACAGCGCCTCCACGGCCCGCGCCGACTGCCCCTGTGCGGCCAGCCAGCCGCCGAAGTCCTGTTCGTCCAGCGCGGGATCGGTGAGGTCGAGCGCCTTGAGCGCCAGCGCGGCCCGCCCCACCTTCGCGCGCTCGGCGAGCGAGAGATGGGTGTACGTGGCGAGGCTGCGCCCCAGGTGCAGCGGTACGGGCAGCGCGTCGCGCCGGAGTCTGCCGAGCCGCCTGCCCGGCCGGCCCTCGGCGTCGAGAACCGGTACGTCGAGACGATCCTGCAGAGGTGCGAGCGCGGTCGCGTCGACACGGTCGAGGAACCAGCGGTAGGCGGTGCAGCACCGCAGGTACACATGCTGGCCGTTGTCGACGGTCAGGTCGCCGCGCTGGAAGGAGAAGGCGAGTCCGCCGAGGCGGGGCCGCCCCTCCAGGAGGGTCACCTGTGCGCCGGCGTCGGCGAGCGAGAGCGCGGCGGTGATGCCCGCCAGCCCTCCGCCGACCACCACGGCCGTGCTCCGGGGCCGGCCCTCGCGGTCCGCCTCCGGCAGTGCCTCCGACTGTGCGCCGTCGGTCATCGTGCACCCTCCCCTGCCGGTCCGCCGGGGTGCCGGAGCGGTTCGCGGCAGACCGTCGGAGACTGGGACGCCCTTACGGTGCGGAGGGTTGCGTACCACTTTTCGCCGATGGGTTCGCCTTGGACCGGATTGTCCATCAGACACGCCTCCTGACGGTACGGCGTGACGCATGACGGGCGTCCAGACCGGAGAGGCCACGCACGGCGACGTACGCCTTCTCCCGGCCGGGCAGCGAGACGCGCCCGCGCAGCACGGCCTCGGGATCGCGCTCGATGCGGTCGAGCAACCGACGGTAGATGCCGGCCATGGCGGCGACACAGGCGCCGCTGCGGCGGTCGAGCATCGGCAGCAGCCGGTACCCCTCGGCGAACAGGGCGCGGGCCCGGCGCACCTCGAAGTGCACCAGACCCGCGAAATCGGAGTCGGCGGGTGGCAGGGGCCCGGCGAACCCGGCCGAGCAGCCGAACTTCGCGAGGTCGTCGGCGGGCAGATAGATGCGCCCGCCCTCCGCGTCCTCACGAACGTCCCTGAGGATGTTGGTCAGTTGGAGTGCGAGTCCGAGGGTGTCGGCGTACTCCGGCGCGCGCTCCGCACCCCGCGCCCCGGGTTCCGTGCCGAAGACGCCGAGGGAGAGCCGGCCGATGGCCCCGGCGACACAACGGCAGTAGATCTTCAGGTCGTCCCAGGTCTCGTAGTGCTCGCCGTGCACGTCCATGAGGACGCCGTCGATGAGTTCGTCGAGGGCGTCGAGGGGGATCGGGAAGGCGGCCGCCGCGTGGGCGAGGGCGACCGCGACGGGGTCGGTGTCGTCCTCGTCGACCGAGCCGCCCCTGACCCGGGTCAGCAGCGCTCTGGTCTCCTCCAGCCGGGCCGCCTTGACCTCGATCGCGAGGGCGCCGTCACCGATGTCGTCGACGCGCCGGGAGAACGCGTACAGCGCGGACATCGCGCGGCGCTTGGGTGTCGGCAGCAGCCTGATGCCGTAGGCGAAGTTGCGGGCCTGTTGTCCGGTGACGGCCTCGCAGTAGCTGTAGGCGGCGAGTACCGGCGCGGACACGTGTGGTTCCGACTCCACGGACCGGATCACCCCTCTCCTCGCAGGGTCGCGCCCACCTCGCGCAGCAGCCTGAGCTTGCCGGGCTTGGGCGGGCCGGGAAGTACGTCGAATTCGGCGGCGGCGATCGCGTGGACGGCCGCCCTTCCTCCCGCCACGAACCCCGCGAGGAGCAGCCTCAGCCTGCCGTGGACGCTACCCACGAGGGGGGCGCCCTCATTCAGGAGATTCCGGGCGCGTTCCGCCTCGTACGCGACCAGGGCGCGCACCGACGCGCCCGCGGAGGGCGCGGCGAGGTCCGCCTCCTGGACGTGGAAGCGCTTCATGTCCGCGGCGGGCAGGTAGACGCGGTCGCGGCCCAGGTCCTCCGCGACGTCCTGCAGATGTTCGACGATCTGCAGCGCGGTGCAGATCGCGTCCGAGCGCCGGACCCGCTCGGGGGTGGTCGCGCCGGTGACGGCGAGGACCAGGTGGCCGACGGGGTTGGCCGACAGCGCGCAGTAGGCGAGCAGGTCGTCGTACGTCTCGTACCGCTTGACCAGCTGGTCCTGGCGGTTGGCGGCGATCAGCGCGAGGAACGGCTCGGGGGTGAGGGAGCGGCGGCGGACGGTGTGCCGCAGCCGGCGCAGCAGGGGGTGGTTCGGGGTGCCGTCGAAGACCTTGCCGAGGTCGGCCTCGAATGCGTCCAGGAGGAGCAGCCGGTCGTCGGCGTCCTGCGGGGCGAGGCCCAGGAGGCGGGCGTCGGCGCCGCCGGGGGCGAGGTCGCCGTCACCGATGTCGTCGACGAGTCGGGCGAAGCCGTAGACGGCCATGAGGTCGTCGCGCCAGGCCCGGGGCAGGAAGAACGGGGCGACGGGAAAGTTCTCGGTCCCGGCCTTGTCGAGGGTGTCGCGCTCCGGGTCCCCGGTGCGCGCCGTCCCGGTTTCGGTCACCGCTCGTCACCCGGCGCGGGCACGGCAGAGGCGTGATTGAGCTGGGGAGTCTCCGAAGCCATGGCCGTCACATCTCCCGTTCTACACTGCCGACCCAATACCCACTATTTCGGACACGCCGCCCAGGGGGCGGCGTCTGCGGCTGATGCCGGGTGTCGCGCATTATGGCCCCACTTGCCGCGATTCGGCACCGGTACAGCTTACGTTGTACAACGCACCATGCTCCGTGGGGGTGTCCTGCACATCACAAGAAAGCACCGATTGCCCTCAAGATTCCTATGGGCGGCCGGAGTTGACACTTCCTTGCCGAAGTTGGCGCTTCCTTTGCGGATGCCGTCCCCGGTGTGCCGGACGAGCGCCTCGCCCCGGTATCCCTCGCAGACGCCGGGCCCCGCCGGAGCAGTTCCGGCGGGGCCCGGGTCGCACGGGACTACTTGCCCGTGAACTTCTCGTATTCCTTGAGCACCTCGTCGGTCGGGCCGTCCATGCGGAGTTCGCCGCGTTCCAGCCACAGGACGCGGTCGCAGGTGTCGCGGATGGACTTGTTGTTGTGGCTGACCAGGAAGACCGTGCCGGCCTCCTTGCGCAGCTCGCGGATGCGCGCCTCGGAGCGCTTCTGGAAGGCGCGGTCACCGGTGGCGAGGGCCTCGTCGATCATCAGCACGTCGTGGTCCTTGGCGGCCGCGATGGAGAAGCGCAGGCGAGCCGCCATGCCGGAGGAGTAGGTGCGCATCGGCAGGGTGATGAAGTCGCCCTTCTCGTTGATGCCGGAGAAGTCGACGATCCCCTGGTAGCGCTCCTTGATCTGGTCCCGCGACATGCCCATCGCGAGGCCGCCCAATATGACGTTGCGCTCGCCCGTGAGGTCGTTCATCAGGGCGGCGTTGACGCCGAGCAGCGAGGGCTGGCCGTCGGTGTAGACCTTGCCCTTCTCCGCCGGCAGCAGACCGGCGATCGCCCGCAGCAGGGTGGACTTGCCGGAGCCGTTGGAGCCGATCAGACCGATGGCCTCGCCGCGGTAGGCGATGAAGGACACGCCCTTGACGGCGTGCACCTTGCGCACGCCCCGCTCCTCGCCGCGCTTGAGGATGCGGCTCAGGGCGGCGGTCGCGCTGCCCTTGCCGGTCTTGGCGCCGTTGACGCGGTAGACGATGTGCAGTTCGTCCGCGATGACGGTGGGGATGAGTGACTCAGCCACGGCCGTACCTCTCCTCCGCCTTCCAGAAGTACACGAAACCGCCGAGCGCGATCAGCACGGCCCAGCCGCCGGCGACCGCCCACACGTGCGGGGGCAGGTTCTCGGAGCCGTAGCCGTCGATCAGCGCGAAGCGCATCAGGTCCATGTAGATCGCCGCCGGGTTCCACTGGAGGACGTCGGCGATCCACTTGGGGTGGTCGGCGAGCATCACCGGGATCGAGAACATGACGCCGGAGGCGTACATCCAGGTCCGCATCACGAACGGCATCAGCTGCGCGAGGTCCGGGGTCTTCGCGCCCATGCGGGCCATGATCAGCGCGAGGCCGGTGTTGAAGAGGAACTGCAGCACCAGCACGGGGAGGATCAGCAGCCAGGAAAGCCGCGGATAGCTGCCGAAGCCGACCGCCACGCAGAACAGCACGATCATCGAGAACAGCAGCTGCTGGAGCTGCTGGAGCGCGAACGAGATGGGCAGCGAGGCGCGCGGGAAGTGCAGGGCGCGCACCAGGCCGAGGTTGCCGGAGATCGCGCGGACGCCCGCCATCACCGAGCTCTGGGTGAAGGTGAACACGAACACACCCGTGACCAGGAACGGGATGTACACCTCGCGCGACATGCCCCGGTCGGCGTTGAGGATCAGGCCGAAGATCAGGAAGTACACCAGCGCGTTGAGCAGCGGAGTGGCCACCTGCCACAGCTGGCCGAGCTTGGCCTGGCTGTACTGCGCGGTGAGCTTCGCCTGGGAGAAGGCGAGGATGAAGTGGCGCCGCCCCCACATCTGGCGGACGTACTCCACGAGTCCGGGCCGGGCGCCGCTCACGGCGAGCCCGTACTTGGCGGCAAGTTCCGTCGCGGAGAGCCCGTCGTCGGGCGACGGACGGTCGCTCACCACAACCCTGCCGTCATGCGTTGTCTCACTCACAAATGGAAACTTTCGTCCTCAAAGTGCGCAGCCTGGTCGGGCCGAGGCGGAAACCTGGACCGGGTACGGCCGAATGCTCTCAGATTTCGAGCTTGTCAGATGACGGGAGGCCGTCCCAGCCGGGTCAGCCGCCACACCGTACGCCACTTCATGGGCCGACGGGGACCACAGGGGCTCGTCCAGCCCTCCTTGAAGCCGCCGAACCAGGCCTTCAGCGCGGGCCCGGAGGGCTTGCGGAGCAGCGTCAGCAGCAGCCAGACGCCCAGGTAGACCGGTACGAGCGGCGCCGGGAGGTTACGGCGCGCGAGCCAGACGCGGTTGCGCGCGACCATGCGGTGGTAGACCGCGTGCCGGGAGGGCGCGGTCGTGGGGTGGTACAGCACCATGTCGGACCGGTAGTCGATCGTCCAGCCCGCGTCGAGGGCCCGCCATGCCAGGTCGGTTTCCTCGTGTGCGTAGAAGAATTCGTCCGGGAGACCGCCGACTTCGGCGAAGACCTGGGTGCGTACGGCGTTGGCGCCGCCGAGGAAGGTGGTGACCCGGGAGGAGCGCATCGGGTCGGCGGCCCGCAGCCGGGGCACATGGCGCCGCTGGGTCTCACCGGTGTCGGGGTCGGCGATCCGGAAGCTGACTATGCCGAGTTTCGGGTCCTCCTCGAAGGCCCGGCGGCAGAGTTCGGCGGTGTCGTGGTGCGCGAGCAGGCCGTCGTCGTCGAGGAAGAGGAGCACGTCGACGTCCCGGCCGCTGGGGCCGAACGCCTCGATGCCTATGTTGCGGCCGCCGGGGATGCCGAGGTTCTCGGGCAGCTCGACCGTCCGTACGCCCTCGGGGACGTCCGGGACGGGCGAGCCGTTGCCGACGACGACCGCCTCGACCCGGTCGCCCTCCTGCTTGGCGACCGAGTCGAGGAGGGCGCGGAGTTCGTCGGGGCGGTTGCCCATGGTGATGATCACAGCGCCGACCTTCATGGCGCCGCTCACTTCAGCCTGCTGGAGACGAGGATCGACACCAGGTGCAGCAGGGTCTGGAGCAGGGCGATGCCGGCCAGGACGGCGACGCCCACCCGGGAGAAGAAGAGGTCCCCCCGCATCTGGTCCACGACGGCGAGGACCAGGATCAGCAGGGAGGCCTCGACGCCGAGGATGAGCCGGTGGAACTTCAGGGCGGCGGCGGCCTTGCGGGCCAGCGCCATGCCGGAGGAGCGCGGCTCGGCGGCCGACTCCTGGACCGGCGGCTTGCCGGTCTGGTGCCGGGCGACACCGACGAGGTCGGTCTCGGCCTTGATCAGGATGGCGCCGAGGGCGGCGAGGGTGCCGAGGAAGGCCCACAGCCAGTCGATCCGGCCGGTGCCCCACAGGTCGGCGGCGCGCAGCCCGAAGCCGACGAGGACGGCCGCGTCGCAGAGGTAGGCGCCGACCCGGTCGACGTAGACGCCGGTCATCGAGTACTGCTTGCGCCAGCGGGCGATCTCGCCGTCGACGCAGTCGAACAGCAGGTACAGCTGGACCATCAGGACGCCGAGGACGGCGCCCGGGATGCCCGGCACCAGCAGGGCCGGGGCGGCGAGGACGCCGAAGACGGTCATCAGGTAGGTCAGCTGGTTGGGCGTGACCCGGGTGTTCACCAGGTGCCGGTCGATGCGCAGCGAGATCTCGCGCATGTAGAGCCGGCCGGCCCAGTGCTCACCGCTCCGCCGGTCCTTCACACCCGGGGGGTGAACGACCGGGCGGAGCTCAGCTACTGATGGCTTTGGCATAGTCGGCGTAGGCGTCCTTGATCTGTTCGGTGCTCAGTTCGAGGTGTTCCAGGATGGTGTAGCGGCCCGGCCGGGTCTGCGGGGCGAACTTGACGACCTGGACGAACTCGTCGACGGTGAAGCCGATCTCGTCCGGGAGGACGGGCAGGCCGTGGTGGCGCAGCACCTCGGCCATCTGGCCCGCGATCTCGTGGTGGCCCCGCAGGAAGGTGGCGAACGCGCCGCCGAGACCGCACTGTTCGCCGTGCAGGGCGTTCCGCTTGGGGAACGTCAGGTCGAACGCGTGGCTGATCTCGTGGCAGGCGCCCGAGGCGGGACGGCTGTCGCCGGCCACGGACATGGAGATCCCGCACAGGACGAGGGACTCGGAGAGCGTGGTCAGGAAGTCGTCGTCGCCGACCCCGCCGGGGTGGCGCAGCACGGCCTCGGCGGCCTGGCGGGCCATGGCGGCGGCCAGTCCGTCGACCTTCTCGCCGGTCTCCCGGCTGGACAGCTCCCAGTCGGCCACGGCGGAGATCTTGCAGATCACATCGCCGATGCCGGCCCGCACGAAGCGCACCGGGGCCTCACGGATGACGTCCAGGTCGATGACGATGCCGATCGGGTTCGGCACCCCGTACGAGCCGCGGCCCGCGTCGTTGTCGAGGGTGGCGACCGGGGAGCACAGACCGTCGTTGGCGAGGTTGGTGGCGACGGCGACCAGCGGCAGACCGACCCGGGCCGCCGCGTACTTGGCGCAGTCGATGACCTTGCCGCCGCCGAGCCCGACCACGGCGTCGTAGTGACCGCCCTTCTTGATCGAGTCGGCGAGCCGTACCGCGCCGTCGATGGTGCCGTCGGCGTCGCAGAACCAGTCCGCCTCCGGAAACGCGGGGGCGAACCGGTCGCGCAGCGCCGCGCCGGAGCCGGCGCTGATCGCGAAGGCCAACCGGCCCGACGGCGCGATGCGCTGGTCCGACAGGATCGTCGCCAGGTCATCGAGCGCGCCGGGACGGATGTCCACGACGACCGGCGAGGGGATGAGCCTCGTCAGTACTGGCACGCGATCTCACGTCCCTTGGCGAGGTCGTCGTGGTTGTCGATCTCGACCCACTTGACGTCACCGATGGGGGCCACGTCGATGCGGAAGCCGCGGTTCACGAGCTCCTGGTAGCCGTGCTCGTAGAACTGCTGCGGGTCCGTCTCGAAGACGGTCTTCAGGGCGTCGGCCAGTTCGTCGGCGGCCTCGCCCTCGATGAGGGTGACGCCGATGTACTCGCCCGTCGCCTCGGCGGGGTCCATCAGCTTGGTGATCTTGGTCATGCCGCCCTCGGGGCCGACGACGACCTTCATCTCCTCGTCGGCGAGGGACTTCACCGTGTCGAGGGCGAGGATGATCTTCTTGCCGTCGCCGCGGGCGGCGAGCAGGGTCTTCTCGACGGAGACCGGGTGCACGGTGTCGCCGTTGGCGAGGATCACCGAGTGCTTGATGGCGTCACGGCCGCACCACAGGGAGTAGGCGTTGTTCCACTCCTCGGCCTTGTCGTTGTCGATGAGGGTGATCTTGAGCCCGTACTTGGCCTCCAGCGCCTCGCGGCGCTCGTAGACGGCCTCCTTGCGGTACCCGACGATGATCGCGACCTCGGTCAGGCCGATCTCGGCGAAGTTGCCGAGGGTCAGGTCGAGAACCGTGAGGTGCTCCGCGTCTCCTTCCACGGACCCTTCGGGCCCGACCGGCACGAGTGCCTTGGGGAGCGTGTCGGTGTAGGGGCGAAGACGCCGTCCGGCGCCGGCCGCCAGCACGAGGCCGATCATGCGGGTTCTCCTTCATCGTGTACGGCGGGTGCGCCGGTTTTATGGGCGGACACCCAGAAGCGGATGCTCTCGACGAGCACCAGCAGTGCCACGGCCACGGCGAGAGCCGTGAGCGCGACGGTGAACTCTGTGGGCGCGAGCAGCGCGGCCAGCACGGTGACCAGCAGGGTCCTGCCTTCGTGACCGCCGATCGCCCGCACCAGCCACTGCGGTGGCGCGCCGGCGTCGCCGCGGATGCGGTACACCGTGTCGTAGTGATGGTAGGCGACGGCCCCCACCAGCCCGAAAGCCGCGGGAAGGGCTCCGTTCACGTCGGCTTCGGCCGCGAGTACCAGGACGGTGCAGTACTCGGCGGCACGGAAGACGGGGGGAACGAGCCAGTCCAGGGCGCCCTTGAGGGGGCGCGCGACGGCACCGCCCGCGAAGACCGCGTAGAGGACGGCAGCCATGATCGTGAGGGGGCTGCCGAAGGGCTCCGTCCACGCGAAGAGCATCACGAAGGCCGCCCCAAGTGCCGCGATCAGCACCGGCGAACGGAAGAACGGACGGACCTGCGGTCGTCGTCCTGCCCGGGCCACGAGCTCGGCGATCCCACCGGAGTCCGCGAGGTCCGCGAGCACCGTGGCCGCGCGGTCCGTGCGCTCCGCCTTGCGCGTCAGCGAGCGCAGCACACGGCCCGCTGTGGTGTAAGTCGCGGCGAACGCGCACCCGATGAGCAGCGCGTAGAAGGTGATGCGGGGCGTGGTGAGCGCCGTGAGGACGGCGATCAGGGCCCAGCGTTCACCGATCGGCAGCACGATCATGCGCCGCACCCACACCGTCCAGCCGACGCTGTCGAGCTTGCCGGAGAGGGCCGCGGTGGGGCTGGTGTTGGCGGTGCCTGCGGGATCCCCGACGTTCGCCTCGTTGAAGGAGAAGTCGACGACGTGGCGGCAGGTCTGCAGGACCATCGCGCCGAGGGCGAGCGCCCATACGTCGTCCCCGCCCCGGGCGGCGCCGAGGGCGAGGCCCGCGTAGTAGGCGTACTCCTTGGCGCGGTCGAAGGTGGCGTCGAGCCAGGCGCCGAGCGTCGAGTACTGCAGCGAGTAGCGGGCCAGTTGGCCGTCGGTGCAGTCGAGGACGAAGGAGAAGAGCAGGAGGAGGCCGGCCGCGACGAACCCGCCACGGGTGCCGGTGGCCGCGCAGCCCGCCGCGATCAGGGCGGTGATCAGCGAGGCCGTCGTGACCTGGTTCGGGGTCAGGCCCCGGCGGGCGCACCAGCGGGCGATGTAGCGGGAGTACGGGCTGATGAAGTACGTGGTGAAGAAGCCGTCGCGGGACTTCACCGCCGTGCGCAGCCGTACGGCCTCGTCGTCGACGGCGGCGACCGCCTGGCGGGCCTCGTTGCGGGCCTGCGGGTCGGCGGGGACGACGGCGACCAGGGTGCCGAGCTCGGGCCGGTAGAGGCTGACGTCCTCGGCGTCGAGGGCGGCGACGACCCGGTCGGCGACGCCGTCGACGGCCACGGCCGTGGTGCCGCCCGCAGGCGAGCTCGCACGGGCCAGCGCCCGGGTCAGCGCCTGACGGGCGGCGGGCCGCACGGTCACCGCGCCGGGGAGGGCGGCGGCGTCGAAGCGGGGGTCGGTGAGTCCCAGGCGCAGGGCGTGCACATGGCCGACGAACCGGGCGTCGACGATCGCGACCCGCTGGTCCGCGGGCACCGTCGCCAGGAGCGTCTCGGCGTCACCGGCGTCGGAGGCGGTCCGCACGTCGAAGCCGAGCGACCGCAGATCGCCCTCCAGCGACGACCCGGGGACCGGCTGACCGGTGAGGATGGCGGTCGACAGACGAACTCACTCCCTGGGTGCCGACGCGATCGCGCCGGACATGTACGTGGTGGGGGCGCCCCGGCCCGCTGCGACCCGGCGGCGTGTCGGCAGAGGTTATCGGATGAAGAGAAGCGGGCGTTCACCGCCCGTTCACGGCCAGATCAGTTCGGCCTGCTCAAGCCGTCGGCCCTCCGCCGCGATCATCATCGGGGATGTGGGGGTTGCGCCACAAACTCCGGTGCGGATATCGGTTGATAGGGGGCAAAGGCATGGACTCACCGTGTGAGAGAGGTCGCGTTCCGCGCGCCGCGAGGGGCACGGAGCACTGCGTGGGCGACCACCGCCACCCCTCCCGCCCGCCAACCCTGCACACCCCCTACGGCGAACAGGCACAACACACCCCCCGCATAAGGTGAGCGCATGACATGGCTGATCACAGGCGGGGCGGGCTACATCGGCGCACACGTGGCGAAGGTCATGACCGCCGCCGGCGACGAGGTCATCGCACTGGACGACCTCTCCGCAGGGGTCCGCGGCCGCCTGCCCGAAGACATCCCGCTGATCCACGGGTCCGCCCTCGACGGCGACCTCCTCAAGCGTGTCCTCACGGAGCACGCCGTGACCGGTGTGGTCCATCTCGCGGCCCGCAAGCAGGTGGGCGAGTCCGTCGCCCAGCCCACCCGCTACTACCAGGAGAACGTCGGCGGTCTCGCCACGCTCCTGGAGGCGGCGGCCGCCACCGGGGTCGAGCGCTTCGTCTTCTCCTCCTCAGCGGCCGTCTACGGCAACCCGGACGTGGACCTCATCACGGAGGAGACGCCGTGCGCCCCGATGAGCCCCTACGGCGAGACCAAGCTGGCCGGGGAATGGCTGGTGCGGGCGGCGGGGCAGGCGCACGGCATCGCGACCGTCTGTCTGCGCTACTTCAACGTGGCCGGCGCCGCCGAACCCGCCCTGGCCGACACCGGCATCTTCAACGTCGTCCCGATGGTCTTCGACCGCCTCACCCGTGACGAGGCCCCGAGGATCTTCGGCGACGACTACCCGACCCCCGACGGCACCTGCGTCCGGGACTACATCCATGTCGCCGATCTCGCCGACGCGCACCTCGCGGCGGCCCGACACCTCACCGCCTCCGACGTCCCGGGCGACCTGACCGTGAACATCGGCCGGGGCGAAGGCGTTTCGGTCCGCGAACTCGTCGACCTCATCGGCGAGGTGACCGGGGACCGCCGTCCCGCACTGGTCGAGCCCCGCCGCCCCGGTGACGCGCCGCGCGCGGTCGCCTCGGCCGAGCGGGCCCGGCGCGAGCTCGGCTGGACGGCCCGGCGCGGGGTGCGCGAGATGGTCGAGTCGGCCTGGGCGGGCTGGCGGCTGCACCACGGTCTCTGACCTTTCCCGGCCGCTTCCCCGATCATGGCAGCGCTCTGACCTGCAGGTCGTTTCCGCAGGTCAGAGCAGATGACAACGGTGTTCAGTGCCGCGTTGCCGGATACCCCCCACCCGTAGTTCACTGTGATCCGGAGCAGAACACACGAACGCATGGGAGAGGCGGATCACATGGGGGCCGGTCACGACCACGGGCACGCGCATCACGCGCCGACCAGCGGTACGGCCGCGGCGGCGTACCGCGGGCGGCTGCGGATCGCGCTGTCGATCACGCTCACCGTCATGGTGGTCGAGATCGTCGGCGGCGTGCTCGCCGATTCGCTGGCGCTCATCGCCGACGCGGCGCACATGGCGACGGACGCGGTGGGCCTCGGCATGGCGCTCCTCGCGATCCACTTCGCCAACCGTCCCCCGAGCGGCAACCGCACCTTCGGCTACGCCCGGGCCGAGATACTCGCGGCGCTCGCCAACTGTCTGCTGCTGCTCGGCGTCGGCGGCTATGTGCTGTACGAGGCGATCCAGCGGTTCGTCACACCGGTCGAGACCGAGGGCGGGCTGACGGTCGTCTTCGGCGCGATCGGTCTGGTCGCGAACATGATCTCGCTGACCCTGCTGATGCGGGGCCAGAAGGAGAGCCTGAACGTCCGGGGCGCCTTCCTGGAGGTGGCAGCGGACGCGCTCGGTTCGCTGGCGGTGATCATCTCGGCGACGGTCATCCTGCTCACCGGCTGGCAGGCCGCCGACCCGATCGCCTCGCTCATCATCGGTCTGATGATCGTCCCGCGTACGGTGAAGCTGCTGCGCGAGACCCTCGACGTGCTGCTGGAGGCGGCCCCGAAAAACGTCGACATGGCCGAGGTACGGGCCCACATACTGGCCCTGCCGGGTGTGGAGGACGTCCACGATCTGCACGCCTGGACCATCACCTCCGGCATGCCGGTGCTCTCCGCCCATGTGGTGGTCAGCTCGGACACGCTGGACTCCATCGGCCACGAGAAGATGCTGCACGACCTCCAGGGCTGCATCGGCGACCACTTCGACGTCGAGCACTGCACCTTCCAGCTGGAGCCGGGCGGCCACGCGGAACACGAGGCGAAGCTGTGTCACTGACCACCGACTGGACCACGCGACCGGAGACGTCCGCCGACCGCGAGGGGGTGTACGGCGTCAACGCCGCCGCCTTCGAGACCGACGCCGAGGCCGGACTGGTCGACGCGCTGCGCGAGGACCCCGGCGCATGGCTGCCGGACCTGTCGTACGTCGCCGAGGCCCCGGACGGCACGATCGCGGCGTACGCGCTGATCACCCGCTGCCATGTCGACGAGGTGCCCGCGCTGGCGCTCGCCCCCGTCGCGGTGCTGCCGGACCATCAGCGGCAGGGGGCGGGAACGGCCGTCGTACGGGCGGTGCTGGAGGCGGCTCGCGCGCGTCGGGAGCGGCTCGTCCTCGTCCTGGGGCATCCCGAGTACTACCCGCGCTTCGGCTTCGTACGTGCGTCCGAGTACGGCATCCGGCCGGGATTCGAGGTGCCGGACGAGGCGATGATGGCGCTGGTCCTGGACGGTTCCGCGGCGGTGGCTCCCGGCACCATCAGGTATGCGGCGGCCTTCGGGGTCTGACACACATGTCCGACACACACGTCGTAGGTGTCTTCGGCAGGGGTGTGCGGGTAGGACATGCGGGTCTACCGCGAAGTGCCGGGAGCGCCGGTTTCGTGCGGCAGACTTGAGGCTCGAAGAACGAGGCGAAGGATGGGCATGCCGATCACACCTGCCACCGCGATGCACAGTCCCGAGAACGGCACCACGGAAGCGATCCTGCTGGAGCTGGTCGACGAGGACGGCACCACGATCGGCACCGCGGAGAAGCTGGCCGCTCACCAACCGCCCGGTCAACTGCACAGGGCGTTCTCCGTCTTCCTCTTCGACGAGCGCGGGCGGCTGCTGCTGCAGCAGCGGGCCCTCGGCAAGTACCACTCCCCCGGTGTCTGGTCGAACACCTGCTGCGGCCACCCCTACCCGGGCGAGTCGCCCTTCGCGGCGGCCGCGCGGCGGACGCACGAGGAGCTGGGGGTCTCCCCGGCGCTGCTCGGCGAGGCGGGCACGGTCCGCTACAACCACCCGGACCCGGACTCGGGCCTGGTGGAGCAGGAGTTCAACCACCTGTTCGTCGGGCTGCTCCAGTCCCCGCTCCGGCCGGACCCGGACGAGGTCGGGGACACCGCGTTCGTCACCCCGGCCGAGCTGGCGGAGCGGCATGCCAAGGACCCGTTCTCGGCCTGGTTCATGACGGTCCTGGACGCGGCGCGGCCGGCGGTCAGGGAGCTGACGGGGCCGGCCGCGGGCTGGTGACCGCGGCGTTCGACCCGGGGCCGGTGCCCCTCACCCCTGGATCAGATGTGCGGGCTTGAGCGGCACGGCGACCCAGACCACCTTGCCTCCGCTCGCGGTGTGCTCCACGTCGCAGACCCCGCCCGCCTCCAGGGTGATCTCCCGCACCAGGAGCAGACCGCGGCCGCCCAGTCGGCCGTGGTCGGTCTCCAGGGCGGTCGGACGGTAGGGGTGGTTGTCCTCCACCGAGACCCGCACCCACTCGGCTCCGACGGCGACCTCGACGGCGAGTGTGGGCGACAGGAGCGCCGCGTGTTTCACGGCGTTGGTCACCAGCTCGGAGACGATCAGCAGGAGCCCCTGGACGAGGTCGTCCGAGATCGGCACGCCCTGGCGGGCGAGCAGGTCCCGGACGGCGCGCCGCGCCTGCGGCACCGAGGCGTCGACCGCGGCAGCGGTGAACCGCCAGACCCCTTCGTAAGGCAGTGGCTCCGGCGGCTTCGGGTCGTCGGGTCCGTGCCCGCCGCCGTCAGGGCGTGGGTCGCTCCCGCGCCCTTGGTCGTCCATGGTCAGGTCGCCACCCTCGCGCTCGATTGTCACCACATGTCGAGTGTTGGTAACGCGACGCCGCGCGCGGAGAACTGAACAGAAGTCAGCGTGTATCGGCGACTTTAGGCGCGCTCGTGAGCGATTCAGTCGGGCGCATGACAGCGTTTTATCGAGATACGTCGCTTTCGGAACTATTCGGGTTGTACGGGTTGGACGCCCCTCTCGCCCGCTTCCTCCCCTTGCCCCTCACTCTGCGTGCATCACCCGGAGGGCGAGTGGCTAGCATCCGGGGCATGGAGCCTCAGCTGCTGGACACCGTCGCCGACGGGATCGCGACCGTCGTCATCCACCACCCCGCCAAGCGCAACGCCATGACGGCCGGGATGTGGCGAGCGCTGCCGCCGCTGCTCGACCGGCTGGCCGCCGACCCCGGCGTACGGGCACTGGTGCTCACCGGGGAGGGCGGGACGTTCTGCGCGGGGGCCGACATCTCCACACTGCGAGGGGCGCCTGAGGAGGCCCAGGAGCTGGCGGGCCTCGCCGAGGAGGCCCTCGCCGCCTTCCCCAAGCCGACCCTCGCGGCGATCCGGGGGCACTGCGTGGGCGGCGGCGCGCAGCTGGCGGCGGCCTGCGATCTGCGGTTCGCGCGGGAGGGAGCGCTGTTCGGGATCACCCCGGCGAAGCTGGGGCTCGTCTACCCCGCTTCCTCCACCCGCCGGCTGGTGTCGCTGGTCGGGCCGAGCACCGCCAAGTACCTGCTGTTCTCGGGAGAGTTGATCGACGCGGAGCGTGCGCTGCGCACGGGTCTGGTGGACGAGGTGCTGCCCGCCGGTGAACTCATGGAACGGGTGGCGGAGTTCACTCGGATACTGGTCTCGCGCTCGCGGCTGACGCAGGCGGCGGCCAAGGAGTTCGCGAACGGCCGCACCGACCGCGACGCCCACTGGGCCGAGCAGGCGCGGGGCAGCGGCGACACCGCGGAGGGCGTCGCCGCGTTCCTGGAGCGCAGACGGCCCCGGTTCACCTGGTCGGCGTGAGGGCCGCGCCGAGGGCGGTCACATCAGGGCGAAGCGGCTGTTGGTGCGGAACTCCTCCACGAGGTGGGCGGGCGCCTTGTGCGGGGCTCCGGCGTCGTAGGGCGGCTGGGGGTCGTACTCGATCATCAGCTGTACGGCCTGGGCGTGTTCGTCGCCCGCGATCCGGCCGATCAGCGTCAGCCCCATGTCGATGCCGGAGGAGACCCCGGCCGCGGTGGCGTACTTGCCGTCGATGACGACCCGCTCCCCCGTCGGCTCGGCGCCGTACTGCTTCAGGAAGTCCAGCGCCAGCCAGTGGGAGGTGGCCCGGCGGCCTTCGAGGAGCCCGGCGCCGGCCAGGATCAGGGAGCCGGTGCACACGGAGGTCGTCCAGGTGCTCGTGCGGTCGGCCGCGCGCAGCCAGTCGAAGAGGGTCTCGTTCTCCATCTGTTCGAACTGGCCGGGGCCGCCCGGCACCACGACGACGTCGGGACTCGGGACCTCGGCGAGCGTCCTGTCGGCGGTGAGCGCGAGTGCGCGGGTGTCGGAGCGGACGGGGCCGCGCTCCTCGGCGACGAAGACGAGTTCGGCGTCGGGCAGACGGCCGAGGGTCTCGTAGGGGCCGACGGCGTCCAGGGCGGTGAAGCGGTCGAAGAGGACGATGGCGATCTGCATCGGGTTCCTTTCAGCGGATGCGGGCGGGGGCGGAGACGGGGGCCGAGGCCGCGGCCGGGCGGAAGCGGCGGCGGTACTCCGCCGGGGAGGTGGCGAGCGCCTTCACGAAGGCGCGGCGCATGGCCTCGGCGGTGCCGTAGCCGCAGGCCCGGGAGATCTCCTCCACCCCGTCGGAGGTGTCCTCCAGGAGGCGGCGGGCGTGTTCGAGGCGGACGCGGTCGACGTACCGGCCCGGGGTCATGCCCGTCTCGGCCCGGAAGGCGCGGGCGAAGTGGCGGGGCGAGAGGCGGGCGCGGGCGGCCAGGTGGTCGACGCTCAGGTCGTCGCCGGGGTGCTCGGTGATCCACTGCTGGACCTCGCGGAGCGGTTCCCGTTGTGCGGTCTGGGCGGCGAGCTGGGCGCTGAACTGGGCCTGGTTGCCCGGGCGGCGCAGGAAGACGACGAGCTGGCGGGCGATGTCGAGGGCGGCCTCACGGCCGATGTCCTCCTCGACGAGCGCGAGGGCGAGGTCGATGCCGGAGGTGACGCCGGCGGAGGTGGCGACATGACCGTCGCGGACGTAGATGGGGTCGGGGTCGACCTCGATCGCCGGGTGGTGGCGGGCCAGTGTGTCGCAGTACGCCCAGTGGGTGGTCGCCCGGCGGCCGTCCAGGAAGCCCGCCTCGGCGAGCAGGATGGCGCCGGTGCAGACGGATACCAGGCGGTCCGCGCGCGGACCGTGCTCGCGCAGCCAGTCGACGACCTCGGGAGCCGGGTTCCGCGTGCCCCGGCCGCCCGGGACGAGCAGGGTGTGCGGGGCGGGGGCGGTGGCGAGGGTGTGGTCCGGGACGAGGGTGAGGCCGCTGGAGGTGCGTACGGGTGCGCCCTCCAGGGAGGCCGTGCTGATGCGGTAGGTCCCCGGTGTGTGCTGCTCGGCGCCGGCGAAGACCTCCAGAGGACCGGTGACGTCGAGGCTCTGCACGTCGTCGAAGAGGACGACCAGGACAGTTCGCATGCCTTCGATTCTTGGGCCGGCCGGACCATGACCGCAATGACGAGCACCCCACCTTTCCTGCCATGGTGGGAGGTGGACGAGGCCGCGGGGCGAGGGCGCCCCCACTGGCGTACCAACCAGTCGGTAACCTGCCGGGCATGACCTCTTCCCTTCCGGAGCGCGCCGGGCGGCGCTGCCACAGCCTCCTCAATCCGTTCCACTCCGCGCACTACTTCTCGCCGGACCTCGGGCGGGAGCTGGCCGCTGTGGGGATCGACGACCCGCAGGCGGCGTACTTCGCCGTACGGGCCGCCGCCCTGGGCGCCGTCGGAGCGGGTGTCGTGACGGCGACGTTCTTCAACTTCCGGCACGAGCTGGTGGCGGAGCACGTGCCCGCCGTGTGGGGGACGGCGTCGCCGTCCGTGGTGCTGGCGGCCCGGGAGCGTGCCGTGGACGCCACGCTGCGACGACTGCTCGGCGAGGAGCTGCTGGACTCCGCGGAGGTCGCCGAGGCGGCGGAGCTGGCGCTGCGCGCCACGGAGGCGTGCGTGCGGACCGCGCGCCCCTTGTACGCCGCGCACGCTGATCTGCCCGTACCCGAGCGCCCTCATCTCGCGCTCTGGCACGCGGCCACCCTGCTGCGCGAGCACCGGGGCGACGGACATCTCGCGGTGCTCCTCGACGCCGGTCTCGACCCGGTCGAGGCCCTGGCCAGCCACGCCGCGACAGGGAAGGGCATGTCCCCGAAGTGGGCCACCGCCACGCGCGGCTGGACGCGGGACGAGTGGGACGCCGCGAGCGCCCGGCTCCAGGAGCGCGGGCTGCTCGACACCGAGGGCGGGCTGACGGAGGCGGGCGTGGCCCTGCGCGGGAAGATCGAGGACGCGACGGACCGTCTGGACCTGGCCCCGTACGAGCGTCTGGGTGCGGCCGGGGTCGAGCGGCTCACCGAACTGATGACCGGCCTGGTCACGACGATGCTCGGCGCGGGGGCGTTCCCGGCGGGGATGATCGGCAAGAGCTCGGCACGGACGGTACAGGCATGAACGGTGCCGGACGCGGTACCCGGTCGTTCCTGGCCCACCCAGCCGGGAGACGAAAGGGGAAGTACGTGTTCCGTGCGATCGCAGACGTGTTGCGGCAGATCGGTGGGGCCATCGCGACGGTGGTCACGCTGCCGTTCCGGGCTGTGGCCCGGCTCTTCGGGGGCGCGTCGAGCTCGACGCGCCGCACCGGGCGGGCCCGCCGGGCCTGAGGACGGCCAGGCCTTCTTTGTCACCGGGGAGCCGGACGCGTGGTCGCGTCCGGCTCCCCCGCTGTCCGGGATCCGCGCGTTTCCCTCCCTGGGCCACCGTTGTCCGTGCCACCTGCCACAATTGCCGCGCAACCTCAGTGGAGAAGGCGGTACGGGATCGTGACGACACCCGAGTCCATCGACGTAGGGTCCATCGAAAGCAGGATCGCCGAGGAACTCGGCGTACGGGAGCGGCAGGTCAGGGCCGCGGTGGAACTGCTCGACGGCGGTTCGACCGTGCCCTTCATCGCCCGCTACCGCAAGGAAGCGACCGAGATGCTCGACGACGCGCAGCTGCGCACGCTCGAGGAGCGGCTGCGCTATCTGCGGGAGCTGGAGGAGCGGCGGACCGCGATCCTCGACTCGGTGCGCGAGCAGGGCAAGTTGACCCCCGAGGTCGAGGGCCGGATCCGCGGCGCCGAGACCAAGGCCCGCCTGGAGGACATCTACCTCCCCTTCAAGCCCAAGCGGCGCACCAAGGCGCAGATCGCCCGCGAGGCCGGCCTCGAACCGCTGGCCGACGGCCTGCTCGGCGACCCGACCGTCGAGCCGCTGGCCGCCGCCGCGGCGTTCGTGGACGCCGACAAGGGCGTCGCCGACCCGCAGGCCGCCCTCGACGGCGCCCGGGCGATCCTCACCGAGCGGTTCTCCGAGGACGCCGACCTGATCGGCGAGCTGCGCGAGCGCATGTGGGTACGGGGCCGGCTCGCCGCCAAGGTCAAGGAGGGCAAGGAGGAGGCGGGCGCCAAGTTCGCCGACTACTTCGACTTCGCCGAGCCGTTCACCGAACTGCCCTCCCACCGCATCCTGGCGATGCTGCGCGGCGAGAAGGAGGACGTCCTCGATCTCGTCCTGGAGCCGGAGGAGCCCTCCGAGCAGCCCGGCCCCTCGTCGTACGAGGGGATCGTCGCGCATCGCTTCCAGATCGCCGACCGGGGCCGGCCCGGCGACAAGTGGCTGACGGACACCGTCCGTTGGGCCTGGCGGACCCGCATCCTCGTCCACCTCGGCATCGACCTGCGGCTGCGGCTGCGGACCGCCGCCGAGGACGAGGCGGTGAACGTGTTCGCGGCGAACCTGCGCGACCTCCTCCTCGCCGCTCCGGCCGGGACGCGCGCCACGCTGGGCCTGGACCCCGGCTTCCGTACGGGCGTGAAGGTCGCCGTGGTGGACGCCACCGGCAAGGTCGTCGCCACCGACGTCATCTATCCGCACGTCCCGGCCAACAAGTGGGACGAGGCCATCGCCAAGCTGGCGCGCCTGGCCAAGGAGCACGCGGTCGAGCTGATCGCGATCGGCAACGGCACGGCGTCCCGCGAGACCGACAAGCTCGCCGGTGAACTGATCACCCGGCACCCGGAGTTGAAGCTCACCAAGGTGATGGTGTCCGAAGCGGGCGCCTCGGTGTACTCGGCGTCGGCGTTCGCCTCGCAGGAGCTGCCCGGGATGGACGTCTCGCTGCGCGGCGCCGTCTCGATCGCACGCCGCCTCCAGGACCCGCTCGCCGAGCTGGTGAAGATCGACCCCAAGTCGATCGGGGTCGGGCAGTACCAGCACGACCTGTCCGAGGTGAAGCTGTCGCGTTCGCTGGACGCGGTGGTCGAGGACTGTGTGAACGGCGTGGGCGTGGACGTGAACACGGCCTCCGCGCCGCTGCTGTCCCGAGTCTCCGGCATCTCCTCCGGGCTCGCCGAGAACATCGTGGCCCACCGCGACGCCAACGGCCCCTTCACCTCGCGTTCCGAGCTGAAGGGCGTGGCGCGGCTCGGCCCCAAGGCGTACGAGCAGTGCGCGGGCTTCCTGCGGATCCGGGGCGGCTCGGACCCGCTGGACGCCTCCAGCGTGCACCCGGAGGCGTACCCGGTGGTGCGCCGGATGGTGAAGACGGCTGGCAGCGAGGTCGCCGCGCTGATCGGCAACACGAGTGTGCTGCGGTCGCTGAGGCCCGGGGACTTCGTGGACGAGACGTTCGGTCTGCCGACGGTGACGGACATCCTCAAGGAGCTGGAGAAGCCGGGTCGGGACCCTCGGCCGGCCTTCAAGACGGCCACCTTCAAGGACGGCGTCGAGAAGATCTCCGATCTGGAGGCCGGGATGGTCCTGGAGGGGGTCGTGACGAACGTCGCCGCCTTCGGGGCGTTCATCGACGTCGGTGTCCACCAGGACGGGCTGGCGCACGTCTCCGCCCTGTCCCGGACGTTCGTCAAGGATCCGCGTGATGTGGTCAAGCCCGGGGACATCGTGAAGGTGAAGGTGCTCGATGTCGACATCCCGCGGAAGCGGATCTCGCTGACGCTGCGGCTGGACGACGAGGCCGCGCCCAAGGGGCAGGGCGGCGGGCAGGGGCAGTCCGGTGGTGGGGGCGGTCGACCGCAGCGGGGAGCCCGTGGGGGGCAGCCGCCTCGGCAGCAGGGGCGTGGGGGTGGTGGCGGTTCCCGGCAGGGTGGCGCGGCTCCGGCCAACAGTGCGATGGCGGATGCCTTGCGGCGGGCTGGGTTGGTGGACAAGAAGCGCGGCTGAGGGTGTCGGCGGGGGCGGCATTTCTCGCCCCCGCCGTCCCGCCCCGGCCCGTTCTCCAGGGGCTGCGCCCCGTTGACCGCCAGGTGCGGGTCCGGTGGGGGCTGGTCGCGCAGTTCCCCGCGCCCCTGAAGCAGCAGGGGCTGCGCCCTGCTGCTTCAGGGGCGGGAGGGCCCGTGGGCCCTTCAGGAGCCGGACGTCCTCAGTTCTCCGTGACCTTGCCCGCCTCCACGGCCAGACGGCGGGTCACCTGCACCGCGTTCAGCATGCGGCGGTCATGGGTGACCAGGAGGAGCGTGCCCTCGTAGGAGTCCAGGGCCGACTCCAGTTGCTCGATCGCGGGGAGGTCCAGGTGGTTCGTGGGCTCGTCGAGGACCAGGAGGTTGACGCCTCGGCCCTGGAGCAGGGCGAGGGCCGCGCGGGTGCGTTCGCCCGGGGAGAGGGTGACCGCCGGGCGTAGGACATGGTGGGACTTCAGGCCGAACTTGGCCAGGAGCGTGCGTACTTCGGCGGGCTCGGTGTCGGGGACGGCCGTGCAGAAGGCGTCGAGGAGGGCCTCGGGGCCGTGGAAGAGGGCGCGGGCCTGGTCGACCTCGCCGACCAGGACACCGGAGCCCAGGGCGGCGTGGCCCGAGTCCAGGGGGACCCGGCCGAGCAGCGCGCCCAGGAGCGTCGACTTGCCCGCGCCGTTCGCACCGGTGATGGCGACGCGGTCCGCCCAGTCGATCTGCAGGGACACCGGTCCGAAGGCGAAGTCCCCCCGCCGCACCTCGGCGTCCCGCAGGGTGGCGACCACGGCACCGGAGCGCGGGCCCGCCGCGATCTCCATGCGCAGCTCCCACTCCTTGCGCGGCTCCTCCACCACGTCGAGCCGCTCGATCATGCGCTGGGTCTGGCGGGCCTTCGCGGCCTGCTTCTCACTCGCCTCGCTGCGGAACTTGCGGCCGATCTTGTCGTTGTCGTTGTTCGCCTTGCGCCGCGCGTTCTTGACGCCCTTGTCCATCCAGGAGCGCTGCATCTGGGCGCGGTCCTGGAGCGCGGCCCTCTTGTCGGCGTACTCCTCGTAGCCGTCGCGGGCGTGCCGACGGGCGGTCTCGCGCTCCTCCAGATAGGCCTCGTATCCGCCGCCGTAGAGGTTGATCTGGTTCTGGGCGAGGTCGAGTTCCAGGACCTTGGTGACCGTGCGGGTGAGGAATTCGCGGTCGTGGCTGACGACGACCGTGCCCGCGCGCAGGCCGGAGACGAAGCGTTCGAGCCGTTCCAGGCCGTCGAGGTCGAGGTCGTTGGAGGGCTCGTCGAGGAGGAAGACGTCGTAGCGGGAGAGGAGGAGGGAGGCGAGTCCGGCGCGGGCGGCCTGGCCGCCGGAGAGGCCGGTCATCGGCTGGTCCAGGTCGACGCCGAGGCCGAGGGTCGCGGCGACCTCCTCCGCACGCTCGTCGAGGTCGGCACCGCCCAGGTCGAGCCAGCGCTCCAGGCTCACCGAGTACGCGTCGTCGGCGCCCGGCGCGCCGTCCACCAAAGCCTGGGTGGCCTCGTCCATCACGCGCTGGGCCTCGGCCACCCCCGTACGCCGGGCGAGGAACTGCCGGACGCTCTCGCCCTCCCGCCGCTCCGGTTCCTGCGGCAGGTGGCCGACCGTCGCCGTGGGCGGGGACAGCCGCAGCTCGCCCTCCTCCGGCGGGAGCAGGCCGGCGAGCATGCGGAGCAGCGTGGACTTGCCGGCGCCGTTGGCGCCGACCAGCCCGATCACGTCCCCGGGGGCGACGACGAGGTCCAGCCCGGAGAAGAGTGAGCGGTCGCCGTGTCCGGCGGCGAGGTTCTTGACGACGAGGGTGGCGGTCACAGGGGGCGATCCTAACGACAGGGCGGCGCCCGGGTCGCGTCGCACCGGCCGGAGCGCTCTCAGCGGGCCATCGGTTCCACCAGCACCGTCCCCGAGGTGCGGGCCACGATGAACGATTCTCCCTTCACCGCTTTCGGGTCCAGGCCGATGCGGTGCCGGCCCGCCGGGAGGATGCCGTCGAAGAAGCGGTAGGTGTGGGGGCGGTAGAGACGGTCGAGGCGGTAGGCGGTGAGCTCCACCCGGCAGGTGGAGGTGATCTCGATGCCGGCCTGTCCACCGGCGGCGACGAGTCGGGTGAGGCGGCGCTGTTCGGCCGGGCTGCGGTCGAGGGCGTGTTCGATCTGGGCGACGAGGAGCGGGATGATCGGGGCGAGCCCGTCGACGTACGCGACCTGGACGCCCGCGCGGTCGAAGGCCAGCCGCACGGCGGCGCGGTCCGCCTCGGCGACGGCCCGTCCGAAGGCCACGGCGCCGTAGGCGCGCAGTTCCTCCGGGGGCACGCCGGTGGCGTCCTGCGCTATGTCGGCGCCGATCCCGATGGCGCGCAGGGCGGCGGCGAGTCTGGCGAGCACGGAGACGCGGGCACCGATGAGCAGGACCCGGCGTCGGGCGGACGGCTCGGCACCCGCCTCGCGCAACAGGGATCGCAGGGCACCGCGGTACTCGGAGCCGTGGAACCGGAAGGGTCCGATGCCGGTGTAGCCGTTGAGCTTGAGGTCGGCCTCCTCCTCCGTCTGCCAGGCGAAGTCCCGCCACACGAAGTCGTCGCCGTCCCGCTCTATCACCGCGGTCACCGCTCCGCAGGCGAGGTCGGCGCACTCGGGGCAGCCGTAGATGACGTAGCGGCCGCTTGTCAGGGGTGCCTCGGCTTCCAGGAGCAGACTGCGCACCTGGGCGGTGAAGATCGAGGGCGGGACGTCGGAGGCGAGGGGGGAGACGGCATCGAGGTCGGAGAGCTGGAACAGCAGCGGGCGTCCGTCGACGATGAAGTCCACGAAATCCCGGTGCACTTGGTAGGCACCGTTGGCGAGGACGCCACCGGCTCGCATCGCCGGTGCCAGGCCGAAGGTCGCGTACTCGGCAGACATGGTGTGAGTATCCCCACAAAGGCAGACTTGTGAGCACGGCATGACATATTCCGTTAACGTCCCTGGGTGACCAGTGAATCGAACAGTGATGTGATCGTGGTCGGTGGCGGAGTCGTCGGTCTCACGACCGCCGTCGTTCTGGCGGAGAGCGGCAGACGGGTCCGGGTGTGGGCGCGGGAGCCCGGGGAGCGCGCGACGTCCGGCGTCGCGGGTGGACTGTGGTGGCCCTACCGGATCGAGCCGGAGGAGTTGGTCGGCGACTGGGCGCTCGACACCCTCGCCGTGTACGAGTCGTTGGCGGCCCGGCCGGACGAGACAGGCGTACGCATGGTCGAGGGCGTACATGGCGAGACGTCGCTGGACGGGCTCGGCGCGTGGGCCGCACGCGTGGCCGGGCTGCGCGTGGCGACGGCCGAGGAGTACCCGGGTGCCGGACTGTGGGCACGGCTGCCGCTGATCGACATGCCGGTCCATCTGCGGTGGCTGCGCGAGCGGTTCGTGGCGGCGGGCGGCGCGGTGGAGGAGCGCACGGTGACCGACCTCTCCGCCGTCGACGCGCCCGTGGTCGTCAACTGCACGGGGCTGGGCGCCCGCGAGCTGGTGCCGGACCCTTCCGTACGGCCGGTGCGGGGGCAGTTGGTCGTCGTGGAGAACCCCGGGGTCACCACCTGGCTCACGTCGGTGGACCACTCCGGTTCCGAGAGCACGTACTTCATGCCGCAGCCGGGCGGGCTGATCCTCGGCGGTACGGCGGAGGAGGACGCCTGGTCCCTGACACCGGACCCGGTGATCGCGGAGGAGATCGTGCGGCGGTGCGCGGCGGTTCGGCCGGAGATCGCGGGGGCCCGGATCATCGAGCACCGGGTCGGGCTGCGGCCCTCGCGCCCGGCGGTTCGTCTGGAACGCGAACTCCGGTCGGACGGGCGGGTGTCGGTGCACAACTACGGGCACGGTGGGGCCGGGGTCACGGTGGCGTGGGGATGTGCGAGGGAGGCCGCGCGGCTCGCCGCCGGTTGACACGTCACGGGCGCGGGGAGCGGTGCCCACGACTCGCCGTCGGGTGACCCGGCACGGGCGCGGGGAACGACGCGACCGGCCACGACGGGCCTGCGGTGTCCGATCCCCGCGCCCCGGCGGCGTTCCCCGCGGCCGTCCTCACTCCGCGCGATGACCGATCGGGTCCCCCTCGATCTCCGTGCCCTGGCCGGGGCCGACCCGGATCTCGAACTCGCCGTCGTAGCGCTTGTGGCCCTCGATGACGGCGAGTTCGACCGCCTCGGAGGCCATCTCCTCGCGGACCATCACGGGGTCCCGGCGCAGGTCGCGCATCATCGCGACACACATGCCGATCATGACCAGGACGAACGGCGCGGCGGCCAGGATCGTGAGGTTCTGCAGGCCGGTCAGGGCGTCGCCCTGGCCGCTGCCGACGAGGAGCATGATCGCGGCGACGGCCCCGGTGACGATGCCCCAGAAGACGACGACGAAGCGGCCGGGTTCGAGCGCGCCACGCTGGGAGAGCGTGCCCATGACGATGGACGCGGCGTCGGCGCCGGAGACGAAGAAGATGCCGACGAGGATCATCACGAGCAGGCTGGAGACCGTGGCGGCGGGGAACTCGTGCAGGACGGCGAAGAGCTGGCCCTCCGGTGTGGCCTCCTCACCGAGCCGGCCCTGATCCCGGAGCTTCATCGCCGCGCCGCCGAAGACCGCGAACCAGACGAGGCTGACGGTGCTGGGCACGAGGATGACGCCGCCGACGAACTGGCGGATGGTGCGGCCGCGGCTGATGCGGGCGATGAACATGCCGACGAAGGGCGTCCAGGAGATCCACCACGCCCAGTAGAAGACGGTCCAGCTGCCGAGCCAGTCGGCGACGCCCTCGCCGCCGGACGCCTCGGTGCGGCCCGCGAGCTGCGGCAGGTCGCCGAGGTAGGAGAAGACCGAGGTGGGCAGGAGGTCGAGGATCAGGATGGTGGGTCCGGCGACGAAGACGAAGATCGCGAGTACCAGGGCCAGCACCATGTTGGTGTTGGACAGCCACTGGATGCCCTTCTCCACCCCGGAGACGGCGGAGGCGACGAAGGCCAGGGTCAGGACGGCGATGATGGCGACGAGCAGTCCCGTGCTCACCTTGTTCATCCAGTCCAGTTCCCGGAACCCGGAGCCGATCTGGAGGGCGCCGAGGCCCAGGGAGGCCGCCGAACCGAAGATCGTGGCGATGATCGCCAGGATGTCGATGGCCCGGCCCGCGGCGCCGTTGGCGTGCTTCTCGCCGATCAGCGGGGTGAAGACGGCGCTGATGGTCTGGCGGCGCTGCTTGCGGAAGGTGCTGTAGGCGATGCCGAGTCCGACCACCGCGTAGATCGCCCAGGGGTGCAGCGTCCAGTGGAAGAGCGTGGTCGCCATCGCCGTTTCCATGCGTTCCCCGGAGCCCGTGGGGCTGGTGCCCGGCGGGGGCGCGGTGTAATGGGCGAGGGGCTCGCTGACGCCGTAGAACATCAGGCCGATGCCCATGCCGGCGCTGAACATCATGGCGACCCAGGAGACCGTGCGGAACTCGGGTTTCTCGCCCTCGACGCCGAGGTGGATACGGCCGTAGCGGCTGACCGCGAGCCACAGGGCGAAGACGACGAAGCAGGAGGCGGCCAGCATGAACGCCCAGCCACCGTTGTGGATCAGGCCGTTCAGCATCTTGCCGGAGACGGTTTCGAGTGCGTCGGTCCAGATGGCGCCCCAGAGCACGAAGGCCAGGGTGAGCGCCGCCGTCACACCGAATACGACGCGGTCCGTCCGGGGCCGCCCGCCGCCGGGGAGACCCGCCTCCGAACCCGGAAGCGCGCCTCCCCCGTGGTGGGTGGTGCGATGATCGTGCGTCACAGGTGGAACCTTTCAGCGAGTGGCCGGAACTGACCTTCTCCTGCCCAGGAACCCCTACCACATGTGACCTCGATGCTTTCTCGTTCAACAGGCGGTGTCGGGCACCCCCTGCGTCAGGCGGTACGGCGCCCGCTCGTCGAGCAGCAGCGGGACCAGCGCGCGCAGGTGCTGGCGCAGCGGTACGAGGACGCCGTCACCGTCGCTTTTCGGCCTCACACGGACACCGTGCAGCGCCAGCTCGTCCGCGAACTCCTCGTACTGCTGTGCGCTGAGCCGGTAGCCACAGGGTGGGTCCTGGATCACCTCCGCGGGTTCGGCGGGGTCGTTGTCGGCGCCGCCGACATAGACCGGGCCGGTGTCACGGAGGCCGACGAGCCGGGCCGCGCCGGTCACCCGGTCGACCTGCCGGCCGCGTTCGACGGCGAAGCCGAACAGGCCTTTCAGCGCGGCGAGTTGGGAGTTCACCCGGCGCAGGTTGTTGGCCGGTTCCGGGGTGCCGGCCGTCAGGGGTTCCACCCGGCTCTCGATCAGCAGCCCGACCGAGTGCTTGATTCCGGACATGTTGCGCAGGATGCGTTCCTGGCCGTCACCGGCGACCTGGCGGATCGGATCACCGGTGACCGGGTCGGTCCAGATGCCGTAGGTGCCGGTCGAGTGGCCGGCGGCCCCGGCGGCCGGACGTACGTGGTCGAGGGAGAGCTTGCGGGCCTCGCCGTGGACGGCCGGGTCGGTGTTGAGGTTGCGCGGCCAGAGGTCGAAGAGGTCCTTGTCGTAGTACTGCGGGGTGGCACCGTATTCGTGCAGGTCGTAGACGATGTCGGGTGTGCGGTCGCGCAGGACCGCGGCGAGTGCCCGCGCCTCGGCGGTCCGCAGGGCGAGGTGGTCGCGGTTGATGTCGACGCCGTCGCCGTTGCCGCGGGTGTCGGCGGCCCGGCCGTCCGGGTTGGCGGTGGGGACGACGAGCACGGTGGTGGATCTCAGCAGCCGTTCGGTCCGCCCGTCCCTGGCGAAGGCGAGGTCGCGAACGGTGGTGAGGCAGGCGTCCCGGCCGGAGGGCTCGTCGCCGTGCTGACTGCAGATGAGCAGGACCGTGCGCGAGGTGGGGCGGGTGCCGATACGGACGAGCTGGAGCGGGCGGCCCTGCTCGGTCGTACCGATCCGGGTCGTCGACACCCGGTCGCTCGCCCGGTCGACGGCGGCCAGGAACGCCTGCTCCTCGGGCTGGCTGGTCCAGCGTGCGCCGCCCGACCGCTCGAATCCCGTGCGCGGCGGGGTGGTGCGGGGGGTGTCCGTCGCCTGCGCGGGCGTGGACAGCAGGGGCACCGCGAGCGCCGTGGCGATCAGTGCCGCGATCCGGGCCCTCATGCTCCACCGCCCGGGACGCGGGCGGCCCGGCTCGGGTCGCGGACGCCGTCGAGGACCGAGGACTCCGGACGGGCGTCGGCTCCCGCGGTGGCCTTCGCGAAGGCCGCGCTGCCGCCGACCAGCGGGACCTGCGCGGAGGTGCGCTCGAGGTCGATGGTCAGGGTGGGCGTGCTCGACGGCGGGTCGATGAGGTCCTCGTCGGTGCCCGCGATGATCAGCGCGAGGCGGTGCCCCGCCGGGACGACGTGATCGCTCGCGTGCAGGTCGAGGGTGATCGTGTACGGGGTGCCGGGGGTGAGCGGGGCTCCCGTGGCGGAGGAGTGGTTGCCGAGGTCGGCCCAGCCGCGACTGAAGATCGTGTAGTCGACGTCCGCGGTCTTGGCCTTCGTCTCCCGGAAGCAGGAACTGTCACCGGTGGTGCTCGGGCCCCAGCAGGTGCGCTCGGCGAGGGTGGTGATGCCCTCGCCGGTGGTCGCGTAGTCGCGGATGGTGTCCGGACCGAGGTCCACGAGGACCGCCGAGAGATGCGCGGTGGAGGTGGTGGGCGTGGCGGTGACGGTCACCTTGGAGGAGCCGGACAGACGCAGGTCCCTGCCGAGGGGCGCGGTGACGAAGCCCGCCTTCTCCGGGGTGGACCTGTCGACGTGGGCGGCCCAGTCGGTCTCGTTCAGCGCGGGGTCGTCGGTGAAGGTCTCGGTGCCGGACCGTTTGCGCAGTCCGAGGGTGCCGACGCCGGGCTCACCGCCCTCGGCCGGACGGAGGGTCGTGGCGCTGGTGGCGCGCGGCGGCCAGACCGTGGACGTCTCCCACCGGTCCGGGTGGCGTTCGATGTCGGCCATCGGCTCGTCGTCGATGCCGTTGTCGTAGCCGAGGAGTTCGTGGTCGAACCAGCGGTGCAGCGTGTCGACCCAGGCGGCGCGGCGGAAGTCGAAGGGGTCGACGTGGCCGACCTCGGAGAGCCAGATCTTGCGCTCGACGCCGTGCTTCGCGAGGGCGTCCCACCACTGGCCGAAGTGCTTGGGGCGGACGTTGAGGTCCTGCTGCCCGTGGATGACGAAGACGCTGGCGTCGATCTTCCGGACGTCCTTGACGTAGTCGCGTTCCGTCCACAGCGGGGTCCGGTCCCCGGTGCGCGGGGCGCCGTCGACGAGTTCGCGCTGGACGTGGCCGCACTTGGCGCGGGCGTCGGGACTCTCGACGTAGTCGGACAGCCACTCGGGGCCCGAGTTGTAGAGGGGGGCGCCCTTGGCGAAGTAGTAGTCGTACCAGGAGGAGATCGCGCCGATCGGGACGATGGTCTCCAGTCCCTCGACTCCGGTGGCGGCCACGCCGTTGGCGATCGTGCCGTCGTAGCTCTTGCCGATCATGCCGGTCCTGCCGTTGGTCCAGCCGGCCCTGGCCTTCGTGGTGCCCGTGCGGGTGGTGTAGGCCCGGCCCCGGCCGTTGAGCCAGTCGACGACAGCCTTGGCCGACTGGATGTCGGAGCGGCCGCCGACGTCCACACAGCCGTCGGAGCGGTTGGTGCCCGCGAGGTCGACGGCGACGAAGGCGTAGCCGCGCGGCACGAAGTAGTTGTCGTAGAACAGCGGCATCTGGACGACGTTCCCGTTCGCGTCGTACGTCTTGCGCTGCCCCTCGTTGCCGCGTCCACAGCAGGAGTAGTAGGGGCTGGCGTCCATGATCACGGGAATCTCGCGGCCCCGCCGGGCGGGTTCAGTCGGGCGGACGATGTCGACGGCGACCCGGTCCGGCCTCCCGTCGCGGTCACCGTCGAGCCCGGTGTCCACCCAGACGGATTCGCGGACGGCGTCGTCGTACGAGTAGATCGGCTCACTCGTCCGGGACGTCGGGGTGCCGGCGGCCGCCGGGGTGAGGAACGTGGCCGTGAGGGCGGCGGCCGCGGCCGCCGTCGCGAGCGATCTCCAGGTCGTGAAGCGTGTGCGTCGCACAGGTATCGGCATGCGCGGACGGTACTGCGGTCAACTCCCGTGCGACAGAGGGACTATCGGGGACTCGCGGGACTTCGGCCATGGTGTGGCCGGAAAGGAGCGTGGGGCCGGATCGCTCGTGACGGCCGAATGGCGATCCTGTGGCGGGAGCGGCCATGGACACGTCCGGGCTCGCAGGGACTCGACAGACGCCGAACGGCTTCGCGTCGGCGGCTTCCCCACCGACGCGACAGCGCTCCCCCGGTTTCGCCCCCTTTCAGGGACGCGGGCGGACCTTCGCCTCGATCGGTTCTCCGATGATCCTGGCGGCCAGATCCGAGGCCAGTTCCGCTACGTGGACGCGGAGTTCGGCCTCGGCTGTGGCGCGGTCCGCGGCGAGGCGGGCATGACCCTCGGCGAGCAGGGTGGTGTACTCGCGCCGGCCGTCGGCGCGGGCCTCGGCGATCAGGGCCGTGCCCTCCTCGACGGCGCGCTGACGGATGCGGGCGGCCTCGTGCCGGGCTTCGGCCAGGGCCGCCGCCACCTCGGCCCGCTTGATCCGGGCCTGCTCCCGCAGGGCTTCGGCCTCGGTCTCGGTCCCCTTCGTCGCGGCCTCCCGTTCGTCCAGGACGCGCTGGATCCGGGGCACGAACCGGACGAAGAAGAGGAACACGAGCACGAACAGCACTGCCGCGACGACGAGTTCCCCGACGACGGGGTTCAACGGGCCGATGTCCATCGGGAGAAGATCCATACCGGTGCCCTACCCGTTCCCACGGGTGCGGTACCGCGCTCCGGCCCGGGATCAGTCCCCGTGGTCGTACACCGTCACCGATATCCCGCGCCGGACCAGTCGGTCGGTGATCAGGGGCTCGACCCGGGACCACTTGCCGCCCGCGAGTCCGCAGCCGATGCGGGGCATGTGGACCGAGGCGTCCAGCTCCAGGGCCTTGTCGGCGAGCAGGCCGAGGGCGGTGTCGATGGCCTCGTAGCGAACGGGCACCCCCTTGCTGCCGGTGCGGATGCCGCGCTGGCCTATCAGGTTGGCGACCCAGGTGTAGCGGCCGACCTGGACGAACTGGGCGGCACCGAGTCCGAAGTCGTTGGTCGCTCGGTCGCGGTGCCAGGCCCGGTAGGCGGCCTCGGGCTCGGGCCAGCGGCGGGACAGGGCGAGGACGAAGCCCTTGCCCCAGCCGCCCAGGTCGTTGCTGACGTGGGCGATGACCTTGACCCCCTTGCCCATCGGCAGGGTCGCGTCGCCCCGTATGTACGTGATCCCCGACATGACGCCACCGTACGGGGCGGCACCGACAGTCGGTGCCGACCGAGGTGTCACAGCACTGGTGGGACAGCGATACTGCTGTGCATGACGACCGACATCGGGGAGAGCTCCGGCTCCGGCTCCGGCTCCGGCTCCGGCTCCGGCTCCGGCTCCGGCTCCGGCTCCGGCTCCGAGGACATCGTTCTCACCGTCGACGAGCTGGCCGCGCGGGCGGGGGTCACGGTGCGTACGGTCCGCTTCTACGGCACTCGGGGCCTGTTGCCGCCGCCGGAGATCGGGCCCCGCCGGGTCGGGCACTACGGCCCGGACCATCTCGCCCGGCTCGCGCTGATCGAGGAGCTGCAGCGGCAGGGCATGACCCTGGCCGCCATCGAGGGGTACCTGCGCCGGCTGCCGCCGGACCTCACCCCGCGCGACCTCGCGCTCCAGCGCGCGGTGGTGGCCTCCTGGGCACCGGACGCGGTGGCGACGCTCACGCGGGAGGAGCTCGACCGGCGGGCGGGACGGTCCCTGGGCGAGCGGGATGTCGAACGGCTCGTGGCGATGGGCGTGGTGGAACGGGACGGTGACGGTCTCCGCGTGGACCCGGGTCTGCTGCGACTGGGCGTGGAGCTGCTCGGCGTACCGCTGTCGGAGGAGTCGATCCGCGCCGCGCGGACCGTACTGATCGAGCACTCGCGCGCGGCGGCCCAGGAGTTGTCGCGGCTCTTCCGCGACGCGGTGGCGGAACGGGATCCGCAGGCCGTGAAGTCGCTGTCGGCGCATATGCAACCGCTGGTCGTGCAGGCGTTGTTGACGACCTTCCAACGGTCGTTGAAGGACGAGCTGAGCCAGTGGACGGCTGAGTCCTGAACACCTTTCACAGCCAGGCTTCGCGCTCGCGCCGCGGGAGGGGGGTCTGTCGTGCTTGCTCGCCCCGGCCCGGGGCTCACCGCACGGCGCGGTCCAGGTGGGTGATGACGGCGGGCACGTCGTCGCTCTCGGTGCCGCGGATCAGCTGCAGGGCCGGTCGGACGAGGCCGCCGGGACGGGCGATCAACCGGGCGAGGACGGCGGCCCGGATGTCGAGCCGCTCGATGGTGGCCGCGCGTTCCTCCTCGCTCTGGCCCGCGAGCAGCACGGCGTTGAACCAGGCCTCCTCTCTTGACCGTCGCACGCTGAAGTCGAGGATCCGCTCGTCGGTGCGGGCTCCCACCTGATCCAGCAGCGACATCAGCGGCGACAGCGCGCCGAGCGAGTCCTGCACCGCCAGCACCACCCGCCCGAGGATGTCGTTGATCAGGAGGAAGTCGCGTCGTAGCGCGTGGATGTCCTCGCCCGGGCTGGTCCGCGCGGCGGCGACGGCCAGGTCCAGGTTGATGTGCGCGTTCACGCCGAGGAGCATGTGCTGGACGATGACGGTGTCGGGGTCGTCGAGCAGCCCGAACGTCTCGCGCCAGCAGCGCGGCCCGCTCCGGTCACGGCGCCAGGCGTCGTGGGCCTCGAAATAGCGGTTGCCGAAGAGTGTGTCGAAGCGGTCCATGCGGGGGCCGTCGTCGAACAACCCCTCGTGGATGGCCGTGCGGACCTCGACGGTCACCTGCCGGTACAGCGCGGCGAAGTACCCCACCCGGTCACGGTCCCGGCGCGCCTCCCGCACCACCCCGGCTAGCCCGTCCACGACCTCGTCGATGTTCCCGGCCACCACCATGCCCAACTCCCTCCCGCCGCCGAATGGTTCGGCCCCACTCGGACGATGAACCGCGCCCGTCAGGAGCGCAGCCCGTGGTGGACGGGACGGGCAGGGACGGCGGGGGCGAGAAGAGCCCCGGCCGCCCCACGACCTCACGCGTCCTCGAACCGCTCCCCCTTCTGCGCCTTCTCCACCAGCAGCGCCGGCGGCTCGAACCGCTCCCCGTAACGCCCGGCCAGCTCACGCGCTCGCGCGACGAACCCCGGGAGCCCACCCTCGTAACCGTTGATGTACTGCAATACCCCACCGGTCCACCCGGGGAACCCGATCCCGAAGACGGACCCGATGTTGGCGTCGGCGACGGAGGTGAGAACGCCCTCCTCCAGCAGCCGCACGGTGTCCAGGGCCTCCGCGAAGAGCATCCGCTCCTGCATGTCCTGGAAGGGGATCCGGTACCCCGGCCGCGTGAAGTGCTCGCGCAGCCCGGGCCAGAGCTTGGCGCGGCGGCCGTCGGGCCCGTAGTCGTAGAACCCGGCGCCACCGCTGCGGCCGGGGCGGCCGAACTCGTCGACCATGCGGTCGATCACGGCCTCGGCCGGATGGACGGTCCATGTCCCGCCCGCCTCCTCCACGGCCCGCCGGGACTCCGCGCGGATCTTGCGGGGCAGGGTGAGGGTCAGCTCGTCCATGAGGGAGAGGACCTTGGCGGGGTAGCCCGCCTGGGCCGCCGCCTGTTCGACGGACGCGGGCTCGATGCCCTCGCCGACCATCGCGACACCCTCGTCGATGAAGTGGCCGATGACCCGGGAGGTGAAGAAGCCGCGCGAGTCGTTGACGACGATCGGGGTCTTCTTGATCTGACGGACCAGGTCGAAGGCGCGGGCCAGGGCCTCGTCGCCGGTCTGCTCGCCCTTGATGATCTCGACGAGGGGCATCTTGTCGACGGGCGAGAAGAAGTGCAGGCCGATGAAGTCGGACCGGCGGACGACGCCCTCGGCGAGCTCGGTGATGGGGAGGGTGGAGGTGTTGGAGCAGAGCAGGGCGTCCGGTGCCACGACCCCCTCGATCTCCTGGAACACCTTGTGCTTGAGCTCGGTGTTCTCGAACACGGCCTCGATGACGGCGTCGCAGCCCGCGAGGTCGGCCGGGTCGGCGGTGGGGGTGATCAGGGCGAGGAGGGCGTCGGCCTTCTCCTGGGTGGTGCGGCCCTTGGCGACCGCCTTGGCGCAGAGCTTCTCCGAGTACCCCTTGCCCTTCGCGGCCGCTTCGGGCGTCACGTCCTTCAGGACGACCTCGATGCCCGCGCGGGCGCAGGAGTACGCGATGCCGGCGCCCATCATCCCGGCGCCGAGGACGGCGACCCTGCGGACCTGGCGGGGCGCGATGCCCTGGGGGCGGTTCGCGCCGGAGTTGACGGCCTGGAGGTCGAAGAAGAAGGCCTGGATCATGTTCTTGGAGGTCTGCCCGGCGGCGAGCTCCACGAAGTAGCGGGCCTCGATGACCTGGGCGGTCTCGAAGTCGACCTGGGCGCCCTCGACGGCGGCGGCGAGGACTCTGCGCGGCGCCGGGTAGGGCGCGCCGTTCGTCTGCTTGCGCAGGGTGGCGGGGAAGGCGGGCAGGTTCGCCGCGAACTTCGGGTGGGCGGGGGTGCCGCCGGGGATGCGGTAACCGGGCCTGTCCCACGGCTGCTGCGACTCGGGGTTGGCGTCGATGAACGCGCGGGCCTTGTCCATCAACTCGTCCTGGGTGGCGGCCACGTCATGGATCAGGCCGTTCTCCAGGGCGCGCTGCGGGGAGTACTGGGTGCCCTGGAGCAGCACCTTCAGCAGGGCGTCGGTGATGCCCAGCAGCCGGACGGTGCGGACGACGCCGCCGCCTCCGGGGAGCAGGCCGAGGGTGACCTCCGGGCACCCGATCTTGGAGCCGGGGGCGTCGAGCGCGACGCGGTGGTGGCAGGCGAGGGCCAGCTCGTAACCACCGCCGAGGGCGGCGCCGTTGATCGCCGCGACGACCGGCTTGCCGAGGGTCTCGATGCGGCGCAGGTTGCGCTTGATCTCCAGGCCGCCGTCGAACAGCTGCTGTGCGGTGTCGGGGGTGACCTTGATGAGGTCGCGGAGGTCGCCGCCGGCGAAGAAGGTCTTCTTGGCGGAGGTGATGATGACGCCGCGGACGGTGTCCTTCTCGGCCTCCAGGCGGTCGGTGATCACCGCGAGGGAGTCGCGGAACGCCTGGTTCATGGTGTTCGCGGACTGGTCGGGGTCGTCGAGGACGAGGGTGACGAGGCCCGTGCGGTCCTGTTCCCAGCGGATGGTGGTGCTCTCGGTCATAGCGGGGCTCTCCGTAGAAGTCTCTTGGTTCCGCCGGGTTTCAGACGCGTTCGACGATCGTCGCGATGCCCATGCCGCCGCCCACGCAGAGCGTGGCCAGCCCGTACCGCTTGTCCTGGCGCTCCAGTTCGTCGACCAGCGTGCCGAGGATCATCGCCCCCGTCGCGCCGAGCGGGTGGCCGAGCGCGATCGCGCCGCCGTTGACGTTGACCTTGTCGAGCGAGAGGCCCATGTCCTTGACGAAGCGGAGCACGACGGCGGCGAACGCCTCGTTGATCTCGACGAGGTCGATGTCGTCGATGGTCAGCCCGGCCCGGGCGAGGGCCTTGCGGGTCGCGGGCGCGGGGCCGGTGAGCATGATGGTGGGCTCGGAGCCGGAGACGGCGGCGGAGACGATCCGGGCGCGCGGGCGCAGGCCGTAGCGCTCGCCGATCTCCCTGGTGCCGATGGCGACGAGGGCCGCGCCGTCCACGATGCCGGAGGAGTTGCCCGCGTGGTGGACGTGGTCGATCTCCTCGACCCAGTGGTACTCCTGCAGCGCCACCGCGTCGAAGCCGCCCAGTTCGCCGATGTCCGCGAAGGACGGCTTCAGCTTGGCGAGCGAGTCGGCGGTGGTGCCGGGCCGCAGGTACTCGTCGTGGTCGAGGACGACGAGTCCGGCGCGGTCCTTGACGGGGACGACGGACCGGTCGAACCGGCCGTCCTTCCAGGCGGCCGCCGCGCGCTCCTGGGACAGTGCCGCGTACTCGTCCACGTCGCGCCGGGAGAATCCCTCGATCGTGGCGATGAGGTCGGCGCCGATGCCCTGCGGTACGAAGTTGACCGCCAGATTGGTCATCGGGTCGTTGAACCAGGCGCCGCCGTCCGACGCCATCGGCACCCGGGACATCGATTCGACGCCACCGGCGAGCACCAGGTCCTCCCAGCCCGAACGGACCTTCGCGGCGGCCAGGTTGACGGCCTCCAGGCCCGAGGCACAGAAGCGGTTCTCCTGGACGCCGGCCACGGTGTCGGGCAGTCCGGCGGCGATCGCGGCGGTCCGGGCGATGTCGGAGCCCTGGTCTCCGACCGGACCCACGACACCGAGCACGATGTCGTCGACGGCGGCCGGGTCGAGGCCGGGGAAGCGGCCCTGGACCTCGTGGATCAGTCCGACGACGAGGTCGATCGGCTTGGTGCCGTGCAGGGAGCCGTTCGCCTTGCCGCGGCCGCGCGGGGTGCGGATCGCGTCGTACACGTACGCTTCGGTGCTCACGAGTCTGGCCTTTCCAGTGGCGGGAGGGTGCGGCCCGGAGGCCGGTGTCAGTCGGTGTCCTTCGCGGGGCCGTCCTCGGCGGGCGCGTCCTCGGCCCGCCTGTCGGGCAGGAGGCCCGCTATGCCCCAGTCGTGGGCCACCTCCGCCGTGTCGGCGCCCGGCTGGGCGGGTCCGGTGCGGACCGAGGTGTGGGTGGCGGAGAAGCGGGGCGCGGGGGCGGGCTGGGTGATGCCGCCGAAGTCGGTGAAGGTGCCCCGGGCCGCGAGATGCGCGTGGTGCGGGGCCTCGCGGAGCGACAGGACGGGGGCCACACAGGCGTCGGAGCCCTCGAAGACGGCCGTCCACTCGTCCCTCGTACGGGTCTTGAAGCGGGCCGCGACCGTCTCGCGCAGGTCGCCCCAGGCGGCTGTGTCCTTGCGGGCCGGGGCCCGGTCCCCGATGCCCAGGAGGTCCACGAACTCCTCGTAGAACTGCTGTTCAAGGGCGCCCACGGCGACGTACCGGCCGTCGGCGGTCTCGTAGGTGCCGTAGAAGGGGCAGCCGCCGTCGAGGAGGTTGGCGGCGCGGCGGTCCTGCCAGCCGCCGGCGGCGAGCATGCCGTGGATCATCGCGGACAGGTGCGAGGTGCCGTCGACGATGGCCGCGTCCACGACCTGCCCGGCGCCGGTCGCGCGGGCGTGGTGGAGGGCGGCGAGGACGCCGACGACGAGATAGAGGGAGCCGCCCGCGTAGTCGCCGAGGAGGTTGGCGGGAGCGACGGGCGGGGTGCCCGGCGCTCCGGTCATGCCGAGGGTGCCGGTCAGGGCGATGTACGCGATGTCGTGGCCGGCGCGCTGGGCGAGCGGCCCCTGCTGGCCCCAGCCGGTCATCCGGCCGTAGACCAGTCCCGGGTTGCGGGCGTGGCAGGTCTCGGGGCCGACGCCGAGGCGTTCGGCGACGCCCGGCCGGTAGCCCTCGATCAGGATGTCGGCGCGTTCGGCCAGACCGAGGACGGTGTCCGGGCCGTCCGGGGACTTCAGGTCGACGATCACCGACCGCTTGTTGCGGTTGGTGACGTCGTACAGCGGGTTCACCGCGAGGCCGGCGCCGCCCGGTCGGTCGACGCGGACGACGTCGGCACCGAGATCACCGAGGAGCATGGCGGCGAACGGTCCCGGGCCGATGCCCGCGAGTTCGACCACGCGCACACCGGCGAGCGGACCGTGCCCGGGCGTCTTCGCCACTGACATCGAGCCCCCAAGCTCTATGACACAAACGATGTAACACCAGTGATGCTAAGAACGTGTTCCACTCCGCACAAGCCCCGTATGAGCAAACGCTTAGTCACCCGCTCGGTCATTGTGCCCGGAGTCGCGGCAGGTGTCAGCCCGGCCTCGTCGGACCCGCGGAGCGGCCCTCAGCGGGCGTCCAGCTCCGCTATCAGCCGCTTCGGGGCGATCACGCGGTAGCTCTCCTCCACCCAGTCGCACAGCAGCTCCGCGCCCGGGGCACCCTTCTCCTCCAGCGGGACACGCACCCAGCCGGACCTGCCCAGGCCGTACCCCGCGGGTTCGGCGCCCGGACAGGTCAGGGCGTGGGCATGCGTCGCCTCGTCCCTGAGCTTGACGGTGACGCCCAGCGGATAGCCGCCGTCATCGGTCCCTAGGAACACGAACACCTTCTTGTTGACCTTCGCGACGCTCTCGCCCCACGGGAACTCCTCGACCGCGCCGGGCATCCCGAGGGCGAACTCGCGCACCTTCTCCCATTTTTTCAGGGCGTTCTTCGGTACGGTCACGGCCACCTCCGGATCCCGCGCACTCGACTGCTCGTCCCTCACGCTAGCCTCAGCCACCGACAACGGCGCGTGGGCGGGCCGTGGGCGAGTGCTGAGGGGTTCCATGAGCAAGGGGCAGGACAGGGCCGAGCGGGCCGAGCGGGCGTACGACATCGTGCTCTACGGGGCCACGGGGTTCGTCGGGGAGCTCACCGCGCGGTATCTCGCCGAGAACGCGCCCGAAGGACTGCGCTGGGCGATCGCCGGGCGCAACGCGGAGAAGCTCGCCGCGCTGCGCGAACGGCTGCCCTCAGGCGCGGGGATCGGTGTGCTCCGGGCGGACGGGTCCGATCCGGACGCCGTGCGCGAACTCGCCCGCCAGGCGCGGGTGGTGGCCACGACCGTCGGGCCGTACATCACCCACGGCGAGGAGTTGGTGGCCGCCTGCGCGGACGAGGGCACCGACTATCTGGATCTCACCGGCGAACCCGAGTTCGTCGATCTCACGTACGTCCGTCACGACGCACGCGCTCGCGAGACCGGCGCCCGCATCGTGCACGCGGCCGGCTTCGACTCGATACCGCACGACCTGGGCGCGTACTTCACCGTGCGGCAGCTCCCGGAGGACGTGCCGATCACCGTGGACGGTTTCGTGCGCGCCGAGGGCATGTTCTCGGGCGGCACGTTCAACTCCGCGCTCACCGGGTTCTCCCGCGGCCGGCAGACGATGGCCGCCGCGCAGGACCGCAGGCGGCACGAACCGCGCCTCGTGGGGCGCCGGGCGTACGCGCCGGTGAGCGCGCCCCGGTTCGCCAAGGAGGTCGGGGCGTGGGCGCTGCCGCTGCCGACCATCGACGCGCAGGTGGTGCAGCGCTCCGCGCGCGCCCTGCGGCGCTACGGTCCGGACTTCCGCTACCGCCACTACGCGGCCGTCAGGACGCTCCCCTTCGCGGTGGGCGGCGTCGCGTTCGTCGGCGCGGTCGTCGCCGCCGCCCAGGTGCCGCCCCTACGGCGCTGGTTGGGCGACCGGCTCAAGCCGGGTGAGGGCCCGAGTGCGGAGAAGCGGGCGAAGAGCTGGTTCTCGGTGCGTTTCGTCGGCGAGGGCGGCGGACGCCGGGTCTTCACGGAGGTCGCGGGCGGCGACCCCGGCTACGGCGAGACGGCGAAGATGTTCGCCGAGTCCGCCCTGTGCCTGGCCTTCGACGACCTCCCCGCCACGGCGGGACAGGTCACGACGGCGGTCGCGATGGGCGACGCGCTGATCGAGCGGCTGCGCGCCGCGGGGATCAGGTTCCGGGTGGCGGCGACCCGGTGACCCGGTGAGGCGCCGACCGGCCTACTGCGCCCACCCGGTCAGCGTGTAGACCATCCCGGCGATCCAGGCCAGTCCGGCGAACACGGCGAGGAGCAGACCGGTCGTCACGGCCCGCTCGACGGGCTGGGTGGGGCTGGCGGCGGGCTTCGGGGCTCGGTGCGTCGTCATACGGCACAGCCTGCCGATCATGACGAGGCGCCGGCATCCGTACAGGTACTCAGTTCGTACTCAGGTACCCGGTCCGCGCGTGCGCCCGACCGGTGCCCCGACGGCCTCGTACGGCGGGCGCTCCGGTGTGACTCGGCGGCCGGCACGCCGGCGCGTCGGTGGGCCGGTGGGCCGGGCAGCCACCGGTCCCGGCGGCCCAGCGGTGCCGTCGCGGCCGGGACGATCAGGCGATCGCGAAGGTCATGACGGGCAGATACGCCTCCATCCGGCCGGGGCGCGCACCGAGCCGCGGCCGGTGAGGACGCCGAGGTGCGCGGCGAGGCCGAACCGGCGCGGATGCGCGAGGCGGTCCGGGGCGCCGCCCCCTGCCGGAGTCAGGCGGTCGTGGTCCGCAGGGCCCGGCGGCACAGGGAGTCGGCTCGGCGGGTGGTTTCCGGGAGGCGGTAGGACGGGGTGAGGGCGAGGGTGTGGGCGCAGGCGTTGTCGAGGTCGACGCGGTGGCCGACGGAGACGAAGACCGGCTTGACGCCGTCGCGGGTGCGCAGGGCGCGGCCGACCTCCTCGGTGCCCGCGAGGAGCGGGGACGCGCTGCCGCGCGCCGTGCCGGGGTCGTCGTAGGTGAAGGTGAAGGGGTTCTTGGCGACGCCGATCGTGGCCAGGCCGGTGAGGACCCCGAGGTGCGCGGCGAGGCCGAAGCGGCGCGGATGCGCGAGGCCGTAGCCGTCGCAGACGACGAGACCGGGGTCGCACGGCAGCGCGTCGAGCGCGGCCAGCACCGTCGGGATCTCGCGGAAGGCGAGCAGGCCGGGGACGTAGGGGAAGGAGACCTGCCCGGTCGCCGTGGTCTCGGCGACCACGTCGAGGGTGGCCGCGTCCAGCACCACGGCCGCCGCCACGACCACGTCCCGCTCGTCGTCGTACGCCACGTCGACGCCGGTGACCCGTCCGGTACCCGGGGGCGGTCCGCTCTCGTCGAGGACGACCCTGCTCCGCAACTCGTCCTGCACGGCCAGAGCTTGCTCTTCGGTGGCGGGCCAGCCCGCGGGGATGCGTACGGTCGTCATGGTGTCCACGAGCGTACGCATCCCGGCACGAGCGCACGGCCCCGGGCTACTTGTCGCCGAGGGCGCGCTTGAGCTGGCTCTTGTTCATGTCCGAACGACCCTGGATGTTCCGTCGCTTGGCCTCGGCGTAGAGCTGGTCGTACGTGGGCCCCTCGGATCCCTTGTGCGAACGTTGCCCACCGCGCTTGCTCGACGACATGTCCTGGGTCGAGCTGCGGCTCGCGGTCTTGGACTCGCCGGAGCGGGCGCGTTCCTTGTTGACGGTCCGGGCGGCGATCTCCTTGGCGCGGGACTCGCTCTCACCGCGGTCCTCGGCGCTCTCCTTGATGTGCTCGTACTGGCGTTCCCTCTTCGGGCTCGAACCGCGTGGCATGACCGATCACTCCTTTCGTGATTCGAACACGCCACAAGTACCCCTCTCGGCCGGACCAACCCCGCACGCGCCCACCTGCCGGAACGCCCCCGCACGGGTCACTTCTCCAGCCGGGCCGCCCGCCCCCGCTCCCCCGCCGCCCAGCAGCCCCGGTCCGGGGTGCAGTCGACCGTGTCGTACGACCCGGTGTCGACCGTGCGCCAGGTGCGGCCGCCGTCGGTGGTCAGATCGGTGCCGGTGGGGCCGACGGCGAGAGCGGTCGTACGGCTGTGCGGGAGCCAGGCGACGCCCGACCGGTAGGCCGGCGGCGGTTGCGCGGCCGTCGTCCAGGCGCGGCCCGCGTCGCCGGTGGTGGCCGCGGCCCGCGGGGACGGCTGGTCGGCGCGGTAGTCGCCGCCGACGGCGATGCCGTGCTTCCGGTCCCGGAAGGCCAGCGCGAAGACACCCCGGGCCGGATCGCCGGCCGGCACGGGCGTGTCGGCGACCGTCCAGGTGAGCCCCCGGTCGGCGGAGTGCAGCACGCGCGCGCGTGCCGCCCCTCCGGTCGCCAGCCAGACGTCGCGCGGCCCCGAACCGACCAGGCACTGCCCGCTCGCCGCGAAGCCCGCCTCACCCTCCAGCGCCGGGGGCATGCCCTCGTTCGGCAGGACCTTCCAGGAGCGGCCGCCGTCCTCGGTGGACAGGATGCGGAATCTCCCGTCCACCGGGTCGCTCATGGCGAGCCCGTGGCGGGGGTCGAAGAAGGTGAGGCAGTCGTAGAAGGCGCGCGGATCGGTGTTGCGGAAGGACTCGGTCCACGTCGCACCGCCGTCGTCCGTGCGGTACACGCGGGAGGCCTCCCCCTCGCCGATGGCCAGGACGACCGCCCTGCGTGCGTCGAATGCCTCGATGTCCCGGAACTGCAGATCCTGTGCGCCGGGCGGTGAGACGTTGCGCCAGGTCCTGCCCCCGTCGCCGGTACGGAGCACGGTGCCGGCGGAACCCGCCAGCCACGCGTGGGTCCGGCTGACCGCGGCAAGACCGCGAAAGCGCACGTCAGTGCCGGTCTCCTTCAGTTCCCAGCGCGGTGGACGGGCGTCCCCCTTCGCCTGCGCGGGCACCGCCAGGGCGGCGGCGAGTGCCACCGCGGCCAGGCCCGTCGTCATCGTCCGACTCGTCCGACTCATCCGCCTCGACTGCCCCAAGCCCCTCATGGCGGGCGAAGCTAGTGCACCGACGAGGTGCCGTCCAGATGCCCTCGCCCGGGAACCACCGGGCGGCGTCCGGTGTCCTCTCCCATATCCCGGAACGCGGGATGAGAAATCGATCACCACAGTGATTGGGCCCGGTGACAGAGGTCACTCGACCCTCATGTGCACGGATCGGCCCGATCCGGCGTCTTTGCAATTGCCCGGCCTCAGTCAACCGGAATCCGTCCACCCGTCACAAGGGAGCAAGGCGTTGTCCATCGTCATCGAGCAGCCCGTCGAGGCCCGTCTCGTCGCCGCCGCGCCGCGGATGCCGAGCATTCCCGCAACGCTCCACTACGACCGTCGCGATCCCTTCGCCGTCCGTATGACCTTCCCCGCCCCGGCCACGCTGGAGGGCGTCGAGGTCTGCTGGACCTTCGCCCGCGAACTGCTCGTCACCGGCATGGAGGACTCGGTCGGCTTCGGCGACGTACGGGTCCGCCCGTACGGCTACGACCGGCTGGTCCTGGAGTTCCACGCCCCCGAGGGCACGGCCGTGGTGCACGTCCACGCCGATGAGGTACGCCGCTTCCTGGAGCGTTCGATGGATCTGGTGCCGCTCGGCCTGGAACACCACCAGGTCGACCTGGACCACGACCTGGCGGAACTGATGCGCGACGCCTGCTGAGGCCACACCCCAGACGCCGCCCCGCTCCGCCGGGGGCGGCCGCTCCGGGTGCCGGCCCGGAAGCCGGTCGGGTCGTTAATCGCGTTGACACCCTTCCGGCCCCTCCGTACGTTGTTCCACGGTCCTGTTGCCGTCGATTGGAGAAGGACGTTGCTCGTCTGAGGTCCTGAGACACCGCGTCACACACCCCGCCGTATCCCGGCGCCCCTGTGTGCGTTGCGTGCGACCTCGGCGTACGAGCCGTCCCCTCGGCAGCGGGCTTTTCTCTTGCCCCCGCCGTATGTCGCCCTCGCGGTGTTTCGAACGCGTCGCCCCTGGCCGCTTCCCGCACCCGCGAGGTTCCTCATGTCTACTCCCCTTTCCCTCACCTGCGCCTCCCTGTCCTTCGCCTGGCCCGACGGCACCCCCGTCTTCGACGATCTGCAGATCGCGTTCGGCCCCGGCCTGACCGGGCTCGTCGGCGTCAACGGGTCCGGGAAATCAACCCTGTTGAAGCTGATGGCCGGTGAACTCACCCCGACCGACGGCACCGTCCGGGTGGCCGGCGAGGTCGGCTACCTCCCGCAGAACGTCACGCTCGACACCGGCCTGAAGGTCGACGAGGCGCTCGGTATCGCCACCGCCCGCGCCGCGCTGCACGCCATCGAGGCGGGCGACGTGGCCGAGGAGCACTTCGCGGCGGTCGGCGACGACTGGGACGTCGAGGAACGCGCACTGGCGACCCTCGGCCAACTCGGGCTGGGCCACGTCGACCTGGACCGCACCATCGGTGAGGTCTCGGGCGGCGAGTCGGTGCTGCTGCGGCTGGCCGCACTGCTGCTGCGCCGCCCGGACGTCCTCCTCCTGGACGAGCCGACCAACAACCTCGACCTGTACGCGCGGCGCCGGCTGTACGACGCGGTCGAGGCGTGGTCCGGGGTGATGGTCGTCGTCAGCCACGACCGCGAACTCCTGGACCTGGTCGACCAGATCGCCGATCTGCACTCCGGTGAGGTCACCTGGTACGGCGGCAACTACTCCGCGTACGAGGAGGCGCTCGCCACCGAACAGGAGGCGGCCGAGCGGATGGTCCGGGTCGCCGAGTCCGATCTGAAGAAGCAGAAGCGTGAACTCGTCGACGCACAGGTCAAGTTGGCCCGGCGCAAGAAGTTCGGGCAGAAGATGCAGGACCAGAAGCGGGTACCGAAGATCGTCGCGGGCGGGCGCAAGCGGGCGGCCCAGGAGTCCGCGGGCAAACACCGCATCCTGCACGAGGAGCGGCTCGCCGGGGCGAAGGAACGCCTCGACGAGGCGGTGGAGGCCGTACGGGACGAGGACGAGATCCGCGTCGAGCTGCCGTACACGGCCGTGCCGCCGGGCCGTGGCGTCCTCACCCTGCTGGACCTGGAACTGAAGTACGGCGCCCGGGTGAAGGGCGGCCTCGACCTGCGCGGCCCGGAGCGGATCGCCCTGGTCGGCCGCAACGGGTCGGGCAAGACCACGTTGCTGCGGACGATCGCCGGAGAGCTGGAGCCGGTGGCCGGCGAGACGACGGTCCATGTGCCGATGCGGTTCCTGCCGCAGCGCCTCGACGTCCTCGACGACGAGCTGACGGTCGCCGAGAACGTGGCCCGGTTCGCGCCGGACGCCACCAACAACCGGATCCGGGCGCGGCTGGCCCGCTTCCTGTTCCGAGGCGCCCGTGCCGACCAGCAGGCGGCCACGCTCTCCGGCGGGGAACGCTTCCGGGCCGCCCTCGCCGCCCTGATGCTCGCCGAGCCCGCCCCGCAGCTGCTGATGCTGGACGAGCCGACGAACAACCTCGACATGGCGAGCGTGCGGCAGCTGACGACCGCGCTGGAGGGGTACGAGGGCGCCCTGATCGTGGCCAGCCACGACCTGCCGTTCCTGGAGTCGATCGGGATCACCCGGTGGCTGCTGATGGAGGAGGGAGAGCTGCGGGCGACCACCCCGGAGGAGATCGGGACGGCGGACTGAGGCGGGCGGCCGGCGGGGGCGGCGACCGGGCACGCGGCTACCGCCGAGTATCTCAGGAGGGCCACAGCCTGCCCGCGGGGGTTTTGTCCTGGTGGGCCGGGACTGCATGATGGCGGACCGGCGTCGCTTCACGGACGCCGGAAAACCGTCGTTCGATTCGGAGTCACCCACGTGCCCAGCAAGAAGGCCCTCGTCCGCCGTCCCAGCCCCCGCCTGGCCGAAGGCCTCGTCACGCACGTCGAACGCACCGAGGTGGACGTCGACCTCGCGGTCGAGCAGTGGGAGGCGTACGGCGAAGCCCTGCGTGAACACGGCTGGGAGACGATCGAGGTGGACCCGGCCGACGACTGCCCGGACTCGGTGTTCGTCGAGGACACCGTCGTCATGTACAAGAACGTGGCGCTCATCGCGCGCCCCGGAGCCGAGTCCCGCCGGGACGAGACCGAGGGGATCGAGGAGGCCGTGGCCGCGCTCGGCTGCTCGGTGAACTGGGTCTGGGCCCCGGGCACGCTGGAGGGCGGTGACGTCCTCAAGGTCGGCGACACCGTGTTCGTGGGCCGGGGCGGGCGCACCAACGCGGCCGGGATCCAGCAGTTGCGGGCCGCGTTCGAGCCGCTCGGGGCGCGGGTGGTCTCCGCGCCGGTGAGCAAGGTGCTGCATCTGAAGTCGGCGGTCACGGCGCTGCCCGACGGCACGGTCGTCGGGCACATCCCGAAGATGGACACCCCGTCGCTGTTCGGGCGTTTCCTGCCGGTGCCGGAGGAGGCCGGGGCGCATGTCGTGCTCCTCGGCGGCGACAAGCTGCTGATGGCGGCGAGCGCGCCGAAGACGGCCGAGCTGTACTCCGACCTCGGCTATGAGCCCGTCATGGTCGACATCAGCGAGTTCGAGAAGCTCGAGGGCTGTGTGACATGCCTCTCGGTGCGGCTGCGCGGTCTGTACGCCTGACGGAGCGATCGCTTCGGCTCTTCGGCCCCGGGACCTGCTGGTCCTCGGGGCCTTCGGCATGCCGCCGATCGCTTCTGGGGAACCCGCTGATCAGCGGTCTTTACAGCACACTTAACCTACGGCATCGTAACCTACGGATTCGTAGCCTACGATGCCGTAGGTTCAGGTCGCCCGCCCGTGGCAGCACCGAACGTCCCGTTCCCTGTACGTCCCCCTGGAGCCTCTGTGTCGATCACTTCTCCCCACCTCGGCAGCCCGTCCGGCGAATGGACCGACGCGCGGCTGCTGTACGCCCTGGAGGAAGTCGTCGAGAAGGAACTCAACCGGCATCTGAAGGTCACCAAGGACTGGATGCCGCACGAGTACGTGCCGTGGAGCGACGGCCGTAACTTCCCCGGTTTCTTCGAGGACGGCGAGGCCTGGGAGAAGGGGCAGTCGAAGGTCTCGGAGGTGGGCCGGATCGCCCTCGTGGTGAACCTGCTGACCGAGGACAACCTGCCGAGCTACCACCACGAGATCGCCTCCCTCTTCGGCCGTGACGGCGCCTGGGGCACCTGGGTGCACCGCTGGACCGCGGAGGAGGGCCGGCACGGCATCGTGATGCGCGACTACCTGCTCGCCTCGCGCGCGGTGGACCCGGACAAGCTCGAAGAGTTCCGGATGTCCCACATGAGCGAGGGCTTCGAGTCGGACAACCGGCACTCGATGCTCCACACCGTCGCGTACGTCGCCTTCCAGGAGCTCGCCACCCGCGTCTCGCACCGCAACACCGGCCACCACTCCGGTGACCCCGTGTGCGACCGCATGCTGGCGCGCATCGCGACCGACGAGAACCTGCACATGATCTTCTACCGGAACCTGCTGAAGGCCGCGTTCGAGTTCGCTCCCGACCTCACCATGCAGGCCGTCCGGGACGTCGTCGTGAACTTCCGGATGCCCGGCCACGGCATGCCCGGCTTCGAGCGCGCCGCCGCGCAGATGGCCATCGGCGAGGTCTACAACATGCGCATCCACCACGACGACGTCCTCGCGCCCGTCATCCGCTTCCTGAAGATCATGGAGATCGACGGCCTCGGCCCCGAGGGCATGAAGGCACAGGAGGAGCTCGGTCTCTACATGGGCGGGCTCGACGCGGAGGCCCGCAAGTTCGACGAGAAGCTGGCCGCGCGCAAGGCACGGATGGCGGCGCGCGCCGGGGCGTGACAGCCGCGCGCCGCGAGTGTTGCGCGGCGCGGGGGGCATGCGGCGCAGGGGGGCGGGGCGGCTGGATTCGAACCAGCGTGTTCCGGTTTTGGAGACCGGCGCGCCTGCCTCTGCGCTACGCCCCGCCCTTGGACGCGAGCCTAGCCAGTTCCCTCACCACTCCGCCTCCCGATAGTCCTTGAGGAACACTCCCGAGACCGGGTCGCCCGCCTCGCCGCGCACGATCGGGTCGTAGACACGGGCCGCGCCGTCGACGATGTCGAGCGGGGTGCGGAAGCCGGCGCCGGCCATGCGGTGTTTCTTGGGGGCGGGGTTCTCGTCGGTGATCCACCCGGTGTCGACGGCGCACATGTGGACGCCCTGGTCCGCCAGTTCAGCGGCGCTGGTGCGGGTGAGCATGTTGAGGGCGGCCTTGGCCATGTTGGTGTGCGGATGCCCGGCCGTCTTGTTGCGCACGGCGAAACGGCCCTCGACGGCGGTCACGTTGACCACGTAACGGCGGGGGCGTGGAGAAGCGAGCAGCAGCGGCAGCAGGCGGTCGCAGAGGAGCGCCGGGGCGAGGGAGTTGACCAGCTGGGTCTCCAGGACCTCCGCGGGGTCGAGCTCCCCCAGCCGCGCCGACCAGGAGTTCTCCGGGGCGGGGTCGGGCAGCAGCCCGGCCTCGTCGGCCTCGCGCAATACGACGGGCAGGGTGGCGGCCCCGGCCCTCAGCATCCGCATCGGCGTGAACCCCGGTGCCTGCCGCGCCCCTTCGGGCAGGGCGTCGTACTCCCCGGCGGCCAGCAGCGCGTACGACTCCGGCGGCCGCCGTACCGTCTGGGCCGCGTTGTTGACCAGGATGTCGAGCGGCTCGCCCTCCTGCCTCAACTGCTCGCACAGGCCCAGTACTTGGCGCGGGTCCCGCAGGTCCACGGCGACGACGGTCAGCCGGTCGAGCCACTTCGCGCTGCCGGGCTCGGCGCGGAAGCGGCGCACGGTGTCGTGCGGGAAGCGGCTGGTGACGAGCAGTTCGGCGCCGTCGCGCAGCATCATCAGCGCCAGCTGGAAGCCGATCTTCACCCGGCCGCCGGTGAGCACAGCGCGGCGCCCGCTCAGATCGGTGCCGAGGGCGCGGCGGGCGGTGTTCTCGGCGGCGCAGTCCGGGCACAGCCGGTGGTAGAACGGGTCGACGTGTCGATAGGACGTCTTGCAGACATAGCAGTGACGCGACTTCAGAAGGACTCCCCCACCGCCCGCCGCCCGCTCCGGCAGCGGGGCGTCCTCGCGCCGGTCCAGGGCTCCGGTGGCTGTCGCGGCCATCACGGCGGCGTCCGCGGCGGACTTCCGGGCGCTGAGCGCTTTACGGCGCCGCTTCCAACCGTCGCGCGCGAAGGACGCGGCGACCCGCTCGGCCCGTAGCCGCACGGGGTCGTCGACGGGCAGCGCCCGCAGCCGGCCGACCGTACGGTGGAAGGCCGCCAGTTCGTCCTCGGTGATGCCGCCGTCCTCGGTGACGCAGCCGTCCTCGGTGACGCAGCCGTCCTCGGTGACGCAGCCGTCGTCGGTGATGCCGCCGTCGTCGCTCATGAGTGCCCCGCCCCCGTGTGTCCCGTGCCATGTCGCGGCTGCTCCGCCGGCCCACGCGGCCTTCGGAGCAGCAAACGCCATGCGTCGGGCGCGCGGTGCGCCACCGTGGAGAGCGGTCCGGACGACCGGATTCGAACCGGCGTTTCCGCCCTGACAAGGCGGTGCGCCTGCCTCTGCGCTACGTCCGGACCGCGTCCCCGGATCCTATGCGCCTGCTCCGGCAGCCGCCCACCGATTTACGACCGGACCGGAGGGCCGACGATCCGACCGATCCGACACCGAACATGCCTGCGGAGCCGGGGTGTTCGCCACCGTGGGACCTGTGCGCCACAGGCCCGGTCAGCCGTTGTCGCTGCGCCGGAGCCGCAGTCTCTCCTTCTCGGAGAGTCCGCCCCAGACGCCGAACCGTTCGTCGTTGGACAGCGCGTACTCGAGACATGCGGTACGCATCTCGCACATGCCGCAGATGCGCTTCGCCTCACGCACCGAGCTGCCGGGCTCGGGAAAGAAGAAGTCTGCCCCCGTCTGCGCACACAGCGCCCGCTCCTGCCAGGCACGGTCGATCGGGGTGATCGTGTCGTTGTGCATGCACGGCATCGTGCCGGGCACCGAAAAACGTTCGATCAACGTGCCATCAACACGATGCTCCCGGCCTCCATGGTCCCCTCGTCCACCGGGGTGACACACGGCGGCGCACGGGAGGGGCGCGCATCTCTTTCCGCGGCGCGTCCGGCCGATGCGCGGGCGGTCACGCGTGGGCGGTGCCAGACTCGGCAGTGCGGCAACGGACCCCTCGGACCTCTTCAGAGGAGCGCAGCCATGCTCACCACCCGCTCTGTCACCGGCGCCCCGAACTGGATCGACCTCGGCACCCCCGACATCGAGGGCGCAGCTTCCTTCTACCGGCACCTCTTCGGCTGGCAGTTCGAGTCGGCCGGCCCCGAGATGGGCGGGTACGGGTTCTTCCGGCTCGACGGCCGTACCGCCGCCGCCGGTATGCAGAACCCGCCGGAGCAGGGCCCGCCGTCCTGGAACATCTACTTCCGGACCCCGGACGCCGACGCCACGGCCAAGGCGGTCGAACAGGCCCACGGCTCCGTGCTGATGCGGCCCATGGACGTGGCGGACGAGGGCCGGATGGCGATCCTCGCCGACCGGGCGGGGGTGCCCTTCGGTGTGTGGCAGCCCCAGCGCATCACCGGGCTGGATGTCGTCATGGACCCGGGCGCGCTGTGCTGGCTGGAGCTGTACACGCCGGATCTGCCCGCGGCGGCCGGGTTCTTCAACTCCGTGTTCGGCTGGGAGACCTCCGCGATCGACATCGCCGGCGGCAGCTACACCTGTGTGAACCCGGCGGGCACCGAGCCGGAGTCGATGTTCGCCGGCATCGTGCCGCTCGACGAGGACCCGAGCGAGGCGGGGTCCGGACCGTACTGGCTGCCGTACTTCGAGGTCCCGGACACGGACGCGGCGGTGAGCAGGGCGCTGGAGCGCGGCGGGGGTGTCCGGCTGCCCGCCACCGACCTCCCGGGGGCGGGGCGCTTCGCCAAGCTCACCGACCCGTACGGGGCCCGGTTCGCGGTGATCAGGAGCGAACAGCCGCAGGGTTAGCGCCCTCGGCGTCCTCACCATCCTCGGCACAGGGGCCCCGAACACCGTTCGACTTGTCGTCACCTCATGAACCCACCCGCCTTCTTGAGAGCGCTCTCAGTCATAAGTCTTGACGGCTCAACTTCCCCTGGGAACAGTGGGGGAACCACAGCAGGGGCCCCGTCCGCTGTGCCTCCACTCCCCCACGTCCCAGGAGGCCATCGTGATCTCCCGCCGTACGTTCCTGTCCACGACCGCTGCCGCGGTCGGCGCCACCGCCGTCGGAGGTGCCCTCGGCGCTCCCGCCCACGCTGCGCCCGCGACCTGTCAACTCGCCCTCCGCAACGCCTCGTTGCCGGGTACGGTCCGGGCGTACGTCACCGGTCACGAGCAGTCGACGGGCGCCTGGGTGCTGCTGCGGGCCGACGGGAGCGTCTACCGGCCGACCTCGCCCTCGGCACCCCAGACGCCCCTGCCCGTCGACTGTGCGATCCCGCTCGGCGCGGCGGGCTCGGCACCCAAGGTGCTGACGCTTCCCCAGATGTTCGGCGCGCGCGTCTACTTCGTACGGGACAGCACCCTGGAGTTCTTCCTCAACCCGGGCCCCGCGCTGGTCGAGCCCGCCTTCGCGACACCCGCCGACGCCAACTACGGCAAGACGTGGTCGTTCTGCGAGTTCACGTTCAACACCACCCAACTCTTCGCCAACATCAGCTATGTCGACCTGGTGACGGCCCTGCCGATCGGGCTGACCCTGGAAGGCGACGGCACGCACACGGTCGCCCCGCTGCCCAACGGGGCGGTGGACCGGATCGCCGCGGATCTGGTGGCGCAGTCGGCGCGGGACGGTCAGCCCTGGGACCGGCTCGTCATCCGGGGCGGTGACGGCAGGGTGCTGCGGGTCATCTCACCGCAGAACCTGATGGCGCCGTACTTCGACCGGCCGGACCAGATGCCGTTCCGCGCCTACTGGGCCTCCTACATCGACCAGGTGTGGGCCAAGTACCGGTCGACGGACCTGAGGATCGACCTCCAGGGCGGTCGGGGCGTCCTGGCGGGGCGGGTCTCGGGCGACACCCTCACCTTCGCCGGCGGCCACTCCTTCGCGAAGCCCACCTCGAAGGACATCTTCACCTGCAACCACGGACCGTTCACCAACAACCCCGGTGACCCCGACGACAAGAAGGCCCTCCTCGCCCGTCTCGCGGCCGGCTTCAACCGCTCGATCATGCTCACCCACCCCACCCAGCCGAACGGCGCGACGGCGGCCGACTACTACCGGGGGACGGTGACGAACCACTGGTCACGCGTGGTGCACGCCAACTCGCCCATCGGGTACGCCTTTCCGTACGACGACGTGCGGCCCGACGGGCAGCCCGACGTGTCGGGCGCGGCCCACGACGGCAATCCGCGCCGGTTCACGGTGACGGTGGGCGCCTGAGCGCTCGGCCGCTAGGCGGAGGCGCGTCGTACCAGGGTGGTCGGCAGGACCACCCTGGACGGCGTGCCCGCCAGGCCCTGATCGCCCTGCTCGCCGGGGGCTCGCCGTTCGAGGCCCCGGAGCAGGAGCCGGGCCATCAGACGCCCCATCTCCTCTATGTCCTGACGGACCGTCGTCAACGGAGGGTCGGACTGCTCGGCCACCGGCAGCATGTCGTCGAAGCCCACCACGGCGACGTCCTCGGGAACCCGTCGCCCGAGTTCCCGCAGCACCCGCAGCGCGCCGGACGCGGACACGTCGTTGGCGGCGAACACCGCGTCCAACTCGGGGCAGCGGCCGAGCAGTTCCCGCATCGCCCGCTCCCCGCCCGCCGGGGTGAAGTCGCCCTCCACGATCAGCCGGGGGTCGGCGTCCACCATGACGTCCCGGAACCCGTCGAGCCGGTCCACGGCGGAGGTCTGGTCGAGGGGCCCGGTGATGTGGGCGATCCGGGTGCGGCCGAGGCCGACGAGATGGCGCACGGCGTCCCGCGCGCCGCCCCGGTTGTCGCTGTCGACGTACACGGTGGTCGCGTCGCCGCGCATGCCGTCGGCCCAGCCGGGACGGCCGCCGAACACGGTGGGTACGCCCGCGCCCTGGATCAGCGCGGGCAGCGGATCGTCGAGGTGCAGCGAGAACACGAGTGCCCCGTCGACGTGTCCGCCGGCCAGATACCGTCCCACCCGGGCGTAGTCCTCGGGTCCTTCGGTGAGCAGCAGCACGAGCTGTGAGTCGTGCGCGGTCAGCTCCTTGCTGATGCCGCGCAGTTGCAGGGCGAAGAAGGGGTCGGCGAAGACCCTGGTCTCCGGCTCGGCGATCACCACGGCCACGGCGTCGTGCCGCCGGGTGACGAGGCTGCGGGCCGCCTGGTTGGGCACGTACCCGAGTTCCTCGACCGCTTTCCGCACCCGCTCGACCAGGGGCTCCCGAACGCCCTCGCCCCCGTTGACGACCCGCGACACCGTCGCCCTGGACACCCCGGCCCGCGCGGCCACGGCCTCCAACGTGGGACGCGACGCTGTCTCGGTCACTGCGGAACACTCCTCGGGGGCGGCTCCGCTCAGGATAGCCCTGGCGGAGAGCCCTCCGAGAGCGCTCCCCGGAGCCCGGCCGGGACGTTCACGGCGGCCTGCTCCGTACCGCGATCGACGAGGTGGCCGAGGTCGTCGGGCGGCGGGACACGGCCGTGCGGGCGCGGACCGGACCGTCTTCCCCTCCCTGACGCTCAGTGAGCGTGGGACGCCCCGGACCCCTTGGTGGTGTGGGGCTCGTGCGGCTCGTACCCCGGGATCGTCCCGTCCGTCCTGCGCACCAGGAACAGGCCCACCATGCCCATGTCGGAGTGGCTCTGGACATGGCAGTGGTACATCCAGGCGCCCGCTCCCACCCCTTCGCCCGCGACGACCTGGAAGCCGAAGGAGTCGGCGGGGCCGACGATCTTGTTGTCGACGACCTGACTGGGGTCGTCGGGGCCGGTCAGCATGCCGGTGCGATTGTCGGCCCAGCGGTGACCGTGCAGGTGGAAGGTGTGGTAGTACTCGCCGTGCGTGATGACGACGAACTCGACCCGGTCGCCCACGGTCGCGTCGAAGTTGGGGCCCGAGTGCGCGGGCTTGTTGTTGATCAGCAGGTCGTTGAAGACGACGGTGACGGTCTTGTCGGGCAGCACGTCGCCCTTGCGGCGGACGATGACGGGACCGTAGAGACCCTTGCGGACGCCGACCGTGCCGTGTTCGGTGCCGACGACATGGTCGTGGTAGTGCCAGTAACCGGCGCTGCCCGCACGCCAGGTGCCGTCCTTGCGGAGGCCGGGGGCGTGGGTGCGCCAGGTGTAGGTGCGGGTGCCTCCGGGTTCGACGTCGCTCCGGCTCAGTCTGGTGCCGTCGCTGGAGATCTCGTAGTCCAGGCCGTGGACGTGGAGGCTCGCCGCCACGTCCATCGTGTTCTCGAACTCGATGTGCACGGTGTCGCCCTCGTTGAGCTCGATCAGTGGGCCCGGTATCGAGGCCTTGCCCTTCTCGAAGCCGTAGCCCATCTGCCCGTCGGGCAGCTTCTCGGCGTACATCTTGAGGTGCCGGACCTCGCCGCCCGCCGGGGCCGTCCTCGCCTGCGTGGCGGCGCTCGCGGCCCCGGAGGTGCCGACGGTCTCGATGGCCACGGACAACGATGTCGCGGCGGCCGCGCCACCCAGCAGCATCCGCCGGTTGAACCCTCGTCTGTCCATCCCGTCCATGCGGAACTCCCCACGCTGATAAGGATCTTGCGGAGACGCATCTGTGATCAACCTGTGAGACGGTAGCGGCCGCGCGACGGTTTATCCACACCCAGGACAAAGTTCGGACCATTCCGGTCATAGCCCTTGGCGAGTCGCGCCGAAGAGGGCTAGCTTCCTTGGCGCTGTTGCTGTGACCGAGGAGGTGCCCATGTACTTACGAGGGTTGAGCGACGCGAAGAGACGGGCCTGGGCGGCCACCCTGACCGCCTCGGTCGTCACCGCGGGACTTCTGTCGGGCCCCGCGGCCCAGGCGCGACCGGCGCCGGAACCACCGCTGACAACGATGTCGATCAAGTCGCCGCCGGGCGGCTCCGGCCCGCAGGTGCTGATCTTCCACGGCTCCGCGGCGGCCGGGGACGAGTCCCCCGTCGTGAACGCCGGGATCGAGGCGATCGAACGGATCGGGCTGTCCGGCCCGGCCGCCGAGCGGTTCGGGGTCGTGGCCACCGACGACGCCTCCGTCTTCACCGACGAGACCCGCCTGAGCGGCTTCAACGCCGTCGTCTTCCTGACCGGCGGTGGTGACGTCCTGGATCCCGAGCAGGAGGCGGGACTCGAAACCTATATGGAGGCGGGCGGCGGTTTCGTGGGCGTCCACGACGCGGCCCGCGCCGAACCGTACTCCGACTGGTTCACCGGTCTGATCGGCGCCCGGCCGGCCGCGTCCAGCCCGACGACCGTGCAGCGGGCGACGGTCGAGGTCGGTGACCGGCGGCACCCGGCCACCAAGGACCTGCCGGTGCAGTGGAAGCGGCCCGACAAGTGGCTCAACTGGACGAAGAACCCATCGGGTTCCGTGCACACCGTGGCCCGGGTGCGCGAATCGACGTACCAGCCTGGTGGCGGCGCGGGCGGCTGGGACCATCCGGTGAGTTGGTGTCGAGACTACGACGGCGGCCGCTCCTTCTACACAGGCATGGGCGGGACCGCTTCCGCGTACGACGAGGCCGATTTCCGTACCCATCTGCGCGGCGCCCTGCTGTGGACGTCCCGCCTGGTCCGGGCCGACTGCAAGGCGACGATCACCGCCAACTACAAGGCGGAGCGGCTGACCCAGCCCAACCAGCCGGGGCAGAACGACCAGATCGGTGAACCGCACGGCCTGGTCACCGCACCCGACGGACGGGTGCTGTACATCGGCCGGGGCGGCGCGGACTCCTCCCAGCCCGTCGTCACCGACTGGAACAACCCCGACATCGGCAAGGGCAAGGGCGAGGTCCACGTCTACGACCCGAGGACGAAGAAGGTCACGCTCGCGGGCGCCCTCACCGTCTTCGGCAACAAGGGCGGCGGCGACGAGCTGATCAAGGTCGAAGAGGGCCTGCTGGGGCTCGAGTTGGACCCCGGCTTCCAGCAGAACGGCTGGGTGTACCTGCACTACACGCCGCACTCGCGGATCGACCGTGACACCCGAATGGCCGAGCGCCGCGTCTCGCGCTTCACCCTCGACCTCGCGAGCAACAAACTCGACCTGAGCAGCGAGAAGGTACTGCTCACGTGGCCGGTGCAGATCCACAGTTGCTGTCACGCGGGCGGCGGGATGACCTGGGACTCGAAGGGCAACCTGTACATCGCGACCGGCGACAACAACTCCAGCGGCTTCAGCGCCGGTTACTCGGGCAACAACCCCGAACCGAACTACAAGGGCGTCTCCTTCGCCGACGCGCGCCGCACCGCCGGCAACACCAACAACCTCAACGGCAAGATCCTCCGCATCCACCCGGAGCCGGACGGCACCTACACCCTGCCCCCGGGGAACCTCTTCACCGGCAAGGAGACCGCCGAGGGCGGCGGCAAGACCCGCGGCGAGATCTATGTGATGGGGGTCAGGAACCCCGCCCGCATCTTCGTCGACCGGCAGACCGACGTCCTCTACGCCGGCTGGGTCGGCCCGGACGCCTCGACACCCTCCACGACCTGGGGCCCGGCCAAGTACGACACCTTCGCCGCCATCACCGAGGCGGGCAACCGGGGTTGGCCGTACTGCATGGGCAACAAGCAGCCCTACCGGGACCGCAACCTGCCGGACCCCTCGAAGCCGCTCGGCTGGTACGACTGCGACCACCCGAAGAACGAGTCCCCGAACAACGACGGGCTCGTCAACCTGCCCCCGGTGACCGGCAACAACATCTGGTACTCACCGCAGGGCGGCGCCCCCGACTTCCCCCGGGACGCGAGCGGCATCCCCTCGTACAAGAACGAGGAGGCCACGTATCTGCTGCCGTGGCTCAAGGGCGGCGGTCAGGCGACCATGAACGGGCCGGTCTACCGGTACGCCGCGTCCGGCGACGACTCCGGCCGCTGGCCGGCCTACTGGGACGGCAAGTGGTTCGTCGGCGACTTCTACGACGCCGACCAGCCGCGCCACGCGGTGGTCATGGACCCGAAGAACCAGGGCAACGGCGGACTGCCGGTCCACGCGGAGTCCCTGAAGAAGATCGTGCCGGTCGGGGCCGACGGCATCAGGAACCTCATGGACTGGAAGTTCGGTCCGGACGGCGCGCTGTACGTCCTCGACTACGGACGCGGCTTCTTCACCTCGGACGCCAAGTCGGCGTTGTGGCGCGTCACCTACACGGGCGGCGGCCCGACCCCGGCGGCCGACGAGCTGGCGAGGAAGGCGGAGTGATGCGGGAAAGACGTTTGTGGGCGGCCCTGCTGGCGGCCCTGCTGATGGTCCTCGGGCTCACGTCGACGCCCGCCTCCGGCCGTACGGACGGGGCGCGGGAGAAGGCCGCCGCCCAGGTGCTGACCTGGACCGCCGGTGACGACATCACCAAGTACCTGACCGCGCCGCAGACCGCGGTGGCGGGTCCGGCCACCCTGGTGTTCGAGAACAGCAAGGCGACCGGCAACACCATGGGGATGCCGCACACGTTGACGTTCGACGTCTCCGACCCGGAGTACAACAACGACGTGCCGCTCAACATCCTGGCCAACCCCGGCGACGACCAGGGCGGCCGGCACACCGCCGAGGTCACGCTCACCCCCGGCCGCTACCGCTACTACTGCACGATCCCCGGGCACGGCCAGATGCAGGGCATCCTCGTGGTGACCGAGGGCACGGGCGAGGACACCACCGCGCCGGAGACCTCGGCGAAGGTCACAGGGACCCAGAACAGCGAGGGCGCGTACGTCGGTTCGGCGTCCGTGGCGGTGAGCGCGAGCGACCCGGGCGGCTCGGGTGTCGAGCGGATCGAGTACGCCGTCGGTGACGCCGGCGCCTGGCTTCCGTACACCACCCCCGTGGTGGTCGACCAGGTCGGCACGCACAAGGTCCGCTACCGCGCGGTCGACAGGGCGGGCAACACGGCGGCCGAGAAGAGCGTCGGGTTCACCGTCGTCGCCCCGCCGACCGACGACACGACCGCGCCGGAGACCTCGGCGACGGTGGCCGGCGAGAAGAACCCCCAGGGCGACTACGTGGCCATGGCGACGGTCACCGTCACCGCGTCGGACACCGGGTCGGGGGTCAACACCATCGAGTACGCCCTCGGCGACTCGGGGGCCTGGCAGACGTACACGGCGCCCGTGATGGTGCACGAGGTCGGCACGCACAAGGTGCGGTACCGGGCCACGGACAAGGCGGGCAACGTCGCCGCCGAGAAGAGCGTCGGCTTCACCGTCGTCGCCCCGCCCGTCGACGACACCACGCCGCCGGTGACGGGCGTGACCGTCGAGGGCGAACGGAACTCCGCCGGCGCGTACCTGAAGAGCGCCGAGGTCACCGTCAGCGCCACGGACCACGGCGGCTCGGGCGTCGCCACCGTCGAGTACTCGCTGGACGGCGGCCCCTATCTCGCCTACACCGCACCCGTGGTGGTCGACCGGGCGGGCACCCACACGGTCGCGTACCGGGCGAGCGACAAGGCGGGCAACACGGCCGCCGCGCGCTCGGTCAGCTTCACCGTCGTGGCGGGCGGTGGGGTTCCCGCGCCCAACTGCGCCGAGTACGACGAGAGGTTGACGGTCTTCGTCGGCACGGTCGACTCGGGGGTGCCGAACCGGGTCACGAACAACCGGTGCCGGATCAACGAGTTGATCGAGGACGAGAAGGAGTGGACGTCCCACGCGCTGTTCCTGAAGCACGTGGACACCGTCCTCGACAAGCTGTTCCGGGAAGGGGTCGTCGACCTGCGCGAGTACACGGCCGTGCAGGACGCGGCGGAGGAGTCCGGCATCGGCAGGCCCGGCCAGACGGAGGGCTACCGCACGATCCTGGACGGCACGGCCGAGTCGTTCGCCAAGTGGCAGCAGGTGGGCGGCGGTTCGTTCGGGCTGAACACCGACGGCTCGATCACCTCCGGGACGACGAGGGCGGGGCTCGGCATGCTGTGGTTCCCCGAGCGGAAGTACGGCGACTTCTCGCTGCGCCTGCAGTGGCGTGACGACGCGCCCGGCACGTCGAACGCCAACTCCGGTGTGTTCGTGCGCTTCCCCTCGGCCCACGACCATCCGGAGGAGTCGCGGCCGGAGTGGGTGGCCATCAAGTACGGCCATGAGGTGCAGGTCCTCGACCGGCCCGACGGCGACATGTACAAGACGGGGTCGGTCTACGGCTTCGACCGGGTGGGGCTCGCCGGGGCGGGCGTCACCCAGAAGGGCACCTGGAACGACTACGAGATCAGGGTGGTCGACCAGCACTACTCGGTCTACCGCAACGGCGTCCTGATCAACGAGTTCGACAACATCGGCGGCCAGGACTTCACCCCGCCCCGCTCGGACGACCCGGGCACGGACGGGCGGCGGTTCGCCTCCGGCTACATCGGGCTCCAGGTGCACGGCACGACGGATGTCGTCTCCTACCGGGACATCCGGATCAAGGAACTGTAGGGAACCCCGGTGGCCCGCGCCCCGCACGGGGCGCGGGCCACCGTCATGTCTTCTTCGCCCTGCTCGGCTGGACCCGCTTCGGCTCCCCCGGCATCTTCGGGTACTCCGGCGGATACGGCAGGTCCCCCAGCCCGTGGTCGTGTTCGTCCCGCGCCGCCAGCTCCAGCAGCGCCTCCAGGGAGAACGCGTGCTCGTCCATGTCCGCGTGGACGTCGCCGACCTCGGCGAAACGCCCCGGCATGGTCCCCAGGTCGAAGTCGCGCGGCACGGCGACTCCCACCTCGTCCCAGGTGAGGGGCGCGGAGACGGGGGCGTGCGGGCGGGGTCGTACGGAGTAGGCGGAGGCGATGGTGCGGTCGCGGGCGGTCTGGTTGTAGTCGACGAAGATCTTCGCGCCGCGTTCCTCCTTCCACCAGGCCGTGGTCACCTGCTCCGGCATCCGCCGCTCCAGTTCACGGGCGACGGCGATGGCCGACCGGCGTACCTGGGTGAAGGTCCAGTCGGGCCGGATCGGCACGAAGACGTGCAGGCCACGGCCGCCGGAGGTCTTGGGCCAGCCGCGCAGGCCGCCGTACTCGTGGAGGACCTCGCGCAGTTCGTGCGCGGCGCGCACCGCGTCGGCGTAGTCGGTGCCGGGCTGCGGGTCGAGGTCGATGCGGAGTTCGTCGGGCCGGTCGACGTCGTCGCGGCGGACGGGCCACGGGTGGAAGGTGAGCGTGCCGAACTGGGCGGCCCAGACGACGGCGGCGACCTCGGTGGGGCACATCTCGTCCGCGCTGCGGCCGCTGGGGAAGGTGATGTGCGCGGTGGGGATCCAGTCGGGCATGTTCTTGGGGGCGCGCTTCTGGAAGAAGTTCTCGCCCGTCACGCCCTCCGGGTAGCGCTCCAGGGTGGTGGGCCGGTCGCGCAGGGCCCGCAAGATGCCGGGACCGACGGCGATGTAGTACCGGGCGAGGTCCAGCTTGGTGAAGCCGCGCTCCGGGAAGAAGATCCTGTCGGGGCTGGACAGCCGGACCGTCCGCCCCGCCGCCTCCAGTTCCACCGCTTCACCCATGCGAGCCACGGTAGGCGGAACGGCGAAATGCCGCATACCGGACGGAGCTCGCCGCGCGGTGGCGGAATCACGGTCGCAGAATCGGAGGCATGGATCTTCCGGTGATGCCGCCCGTGAAACCGATGCTCGCCAAGTCCGTGGCGAAGATCCCGCCGGACATGCACTACGAGGCGAAGTGGGACGGGTTCCGGGCGATCGTGTTCCGCGACGGGCCCGAGGTGGAGATCGGCAGCCGCACCGGGAAGACGCTGACCAGGTACTTCCCCGAGCTGGTGGCGGCCCTGCGGGAGCGGTTGCCGGAGCGCTGTGTGCTGGACGGCGAGGTCGTGATCGTCCGGGACGGGCGACTGGACTTCGACGCGCTCACCGAGCGCATCCACCCCGCGGACTCCCGCGTCCGGATGCTCGCGGGGACGACCCCGGCCTCCTTCGTCGCCTTCGACATGCTCGCGCTGAACGACGAGTCGCTGCTCGACGTCCCGCTGACCGATCGGCGCGCCCTGCTGGAGCTGGCCCTGTCCCGGGTGACCGCGCCGGTCCATCTCGCGCCGGCGACGACGGACCGCGAGCTGGCCGAGCAGTGGTTCGAGCAGTACGAGGGCGCGGGCCTGGACGGGGTGATCGCCAAGCCGCTGACCCTGCACTACCGGCAGGACGAGCGGGCCATGTTCAAGATCAAGCACGAGCGGACGGCGGACGTGGTGGTCGCCGGGTACCGCCTCCACAAGAGCGGGCCGGTGGTCGGCTCACTGCTGCTGGGTCTCTACGACGACGGGGGCACGCTCCAGCACGTCGGCGTGTGTGCCGCCTTTCCGATGAAGCGGCGCGCGGAGCTGGTGCGGGAGCTGGAGCCGCTGCGGCTGGAGGACGTCGCGGAGCACCCGTGGGCCGCCTGGTCCGACGAGACGGCGCACGAGACGGCACGGCTGCCGGGCGCGCCGAGCCGCTGGTCCTCGAAGAAGGACTTCTCCTGGGTGCCGCTGCGCCCCGAGCAGGTCGCCGAGGTGGCCTACGACCACATGGAGAACGGGGTGCGCTTCCGCCACACGGCCCGTTTCCGGCGCTGGCGCCCGGACCGCACGGCGGAGAGCTGCACCTACGCGCAGCTGGAGGAGCCGGTGACGTACGACCTGACGGAGATCCTCGGCCCCGGCGCGGACCGATGACGACCGGGACGCGGACGCGACAGCGCGGCACCGGGTCGTCGGCGCTCAGGGCTGCATGAGCACCTTGACGGCCCCGTCCTGCTTCCGCTGGAACATCTCGTAGGCGTGCGCCGCGTCGGTGAGCGGCACGTGGTGGGTGGCGAAGTCGTCGACACCCAGGGGGTCGTCGTCGGTGAGCAGGGGCAGGATCTCGTCGCTCCAGGTGCGGACGTTGGCCTGGCCCATGCGCAGCCGTATCTGCTTGTCGAACAGGGTGAGCAGGGGCAGTGGGTCGACCTTGCCGCCGTAGACACCGGAGAGGGAGATCGTGCCGCCGCGTCGTACGAGGTCGATGGCGGTGTAGAGGGCGGCGAGCCGGTCCACGCCGAGGCGTTCCGTGAGCCGTGAGCCGATGGCCCGGGGCAGCAGTCCGGTCGCGTTCTGGGCGAGCCGGGCGGCCGCGCTGCCATGGGCCTCGGTGCCGACGGCGTCGATGACGGAGTCGGGGCCGCGTCCGGCGGTGCGGTCCTGGATGGCGCCGACCAGTTCCTTCTCGTCGTCGAAGTCCCTGAGGTCGAAGGTCTGCACGCCCCGCTCGCGCGCCCGGCGCAGCCGCTCGGGCACCAGATCGACGCCGAACACGTGCTCGGCTCCGCGCTGTAGGGCCACCCGGCACGCCATGTCGCCGATGGGGCCGAGGCCGAGGACGGCGACGCTGCCGCCGGGCGGGATGTGCGCGTACTCGACCGCCTGCCAGGCGGTGGGGAGCACGTCGGAGAGGTAGAGGAACCGGTCGTCGGGCGGCCCCTCCGGCACCTTGATCGGCCCGAACTGGGCCTGGGGGACGCGCAGGTACTCGGCCTGGGCCCCCGGGACCGAGCCGTACAGGCGGGTGTAGCCGAAGAGGGCCGCGCCCATGCCCTCGCCGGTGCACTGGGTGGTCTCGCACTGGGTGGGGAGCCCGGTGAGACACATCCAGCAGCTGCCGCAGGCGATCTGGAACGGCACGACGACCCGGTCCCCGGCCGCCAGGTCGGGGACGCCGGCGCCGACCTCCTCGACGATGCCGATGGGTTCGTGGCCGAGGATGTCGCCCGGCGTCATGAACGGGGTGAGCACCTCGTACAGGTGCAGATCGGAGCCGCAGAGCCCGGTGGAGGTGATCCGGATGATCGCGTCGGTCGGCTCCTTCAGCTCCGGATCGGGCACGGTCTCCACGCGCACGTCCCGCTTGCCCTGCCACGTCACTGCCTTCATCGTGCCCACACTCCGTTCCCTCGCCTCGGTCAGCAGGTGCCGCCCGAGTACCCGGCACCTCACCCCCGAACCAGTCAGAAACAATCCACTATGGCTATTCATGAGCGGATAAGTGCACAATCGGATGCATCATGAGCGACTTGAGCACGGTGAGCGGCAGACCGCGGATACGACGGGTCCGAAGAGCGCGAATACGGCGGATCCGGCGCGGCGCGAAGCGGGGGACGCTGCTCGCCGCCGTGGTCGCGGGCGTGCTGCTGGCGGGCTGCACCACGACCGGCACGGACGGCGACGACGGACGCGGGCGGGAGGACGGTCGCCGGGACGACCGGATCAGCGCTCCGCCGGTCGGACCGGTACTCGCCGTCAAGATCGACAACGCCTCCGCCGCCCGCCCCCAGACCGGCCTCGACGCCGCGGACCTCGTCTACGCCGAGCAGGTCGAGGGTGGTCTCAGCCGACTGATGGCCGTGTACGCCACACGGTTCCCGGAGGCGGTCGGACCCGTACGCAGCGCCCGCGAATCCGACCTGGAGCTGCTGCGCCAGTTCGACGAGCCGACCCTGGCCTTCTCGGGCGCGCAGGGCAAGCTCCTTCCGCTGATCGACGGGGCGCCGTTGCAGGCGAAGACCCCCGAGGACGCCGGCGGCGCCTACTTCCGGGGCGACGAGAAGCCCGCACCGCACAACCTCTACGTGCGCCCCGGTGAACTGATGGGTTCCGCGCCCGGCGCGGACGCCCTCACCACCGGCTTCCGCTACGGCCCCGCGCCGTCGGGCGGCACCCCCGAGGACTCCCGTACCGTCCGCTACCCGGCGGCCCGTTTCACCTTCACGTGGTCCGACGACAGCCGCCGCTGGGAGGTCTCGATGGACGGCCGCCCGACGATCACCACCGACGACGTCCGCGTCGCCCCGGCCACGGTGGTGGTCCAGTACGTGACCGTCCGCGAGTCCCGGTTCCGTGACTTCCTCGGCAACAACACCCCGTACACGGAGACGGTCGGCTCGGGCCGGGCGGAGGTCCTGCGGGACGGCAGGGTCTTCGAGGCCGACTGGGCGCGCAAGACCCCGACGGACGGCACGGCCTTCACGACGACGGACGGCGAACCGATGAACTTCGCCGAGGGCCAGGTATGGGTGGTGTACGCCGCCGACTCCCCGTAGCGGAGCGCCGGGCACAGCGCCTAGCGGAGCGCCTCTGTCGGGCTGCGCAGTTCCTCCGCCGCGTCGGCCACCCGTCGGATCAGCTCGAAGAACACGTCCTGCTCCTCGGCCGACAACGGAGCCAGGAACACCTGGTTCATCCGCGCCGTGCGCACCGTGAGCCTGCGGTGCGTCCGCATCCCGTCGTCCGTGAGCCGCAGCAGGAACCGTCGCCCGTCCTGCGGATCGCGCACCTTGTCGAGGAGCCCCCGGCGCCCGAGCCGGGTGATGACCTCGGACATCGTCGACCGGTCGAGCCCCACCCGCTCCCCGACCGTGCGCTGGTCGAGCCCCGGTTCGGCGACCAGGGTGTTGAGGACCGCGAACTGCGGCGAGGTGATCTCCTCGGAGACCATCACGTTCCACAGCAGGTAGTGGGCCTGCTGCAGCCGTCGGGCCAGGTGCCCGGGGTGGGTGGAGAGGTCCACCGCGGCCATGTGCGCTCCTCGGCTCGGAAATTCGTCCGTGCACTGAACGATACCCGCCACCCGTCGGGGCCTGTCCATAACCCGTACCCATGCGATCCGCCCTTTTCGCAGGCCTTGACGACGGAGCCGACGAGTGGCAGCGTGAAAGAAACTTCACCAAAATGCTCAGTGCCCTGATCAACCGGTCGCCGGGTACGCGGACGAGATGGGGCCTCAGGGAGGGACAAGGTGGTCGCCATGGCCCTGGAGGCGGTGGCCGATGGGTCCCCGCGCCCCCGGAGGGCGCGATCCGGACCCGCAAGTTCCACGAGACCGACAACACCTCAGGAATCCCCATGACTCTCACCCAAGCGGACATCGACCAGGAGATCGCCGCCGAACACGCGGCCTACGAGAAGCGGGTCGCGGACGGGGCGCCGGTCGAGCACCAGCCGCGCCGTGACTACGCGCCGTACCGGTCCTCGGTGCTGCGGCACCCCAAGCAGCCGCCCATCTCCATCGACGTCACCCAGGACCCGGAGCTGGTGGAGCTGTCCTCCCCCGCCTTCGGGGAGCGGGACATCACCGAGATCGACAACGACCTGACCCGGCAGCACGACGGCGAGCCGATCGGTGAGCGGATCACCGTCTCCGGCCGGCTCCTCGACCGCGACGGACGCCCGCTGCGCGGCCAGCTGGTCGAGATCTGGCAGTCCAACTCGGCCGGCCGCTACGCCCACCAGCGCGAACAGCACGACGCGCCCCTGGACCCGAACTTCACCGGAGTCGGCCGCACGCTGACCGACGACGACGGGCACTACCACTTCACGACGATCCAGCCGGGCCCGTACCCGTGGCGTCAGCACCTCAACGCCTGGCGCCCGGCCCACATCCACTTCTCCGTCTTCGGCTCGGCGTTCACCCAGCGGCTCGTGACCCAGATGTACTTCCCGAGCGACCCGCTCTTCCCCTACGACCCGATCATCCAGTCGGTGACGGACGACGCGGCCCGGCAGCGGCTGGTCGCGACCTACGACCACAGCCTGTCCGTGCCGGAGTTCTCGATGGGCTACGCCTGGGACATCGTGCTCGACGGCCCGCAGGCCACCTGGATCGAAGAAGGACGCTGACCTGCCATGACGAAGATCGACACCAGCCGCCCGGAGACGGTGCTCCCGACCCCCTCGCACACGGTCGGCCCCTTCTACGGCCACGCACTGCCATTCCCCGGCGGCGGCGACATCGCTCCCCTCGGCCACCCCGACACCATCTCCCTCCAGGGCCACATCCGCGACGGCGAGGGCAACCCGCTGCCGGACGCCTTCCTGGAGCTGTGGGGTCCCGACCCGGACGGCAACGTCTCCCAGATCGACGGTTCCATGCGCCGCGACTCCGCGAGCGGCGGTTTCCTGGGCCGCAACGGCGTGGAGTTCACCGGCTGGGGCCGCGTCCAGACCGACGCGAGCGGTCATTGGACCGCGCGTACACTGCGACCCGGCGCACGCGGGCGCAGCGCGCCGTACCTCAGCGTGTGCGTCTTCGCGCGGGGCCTGCTGGTCCACCTGTTCACCCGGATCTACCTGCCGGGCGACGACGCCGCGCTGGCCGCCGACCCGCTGCTCTCCCGCGTGGACGAGGCGCGCCGGGGCACGCTGATCGCCGAGGACCAGGGCAACGGCACCTACCGTTTCGACATCCGCCTTCAGGGCGAAGGCGAAACGGTCTTCCTGGAGTTCCAGTGACTTCTGCCGACGCCGACACCGGTCTGCTCGCCCCCGGGTGGACCGGTTCCCCGGCCGCGGCCGCGACCAGCGACGCCGCCTATCTGCGGGCGCTGCTCGACGCCGAGGCCGCGCTGACCCGCGCCCAGGCGGCCCTGGGGCTGGTCCCCGCCCCGGCCGGACCCGCGGTGACCTCGGCGGCCGACGCCGCCACGCTGGACGTACGCTCCCTCGCGGAACGCGCGCGGGGCGGCGGCAACCCGGTGATCCCGCTGGTCGCGGACCTCACCGAGGCGGTCGGCCCGGAGTACGGTCCGTACGTCCACCGGGGCGCCACCAGCCAGGACATCCTGGACACGGCGACGATGCTGGTCGCCGCGCGCACCCTCGACCTGGTCCTGGCCGACCTCGGCCGTACGGAGTCCGCGCTGGCCGTGCTCGCCGCCGCGCACCGGGACACCGCGATGCCCGGCCGCACCCTCACCCAGCACGCCGTGCCGACGACCTTCGGCCTGAAGGCCGCCGGCTGGCGCTCACTGCTCCTGGACGCCCGGGACCGGCTCGCCGTCGTACGGGCGACGCTGCCCGCCCAACTCGGCGGCGCGGCAGGCACGGCGGCGGCGTTCACTGTCTTCGGGGCGACCGACACCCATGCCCTGGGTGCCGCCTACGCCCGTGAACTCGGTCTCCACGCGCCCGAGTTGCCCTGGCACACCCTGCGGACCCCGATCGCGGACCTGGCCGGAGCGCTGGCGTTCGCCGCCGGGGCCCTGGGGAAGATGGCGGCGGACGTGCTCACCCTGGCCCGTACGGAGATCGCGGAGGTCGCCGAGGGCAGCGGGGGCGGTTCGTCGGCGATGCCGCACAAGGCGAACCCGGTACGGTCGACGCTGATCGCGGCGGCCGCCCGGCGGGCACCCCACCTGGCGGCGACGCTGTACGGGTCGCTGGCCGCCGAGGACGAACGGCCGGCCGGGGCGTGGCACGCCGAGTGGGAGCCGCTGCGCGAGCTGCTCCGCCTGGTCGGGGGCGCCGCCCGGGACGCGGTCGAACTCACGCGAGGGCTCCGGGTCGACCCCGACGCGATGCGCCGGCATCTGGACCTCACCCACGGGTTGATCGTCTCGGAGCGGCTGGCCGCCGAGCTGGCCCCGGTGCTGGGCAGAGCCCTCGCCAGGGAGCTGCTCACCCGGACCGCCGAGCGCGTCTACGCCGAAGGGCGCTCGCTGGGCGAACTGCTCGCCGAGGAGCCGGAGTTGAAGGACCTGGACCTCGCCGACCTCACGGACCCCACCCGCTACACCGGCTCCGCCGGAGCCCTCACCGACCGTGCCCTGGAGCGACGTTGACCGACAAGCTGCTCAACCACCGTGCGGAGGGCCCCGCTTCCGCTCCCCCGCTGCTGCTCGGCCCCTCCCTCGGTACATCCACCCGGCTGTGGGACAAGGTGGCGCCCGAGCTGTCGATCACACACCGGGTGGTCCGCTGGGACCTGCCGGGGCACGGCCGCTCCCCGGCCGGGCTCATCGCGCCGGGGGCGACGGTGGATGACCTGGCCGCCCTGGTGCTGGACCTGGCGGACACGCTGGGCCTCGAACGGTTCGCGTACGCGGGGGTCTCCCTGGGCGGCGCGGTCGGTCTGTGGCTGGCCGCGCACCACCCGGAGCGGATCTCCTCGCTCGCCGTGCTCTGTTCCTCGGCCCACTTCAACGGCGCCAAGCCGTGGCGGGAACGGGCGGAGCTGGTGCGCCGGGAGGGACGGGAGGGACTGGCCGGGCTCGCGGAGACCGCCGACTCGCGGTGGTTCACGCCCGGTTTCACCGTGCCGGAACTGGTGGAGGACCACCGCCGGGCCGACCCGGGTGCGTATGCCGCCTGCTGCGACGCGCTCGCCGCGTTCGACGTCCGCGAGGAGCTGTCCGGGATCACCGCGCCCACGCTCCTCGTCGCCGGCCGCCAGGACCCGGCGACGCCGCCCGCCCATCTGCGGGAGATCGCGGACGTGGTGCCCGGTGCGACGCTGATCGAGATCGCGGGGGCCTCGCACCTCGCCCCCGCGGAGCGGCCGGAGGCCGTACTGGCCGCGCTGCGCGGGCACTTCGACGGGTACGCGAAGCGCGGGATGGAGGTGCGCCGCCAGGTCCTCGGCGACACACACGTGGACCGCGCCCAGTCCCGGCAGACGCCCTTCACCGCGCGCTTCCAGGACTTCATCTCCCGCTACGCCTGGGGCGAGATCTGGACCGATCCGACGCTGTCCCGCCGCGAACGCAGCATGATCACATTGACGGCGCTGGTCGCCCACGGCCACTACGACGAACTGGCCATGCACGTCCGCGCCGCCCGCCGCAACGGCCTCACCCCGGAGGACATCGGCGCCGTCCTCCTCCAGACGGCCGTCTACTGCGGCGTCCCGGCGGCGAACTCGGCGTTCGCGGCCGCGCAGCGGGTGTTGGCGGAGGAGGAAAAGGCAGAGGGAGAGGGAGAGGAAGGTAGGGGCTGACAGGGGCCCCTCGGCAGGAAGCCGTCGAGACGCCGGCCGCGGCCACGCACCACACCGGTTCGCGGTCGCCCGGCGTACGTCCGGCACACGCCCTATCCGATCCGGGCGAGTTCCTCCCGCGCCCGCCTGACCAGGCCGTCGGCGCCGCAGGACTCGGCGAGCGTCAGACCTCGGTGAAGTTCGGAGACCGAGCGGCTGGCGATGCCGTGCTCGACGCGGGCGGCGGCGTGCTCGTAGGCGGAGGGCGAGGCCGCCAGGTAGGTGACGGCCTGGGCGTAGAGGGAGGCTGCCTTGCGGCCGGTGGCGAGGGACGCCTCGACGCGCAGGGCCTCACCGATGGCGGTGTCCGTACCGAAGCGTTCGGCACGGCGGCGGACGGTCGCGGCGAGTTCGGCGGCACGGCGCGGGTCCTCGGTGGCGAGGGCCCGTGCGAGGGCGCCGCCCCAGGTGGCGGTGACGGTGTTGTGGTGGCCCCGGGCCGCCGTCGCCTTCTCCGCGGCCTCCAGTTCGTTGATGCCGTCCTTGGTGCGCCCCACCGCGAGAAGCAGCCGCCCCCGTACGGACCTCGGTTCGGGCAGCACGATGGTGGACGGGTACGGCGGCGCGAAGTTGTACTGCTCGGCGACCGCCCAGGCCTCCTCGACGTGGCCGCGGACGAGCAGGGTGTCGACGAGGTTGCAGGTCGTGCTCCAGTACAGGGGCAGACCGCGACCGACGCCTTCGGCGAGCACGAGCGACCTGCGCAGGGAGGCCTCCGCGTCCCTGAGCCGGCCCCGCAGGCGATGTCCGAGCCCGACGTAGGCGTGGGCCAGCGCGAGATGGCCTCCGCTCCAGCCGGCGGACTCGTAGGTGCGCAGGGCTTCCGTGTACAGGCTCTCGGCCCGGTCGAGGCGGTCCGCGTAGGCGTACGCGGTGGCCAGCATCAGGAGCAGTTCGATGCCCCACTCGGTGTCGGTCCAGCCGAGTCCGGGCGCGAGGCGGCCGTTGACGAGGGCACGGTCGCAGAGCTCGACCACCTCCTCGGCGTTCTCGCCCCGGGTCATCGCGTCGAAGCCCCGGAGGATGAGCAGCGCGCGTTCGGAGTTGTCCCTGCCGGTGCAGGTGGCCGCGAGGGCGGCGAGTTCCTGGGAGTGGGTCGGGGGGGAGTTCCTCGCCGGCGTGGACGCCCTCCCACATGTAGCGCGCGGCCTGGAGACGCAACCGGGCGGGCCCGGGGTCCAGTCGGCCGATCTCCGCGTCGAGCGTGCGGACCGCCTCGTGCAGCTGGTCGTTGTGGAGCAGCACCTGGGAGAGGCGGAAGACCGCGTCGACGCGCTCGGCGCTGTCGAGACCTGGCTCGGCGAGTGCCGAGCGGAGGTATTCGATCGTGGTGGCGGGTGAGGTGAGCAGCGTGGCGCAGCCGAGTTCGTAGAGCACGCGGACCCGGATGTCCGGCTGCGGCGGCTCCTTCAGGGCTCGCTCCAGACAGCGGCGGGCGGCCTCGGGCGCGCCCACGGCCAGGTGTTCCGCCGCGGCGGCACGCAACTGCTCCACCAACTCGGCCTCGCCGTCCGGGTGCACCTCGATGAGGTGGCGGGAGGCCGCGGCCGCGCCGCGCCCCGATTCGGTGACGGCCGTCGCGGCGACTCCGTGGAACGCGGTACGGATGCCCGGCGGGATCGAGTCGTAGACGGCGGTGGCGATGAGGGGGTGGACGAACTCCAGGTCTCCGGCGTCCGCCTGACGGTTGGCCGGATCGGGCTCGGTGAGGATGCGGGCCGAGGTCAGCAACTCGGCGCACTGCACCGCCGAGGCTCGGGGCAGGCTGGCGAGGCGCGCCACGATGTCGACGGTGATCCCGGTGTGGAGGATGGCCGCCGCCCACGCGAAACGCGTGGCCTCGACTCCCAGTTCTTCGAGGCGGGCCACGAGGCCGGTGCCTCGGGCGGAGCGGTTCAGGGCACGCAGTTCGCCGGCCGATTCCTCCACCGGTTCCAGTCCGCAGTCCTTCACCTTGGCGAGGAGTTCGACGGTGTTGTACGCGTTGCCACCGGTGACCGCCCACACCTCGCGGCAGAAGGGGTCGTCGGCATGCCGGCCGACCGTGGCGCGGGTGAGCCCGGCGGTGGCCTTCGGGGTGAGCGCGCTGAGCGTGGTCACGGGGCGTGCCTTGGCGGCGATCCGGCTGAGATGGCGGGCGCGTTCGCCGGTGGCCTCGCCGGGGCGGCGTGCCACCACGACCAGTACGCACATCTCCGACAGACGGTCGGCCAGGGCGGACAGCCAGTGCAGGGTCTCCTGGTCGGCCCAGTGGATGTCGTCGATCAGCAGAACGAGCGGCCAGGCGCGGCGCACGAGGCGGTTCACGGCGGCGACCAGGCCCTCGCACACCCCCTGCGGGTCCGCTTGGCCCTCGCCCGGTTCGGCGAGCCCGAGGGCGGGTCCGGCGATGTCGTACCAGTCACCCAGGTACTCGCGGGTCTCCTCCTCCATCAGCCCCATGAGTCCGGGTTGCAGCAACTGGCGTACGACGTTGAAGGGAACGGAGGTGACGGTCTCGCCACCCCGTGCGTACCAGACCCCGCAGCCCCGCTCCTCGGCGATCCGGCGGGCCTCGGTGAGCAGAGCGGTCTTGCCGACGCCCGCCTCGCCGGTGAAGACCAGCACGCTGCCGGGGGACGCCTTGTCGACGCACAGTTCGTCGATCGCCTCCGTGATGGCGGTGATCTCCGCGTCGCGCTCCCACAGGGAAGCCGAGGCTGCCGCGTCGGGCCGTGCCTCCGTCATTCCGCTACCTCCCCAGGCCGCCCGAACGATGCACAGGTCATTGAGCGTAGCCCCATGGATGGCGAAGTGGAGGCTGGTCCGGGCACCTGTTGCCGTGTCGGGTGACACCGGGCGGCCGACGGGCGACGCACCCCTGTGCCCACCTGCCGCGTTGAAAGTGATGGACAGTCAACTTGCCGTGTCCGAGAGCCGGTTTTCCGCCGTGGGGAACTTCATCGAGTGGTACGAGTTCGGGGTGTACGGGTACTTCGCGACGATCATCGCCGCGCGTTTCTTCACCCCGGAGGGCGGCGGCGAGACCGAGGCGCTCGTGCGGACGTGCGCCTCGTTCGCGCCGGCGTTCTTCTTCCGGCCGGTGGGCGCCGCCCTGTTCGGCAGGCTCGGTGACCGGATCGGCCGCCGTCCGGTGCTGGTGCTGGTGATCGTCCTGATGACGGTCGCGACGACCCTGATCGGCGCGCTCCCCACGTACGACACCGTCGGCGCCGCTCCCTCGCTGCTGACGCTGCTCAGGGTGCTCCAAGGGCTGTCGGCGGGAGGGGAGTTCGGCGGCGCGGTGTCGGTGATGACGGAGTTCGCACCGGCCGGCCGCCGGGGACTGTACGGAGTGTGGCAGTCGTTCACGGTGGTGCTGGGGCTGCTCGGCGGGGCGGGCGTGGCGGCGCTGCTCGCCACCGTCTTCTCCCCCGGGGAACGGGAGTCGTGGGGGTGGCGGCTGCCGTTCCTGCTGACACTGCCGCTCGGCCTCGGGGCGTTGTGGCTGCGGTTGCGGCTGGACGAGACGCCGGCCTTGCGCTCGGATCCGTCCCGGACCGCTCGGCCACCGGTGCGGCTCGTCATCGAGTGAGCCGCAGCGGGGGCCGGCCCCCGAACTGTCGGCGGAAATGCCGCGGCGACGGGCAGAACACCGGCGGGGCGCCGCGAATATCCGCCCCTCTCATCCGGTTTTCACTCCGGCCTCATACGGTTGCCCCATGACGCAGGTGACTCCTCCCGGCTGGTACCCCGATCCCGGGCAGACAAGTGACGCGACCGCCACCGAGCGCTGGTGGGACGGCAAGGCGTGGACGGACCAGGTCCGACCCGTCGGCTCGGCCGCTGGGTTCGGTCCGCCGGTCCACCCGCCGGGCGCCGGGCCCTATCCGCCGAGCGCCGGGCCCTATCCGCCGGGGCCCGGGGGCCACCCCGGGTACCCCGGGTACTCCGGGTACTCCGGATACTCGGTCCCGGCTCCCACCCCCAGGCGCGGCCTGCGCACCGGGATAGCCGTCGCCGTGGCCGCCGCGGTGCTGGCCAGCATCGGGGTCGGCGTGTACGCGCTGACCGGCAACGACGGTGGCGGCGAGGGCAGTACGACGTCCCAGGGGCCGGGCGGGCAGAACGGCGGGCGCGGCGGGGACGGTGGACCGGGCGGCAACTCCGGTGGCCAGGGCGATTCCGGGGGCTCCGGCGGGTCCGGCGGGTCCGGGGGGCAGACGCCGACGCCGGACGGGTCCGGGCTGCCGCCGCAGGAGGAGGGGTTCGCCACCGACACGACCAGCGGCATCAGCATCCCCGTACCCGAAGGCTGGGTCACCTCACCGCTGCGGGTCGGGGCACAGGTGACGACCGAGGCGTCGTACGAGTGCCCGGCCGACCCCTCGAAGACGTGCACGCGCGGCGGCGCCTACTCGACCCCCGCCGAACTGCTGAAGCTGAAGGCCACGACGGCCGAGGCGGCCGCCAAGGAGGACATCGCCCAGAACGCCGAGGACGCCTACGGCAGCGAGGGCTACGGGAAGATCACCTCGCACGAGGAACTGGCCTCGGGAGCGGTGACCGTGGCCGGCGAGAAGGGTTACCACGTCCGCTGGAAGGTGGTCACGGGCAAGGGCGACGACGGCTATGTCGAGTCGCTCGCCTTCCCCTCCCCGGCCGATTCCTCGCGGCTCGTCGTGGTCCGCTTCGGCATCGACGTGAGCGACGCAGCGCCCAAGCAGGCGGTCATCGACGAGATCACCAAGGGCATCAAGAAGGCGTCGATCAGCGGGGGCGGCAGCGGTCAGGACGTGTGAGGCCGGCCGGACCCGTCGGCGTGATCGATCGGCGTGCTCCTTCGCGGCATGACCGGTCGGCGCGATCGGTCGGGTGGGGAAAGTCGGCCGGGTGGGATTCCTCTCCGCTCCAGAGGAACCCCACCCGGCCGGGGTTACGCGCCGCCCCCGTCCCCACGGTGCGGCGCGATCAGGTCGTCGTCCGGTTCGACTCACGGACGGCGGCCTGAGCCTTACACGAGGCCGAGCGTCGGCAGCACGGCCGCCTCCATGAACTTGATGATGTACGTCTCGTCCGCGTCCCGGCCCTCCAGGACCGGCCGGGCCCGCAGGACTCCGAAGATCTGCGCCGGGACGAACTCCAGCGCCGGGTGGTCCTCGGGGACCTCGCCCCGCGCCACCCCGCGGGCGATCATCGCCCGGAGCGCGTCGATCTCCGGCTCCACCAGCGCGTCGCGCAGAGCCGCCCGCAGTTCTTCGTCCTGCACGACGGCATTGCCGAGGGCCTGGAAGAGCCGGCCCTCCAGAACGTAGCCCTCCCCGGCGTGCCGGGCCACCTCGCGCAGGTCACCGGCGAGGGTGCCGGTGTCGATCCCCGCGAAGCGGACACTGCGGCGCGCGCGCAGCGCGGCCGCCACGAACTGCGGTTTCGTCCGCCACTGCCGGTAGAGCGTCGATTTGCTGCACCGTGTGCTCGCGGCGACGCCCTCCATGGTCACCGAGTCATAACCGCACTCGCGGATCTGTTCGAGCACAGCGTCGAAGAACTCCTGCTCGCGCTCGGGCGTGAGTTTGGAGCGGCGCGAGGCGACGGCCGTCTCCGGCCCGTCCGCTGCCTGCGACGTCATGGCTCGTGTCTCCTTCGGTCGTCCTCATGCCGAAAGGCCTGTCGAAACGCCACTGTACCGGAACGGCTTCGTATCGGTACAGTGACGTATCGATACCCCTTCGTTTCGGTACAGTGGCGTATCGGTACACTCTCGTATCGGTACCAGCACGTATCGGTACTACGGCGTATCGATCGTCGGCCTTGCCCGCACTGCTGCCTGCCTCACCGCACTGCCCGCATCGCCGTACCGGCCGAACCGGCCGTACCGCCAAGGGAACCAGCGCCACGAGCGCCGTAAGTGAAAGGGCCGGGGATGGAATGCCGCACCGCGCCTGCGGAAGAGCCGGCCGCCGCGATACCGCGGCCGCCCCTCGTCCGTGAACTCCTGCTCGTCGCAGGGCTCTTCCTCGTCTACAAGTCCGGCCGACTGCTGGCCAACGGCCACACCGCCGAGGCCTTCCGCAACGCGCACGACGTATGGAGCTGGGAGCGCGCCCTCGGCCTGCCGGGCGAGGGCTCCGTGCAGTCCGCCCTGTTGCACGACGACACGCTGGTCCACCTCGCGAACGTCTACTACGCGACCGTCCACTTCCCCGCCACGGCGGCCTTCCTGGTCTGGCTGTACCTGCGGCGCCCCGGGCACTACGTCTGGGCACGGCGGGTCCTCGCCGCGCTCACCGCCGCCGCGCTGCTGCTGCACCTCGCGTTCCCGCTGGCCCCGCCGCGGATGCTGGACGGCGCGCACCTGCTCGACACCGGACAGGTGTACGGGCCGACGGTGTACTCGGCGACGCCGGCGACCGACTCGCTGGCGAACCAGTTCGCGGCGATGCCCTCGCTGCACTTCGGCTGGGCCCTGATGGTCGCGGTCGGCCTGATCGCCGCGACCCGCTCACGCCGGCGCCTGCTGTGGCTGCTGCACCCGCTGGTCACCCTGGTGGTGATCGTCGGCACCGCGAACCACTACTGGCTGGACGCGATCGCGGCCGGTGTCCTGCTGGCCGCCGCCCTCGCCGTCATCCAGCTTCCGCACCGGACGGCCACCACCGCCGGGCAGCGCTCCAGGGCCCTCGTTCCGGCCGAGGAGCCGGTCCTGGCGGGAGCGGGACGATGAACGCCACCCTCGTCGCCGTCGCCCTGTCACTCGTCTCCGCCGTCGCCTACGCGGCCGCCGCCGTGGCCCAGGAGCGGCTCGCCTCGCGCAGCGCCGGCGCGGGCGTACGGCGGATGCTCGCCAGCGGTGCCTGGTGGAGTTCGGTCGCGCTCAACGCGGGCGCCGCGCTGCTGCACGTCGTCGCCCTCAAGTACGGTCCCCTCACGGTGGTGCAGCCGCTCGGCGCGCTCACCCTGGTGGCCGCGGTGCCGCTCGGTGCGCGGGTGGCGGGGCGCCAGGTCACCTCGACGGAGTGGCGGGGCACCGCGCTCACCCTGGCCGGTCTCGCCGCGATCCTGGTCGTCGCGTCCGGGCCCGCCCCGGACGACGTGCTGAGTCTTCCGGAGGCCGTGGCCGTGGCCGGCGCGACCGTCGCCCTGGTCGGCCTGCTCTCGCGGCCCGGCGCCAAACCCGGACTGCGCCACGCCGGCGCCTCCGGAATGGCCTCGGGGGTCGCCTCCGCGCTCACCCAGACCGTCACGGTCGCCGCGACGGACACCTCGGGGTCCCTCCTCGACCTGGAGGTCGTGGTGGTGGCGCTGCTGGTCGCCGCGTTCGCCGTGGGCGGGCTGATGCTCTCCCAGACGGCGTACCAAGGGGGTCTGGGCGCTCCTCTCGCGGTCGTGACCCTGTCGAACCCGCTGGCCGCCGCCGTGATCGGCCTCTCCCTCCTCGGGGAGGGTCTGCGGGGCGGGGTCGCGGGGACGCTGCTCGCGGGGGCCGGAGCGGTGGTGTCGGCGCGAGGTGTGGTGCTGCTCACCCGGGTGGCGCCGGAGGTGGAGATCCGACCGATGACACCGGCCTCTTCCGCTGGGCTCGTGGGTCCCGCCCCGGCGGGCGAGGACCACCCCGTGGCGGCGGTCCTCGCCCTGGAGCCTCGGCGAGCCCCCACGGAACCGTCCTTGCTGCCCCGCCGCCGGCCCGGCCTCCAGGAGCCGGGCCACCTCACCCCCCTCTGACGCGAGGCGGGGACGCCCTCACCGGCCCACCCGTGCCGCCCGAGCGCGCCCCCGGGGGCCGCAGGCCTCCAGGGGCGTGGGGAACTGCGCGACCAGCCACGACAACCGGTGGCCGCCCGACCAGGCCCCCCGAGCTCTCAGGCGCCCCTCGACCCCAGCGCCGGATCGCTCACCCCGGCCCGCCCGTTCTCCACGTGCCCGGCGAACCGCCGGAGGAAGCCCCCCTCGGCGGTGACCGTCAGGTCGTACCAGCGACGGCTGGACCGGAGGTCCACGATCTGCCGGACGGTGGCCCCGGCGCGCACCCGGACCGTGCGGGACCGGCCACCGTACGCGCTGGCGACCTTCAGACTCACCGTCCCGGATCCCTGGTGGGTGAAGGTCAGTTCCACGTCGTCGCCGACATGGCGCGCGGTGACCTCGGGCCCGCGCGTCCTCCCCGACCCCTCGAAGACCCGCAGGAAGCCGTTCGGGCCGTGCACCGTCAGGTCGTACGAGCCCCCGGAGGCCACGGAGTCCCATGTGTCCGACACGGCCCGGCCCGCCTCGGTGGTGTACGTCCACGGCCCGTCCGTACGGTTGCCCGAGGTGACGAGGAACGCCGCGCCCGCCCTGCCGCCGGAGGCGAACGTGAGGGTGAAAGTCCCGGTCTTCGGGTCGGCCGAACCGTCCACCCGGGGCGCGTACTTCAGCGGCCGGGCGGGACGCAGTCCCCTTTCCTGCCTCGGCATGCTCGGGTCCGCCGGCACGGCTGGCCGGTAGTCGGGGTGCCGTTCGCGGTCCTGCGGCTCGTACGCGTCGGTGCCCGGCAGCGCGGCGGGGCGGCTGTCCTTGCGGGAGAAGTCGAACGCCGAGGTCAGATCACCGCAGACGGCCCGCCGCCACGGCGAGATGTTGGGCTCGCGCACCCCGAACCGCCGCTCCATGAACCGCAGGATCGAGGTGTGGTCCAGGGTCTCCGAGCAGACGTAACCGCCCTTGCTCCAGGGGGAGACGACCAGCATCGGCACGCGCGGGCCGAGCCCGTACGGACCGGCGACATGGGTCGGGCTGCCCGCGAAGAGGTCCGGGCCGACCTCCACCGTGGACTTGCCGTGGGACGCGTCGCGCGGCGGCAGCGGCGGCACGAGGTGGTCGAAGAACCCGTCGTTCTCGTCGTACGTGATGAACAGCGCGGTCTTCGCCCAGACGGCCGGGTTGGAGGTGAGCGCGTCGAGGACCTGGGAGATGTACCAGGCGCCGTAGTTCGAGGGCCAGTTGGAGTGCTCGGAGAACGCCTCGGGCGCGGCGATCCAGGAGATCTGCGGCAGTCTGCCCGCCTTGACGTCGGCCTTCAGCAGATCGAAGTAGCCGTCGCCGGCCTTCGCGTTCGTCCCGGTGCGGGCCTTGTCGTACCAGGGGTCGCCGGGCTTGGCGTTGCGGTACTTGTTGAAGTAGAGCAGCGAGTTGTCGCCGTAGTTGCCCCGGTAGGCGTCGGCTATCCAGCCCCAGGAACCGGCCGCGTCGAGGCCGTCGCCGATGTCCTGGTAGATCTTCCAGGAGATCCCGGCCGCTTCGAGGCGCTCGGGGTAGGTGGTCCAGTCGTAGCCGACCTCGTCGTTGCCGAGGACGGGGCCGCCGCCCTTGCCGTCGTTGCCCGTGTACCCCGTCCACATGTAGTAGCGGTTGGGGTCCGTCGAGCCGATGAAGGAGCAGTGGTAGGCGTCGCACACGGTGAACGTGTCGGCGAGGGCGTAGTGGAACGGGATGTCCTCACGCGTCAGGTACGCCATCGTCGTGGTGCCCTTGGCCGGCACCCACTTGTCGTACTTGCCGCCGTTGTACGCGGCGTGCCCGTCCGGCCAGCCGTGCGGCAGCCCCTCCAGGAACTGCATGCCGAGATCGTCGGCCTCGGGGTGGAACGGCAGCACGTCCTTCGTGCCGTCCGACTGGTGCCACACGCTCTTGCCGTTGTCCAGCGTCACCGGATGCGGGTCGCCGAAACCCCGTACGCCTCTCAGTGAGCCGAAGTAGTGGTCGAAGGACCGGTTCTCCTGCATGAGGACGACGATGTGCTCGACATCCTCGATCGTGCCGGAACGGTGGTGCGCGGGCAGCGCCGCGGCCCGCTCGATACTGGCCGACAGTGCGCTGAACGCCGTTGTGGCGCCCGCGACTTGGAGGAATCGCCGCCGGTTGACTTCAGGCATGGGTGAATGACCTCTTGTCCTGACGTGGTGCGTCGGATGTGACCTGCGCGCAAGGAATGGTCCAAGAGGAACGAACGCCGGGGAAGGGTCCGTGGCGCGGGTGTGACGCGCCGGGGACCGCCGCGCGAACAGCGCCGGGCGGGCGCGCCACGGCCGGGCAAAGCGGTCCCGCCGTCCGGCGGACGCGCTCTTGCCCGGTGACGTGCGGCGGACACGGCTCGGCGGCGATGCGAGTTCCAAGGCCTGAGCACCGCCAGTACATCGTCGAGCGAAACGTCGGTGGGGTCAGCCATGCCGGAGAAACCGATCGGTTTCCGCCCGCAAGTCCAAGCCGAACGTCCGCCGCGCCTGACGTGCGCCGGCAGAACCACGGGTCGGTTTCCTCGCCCACCGGCTCCAGCGCCGCTGACCAGCCCTTTCACAGAGACGCTTCCGCCTGACGGAAGCCGCCTTGCGCGGTGGCCGCGGCCGTCAGGACGCTGAGTCCAACCACGGCACGCGGGGCGAGGACGCCCCGCCGACAGGGACGGGAACCCCATGCCTCACATGACCGCCTTCGCCAGGAACCAGTGGTACGTCGCCGCCTACGCCGAGGAAGTGGGGCGGGAGCTGCTCGGTCGGACGATCCTCGGTGAGCCGCTCGTCTTCTACCGGACGGAGGAGGAGGGGACGCCGGTCGCGCTGCACGACCGGTGTGTGCACCGCCGGTACCCGCTCTCCAAGAGCGGGCTGGACGGGGACCGGATCGTGTGCGGGTACCACGGCTTCACGTACGACACGACGGGCGCGTGCGTGTACGTGCCGGGGCAGAAGCGGATCCCGCGGACGGCCCGTGTCGCCTCCTACCCGGTGGTCGAGCAGGACTCGCTGATCTGGGTGTGGATAGGTGACCCGGCGCTCGCCGACCCGCAGACCATCCCGCGCGCGAAGCACCTGGCCGCACCCGGCTGGCTCACCGTGCGCGGCATGGAGCCGATCGACGCCGACTACGGCCTCCTCGTCGACAACCTGCTGGACCTGTCCCACGAGACGTATCTGCACGGCGGCTACATCGGCACCCCCGAGGTCGCCGAGACGCCGATCACCACCGAGGTCGACGAGGGCGCCGGCGTCGTCCGCGTGAGCCGGCACATGGACGACGCCGAGTGCCCGCCGTTCTACGCGAAGTCGACCGGTATCGAGGGCCGCATCACCCGCTGGCAGGACATCGAGTACTTCGCCCCGTGCCTGTACCTGCTGCACAGCCGGATCGCCCCCGTGGGAGTGGTCCCCGAGGCGGACGGCAGCGACCCGAACGGGTTCCACACCGAGATCACCTACGCCATCACCCCGTCGACGGACGGCAAGGTGTACGACTTCTGGATGGTCTCCCGCGACTGGGCGACCGACGACGACGAGGTCACCGGGTTCCTCAAGGGCAACAACCACACGGTCGTCATGCAGGACGTCGTCGCGCTGAACCTGCTCCAGGAGACGCTGGGCTCCGAGCGCACCGGTTACCAGGAGCTGAGCATCAACATCGACACCGGTGGTCTGGCCGCCCGCCGCATACTCGCCCGGCTGGTCGAGCAGGGCGAGAAGCCGGTGGAGAAGGTCCAGTGAGCACAGTGCCCACCTTCCGGACCGGAGAGGTCTACCGCATCGACTGGCTGCCGGGCACGGACATCCTGCACGGCACCTGTCACTGCGGGCGCGAGAACACCGCGCAGGACCCCATCGAGATGTGGGAGTGGATGCTCGCCCACCCGCAAGGACACGAGCCACAAGGAAACACGTCATGACCTCGTCCTCCACCTCGCCCGTCTACGAGGCCGAACTCATCCTCGACAGCAGGGAGTTCGCCGCCGAGGGCGTCCTCGTCCTCACCCTGCGGCATCCGCTGGGCGAGGAGCTCCCGGCCTGGGAACCGGGCGCGCACATCGATGTGCTGCTCGGGCCCGATCTGGAGCGGCAGTACTCGCTGTGCGGCGACCCGGCGGACCGGCACACCTGGCGGATCGGGGTGCTGCGGGAGCCCGACGGTCGCGGCGGATCGGCGTACGTGCACACCGAGTTGGCACGGGGCGACAAGGTCCGGGTGCGCGGGCCGCGGAACAACTTCGCGCTGGAGCCGATGCCCCGCTACCGGTTCGTGGCCGGCGGCATCGGCATCACGCCCATCCTGCCGATGCTGGCCGCGGCCGAGGCGGCGGGCGCGGAGTGGTCGCTGCTGTACGGCGGTCGCAGCCGTGAATCCATGGCGTTCCAGCAGGAGTTGGGCGCGTACGGGGATCGGGTGACGGTGGCCCCGCAGGACGAGACCGGGCTGCTCGACCTCGGGTCCGTGCTGGACGGGCTGCCCGAGGACACCCTCGTCTACTGCTGCGGTCCCGGCGCGCTGCTGGACGCGGTCGAGGAGCGGTGCCCGGGCAAGGCGCTCCGGGTCGAGCGGTTCCGGCCGAAGGAGCAGGAGACCGGCCCGGACAGCGAGTTCGAGGTCGTGCTGGAGCGGACGGGGAAGACCGTCACGGTCCCCGTCGGGGTCTCCGTGCTCGACACCGTGCGCGCCGCCGGGGTCGAGGTGCTCTACTCCTGCGCGGAGGGCACCTGCGGGACCTGCGAGACGGATGTCCTGGAGGGCACCCCGGACCACCGTGACTCGGTGCTCAGCGACGAGGAGCGGGCGGCCGGGGAGACCATGCTCATCTGCGTGTCACGCTGCCAGGGGTCACGGCTGGTGCTCGACCTCTAGCGGCGGGGGCCGGGGCAGTCGGCCGGGGCCGTTCCCGTCACGCACAGGTCGGCCTCGATCCGGGCGACCGTGGCGAGCAGATGGGGCAGCAGGTCGCGGCGTACCGCCTCCACGGAGGTGCGCCCGGCGTGGACGGGGATGTTCACGGCGGCCACCACCTCGGCGTCCCGGTCCCGGACCGGCACGGCGATAGAGCGGAGCCCCTCCTCCAGTTCCTGGTCGACCAGGGCGTACCCCTGCCGTCGTACGCGGCGCAGCTCGGCCCTGAGCTGGTCGGCGGAGGCGAGGGTGCACCGGGTCAGGGGGACGAGGTCGGCGCGGGCCAGCCGGGCGTCGATCTCCTCGTCCGGCAGATGCGCGAGTATCACCCGGCCGACCGAGGTGACATGGGCGGGGAAACGGGTGCCCACGGTGATCGTCGCCGTCATGATCCGGCTCGCGCTCACCCTGGCCACGTACACGATGTCGTCGCCGTCGAGGACGCACAGCGAGGACGACTCGCCGACCTGCGCCACCAGCCGCTCCAGATGGGGTTCGGCGAGGTCGGGGAGGGTGAAGCTCGACAGGTAGGCGTAGCCGAGTTCGAGCACGCGCGGGGTCAGCCGGAACAGTCGGCCGTCGGTGTGGACGTAGCCGAGGTCGGTGAGCGTGAGCAGGAAGCGGCGGGCGGCGGCCCGGGTCAGTTCACAGGTCCGGGCGACCTCGCTGAGGGTCAGCGCGGGATGTTCCGCGTCGAAGGCCCGGATGACCGCGAGTCCCCGCTCGAAGGACCGGACGAAGTGCGGTTCGCGGGCTGCGCCGAACCGGGCTGGGTCTGCCATCGTCGCCTCCAGGAAGACGCACGGAGACGCCCGGCACGTGCGGTCCGTACGCACGGTGGTGCGATCCGTACGCACGGTGGTGCGCTCTGCGCACGCTAGGAGCACACTTCAGAAACTGTCAACAACCTTGCACAGCAGGGGCATTGACCCACCCACGGCGACGCTCTACGTTCGCGCTGTGCACTGCTGTGCGGTCTACGCACACGTCGTCGAGCAACTGTCCCACTAGGGGGAGCCATGCGTCGTCTGCCCATCGGCCTCGCGGCCGGCGCTCTGTTTCTGGCCGCCACGGGCTGCGGTTCGTCCGACTCCTCGGGGTCGGGCGGGGCCGGCGGGTCCGGCGGTACCACCACCCTCAAGGTCGGCGTCATTCCCATCCTGGACGTCGCTCCGGTCTACCTGGGCCAGAAGAAGGGCTTCTACGCCGAGCGCGGCCTCAAGCTGGAGCTGACGCCCGCTCAGGGCGGGGCCGCGATCGTGCCCGGAGTCGTCTCCGGCCAGTTCCAGTTCGGGTTCAGCAACACGACGTCGCTGCTGGTCGCCCAGTCCAAGAACGTGCCCGTCAAGGTCGTGGCGAACGGTGTGGCGTCCACCGCCGACAAGGGTGCCGACTTCTGCGGCATCACGGTGAAGAAGGACAGCCCCATCAAGTCCCCCGACCAACTGGAGGGCAAGAAGGTCGCGGTCAACACGCTCAACAACATCTGTGACACCTCGATCAGGGAGTCGATCCGCAAGGCCGGCGGCGACCCGTCGAAGGTCGAGTTCGTCGAGATGGCCTTCGACCAGATGCCCGCCGCGCTCGACAAGGGCCAGGTCGACGGGGCCTGCACCCCGGAGCCCGCGCTGGCCACCGTCAAGGCGGCCGGCGGCCGGTCCATCGCGTCGAACTTCTACGACGTGGACCCGAACCTCACCGTGGCCATGTACTTCACCTCCCAGCAGTACGCCCAGAAGAACCCGGAGCTGGTGAAGAAGTTCCAGGAGGCGACCGTCGAGTCCCTCGAGTACGCCGACAGCCACCCGGAGGAGGTCCGCGAGATCCTCACCACGTACACGAAGATCCCGAGCGACCTGCTGGACAAGCTGACCCTGCCTCACTTCCCCGCGGAACCCGACCGCTCCTCCATCGAGCGGCTGGCCGAACTGGGCGTGCAGGACGGCCTGTTCGACAAGGCCCCGGACCTGGACAAGCTGCTGCCGTGAGGACGGGCAACACCGCACTGGGCGCGGCCGGCCTCGTGGGGTTCCTCGCGCTGTGGGAGGCGGTCCCCCGGGTCGGCGTCGTCAAGGACGACTACTTCCCGCCGATCAGCCGGGTCGTCGACGCCCTCGTCACCGAGCTCGCCGACGAAGCCTTCTGGACGGCGCTCGGCGACACCCTCACCGGCTGGGCGGTCGGCCTCCTGATCGCCGTCACGGCCGGGATCCTGGTGGGGGTCGTCATCGCCGTCGTGCCGTATCTGCGCGAGGTGACGTCCTCCACGATCGAGTTCCTGCGCCCGATCCCCTCGGTCGCCCTGATCCCCCTCGCGGTCCTGCTGTACGGCAGCGAACTGCGGTCGGTGCTGCTGCTGGTGGTCTACGCGTCCTTCTGGCAGATCCTGATCCAGACCCTGTACGGCGTCCAGGACGTCGACCCGGTCGCCGAGGAGACCGCCCGCTCCTACGGCCTCGGCACCTGGGCGCGGATCCGCCACGTGCTGTGGCCCACCGCCCTGCCGTACGTCATGACGGGCGTCCGGCTGGCCGCCGCCGTGGCCCTCATCCTGGCCGTGACCGCCGAACTGGTCATCGGCGCCCCGGGGTTGGGGCAACGGATCGCGGTCGCGCAGACCTCGCAGGCGGTGCCTGAGATGTACGCCCTGGTGGTGGTCACCGGGCTGCTGGGGCTGCTCATCAACGTGGGGGCGCGGACGGTGGAGCGGCGGGCGCTGGCCTGGCACCAGTCGGTGCGCGGGGAGGTGGCGGTGTGAGCCGTGTCCTGTTCCGGCTGCTCTTCGTCGCGGGCCTTCCCCTCGTACTGGTCACCGCGTGGTGGCTGGTGTCGGACGACAGCACCGATGTGTTCTGGCCACCGCTGCGCACGATCCTCGGCACCTTCCCGGACGTCTGGACGGAGGAGCGGCTGCGCGCCGACGTCCTGCCCAGCCTGCTGCGCCTGACGGCCGGCTACGCCCTGGCGGCGGTCGTCGGTGTGGCGGTCGGCACGGTGATCGGCTCCTACCGGCGGGTGCGAGCCGTCTGCGAACCGGTCCTGGAGTTCCTGCGGGCGGTACCGCCGCCGGTTCTCGTCCCGGTCATCATGCTGTTCGCGGGCATCGGCGACACGATGAAGATCGCCGTGATCGCGAGCGGCTGCGTCTGGCCGATCCTGCTCAACACGGTCGAGGGCGTCCGCGCGGTGGACTCCGTGATGGCGGAGACGGCCCGGTCGTACGGCATCACGGGTGCGGCGCGGCTGCGGAACGTGGTGCTGCGCTCGGCGAGCCCGCAGATCTTCGCCGGGCTGCGCCAGGCGCTGTCCATCGGCATCATCCTCATGGTCATCAGCGAGATGACCGCGGCCAGCAACGGACTGGGCTACACCATCGTCCAGTTCCAGCGCGGTTTCGCCATCCCCGACATGTGGACCGGCATTCTCGTGCTCGGTCTGCTGGGGTTCCTGCTGTCCGTCGTCTTCCGGCTGGTCGAGCGGCGCGTGCTCGGCTGGTACCACGGTCTGCGCGCGTCCACCCGGCGGTCGTAGTGAAACTCGAGAAGGGGCAGCGGGCGATGGATGCCTTGCTCGACGTGGCGGGCCTGAAGAAGGTCTACGAGGGTTCCGGGCGGCGGGTGGAGGCGGTGCGGGACCTCACCTTCACCGTCGACCCGGGCGAACTGGTCTGTCTGGTGGGCCCGTCGGGCTGCGGCAAGACGACCCTGCTGAAGTGCGTGGCCGGGCTGCTGAAGCCGACGGCGGGCGAAGTCCGCCTGGGGGGACGCCCGGTGACGGGGCCGCCGCCGGGCATGGCGGTCGTCTTCCAGGAGTACGGGCGCAGCCTCTTCCCCTGGATGCGGGTCCGCGACAATGTCGAACTCCCGCTCAAGCAGAAGAAGTTCAGCAGGCAGCGGCGGCGCGGACTGGTCGACGACGCGCTCGCCTCGGTCGGTCTGTCCGACGCCGCGGGCGCGTACCCGTGGCAGCTGTCCGGCGGGATGCAGCAGCGGGTCGCCATCGCCCGCGCGCTGGCGTACGAGCCGGACGTCCTGCTGATGGACGAGCCGTTCGCGGCGGTCGACGCCCAGACCCGCGCCGATCTGGAGGACCTCGTACGGGGGCTGTGGCGGGAGCGCGGGATCACGATCCTCTTCGTCACCCACGACATCGACGAGGCCGTCTACCTGGGCGAGCGCGTCCTGATCCTCTCCGCCTCCCCCACGGTCGTGCGGGAGCAGCTCAAGGTCGATCTCCCCGCGGAGCGTGACCAGTTGCACACCCGGGTGGCTCCGCGCTTCGCGGAACTGCGCACCCACGTCTACGAGCAGATCCAGGCGGCCAAACGGGGGGTCGCGCTGGACAAGGGTTGACCTCCGGCGCCGTCGGCGACCTGAACGCCGGCGGCGCCGGAGGGGGTGCGGCTCACCCCTCGGGGGAGGGCACCACGCTCAGGTGCGTCGACGCGGCGCGGCGGGGGCGACGGGTCCTGCGGGGGTCGGACGGGCGGCCCACCTCGCGCAGGACGAGGGTCATCCGGTGGTAGCCGAGGTCGCGGAGGGTGTCGGGGGTCTCGCCGACGACCCGGCAGTGGGTGGCGCCCCAGCGCGGGTCGGGGTGGACCAGGGGGCGTACGGCGCCGTCGTGCCGGGCGGCGGCGGGGCCGACGGTGCGCAGCCAGTGCGGCAGGCCGTGGCGGTAGGCGGCGTCCATGATGGGGTCCTGGGCGATCTCCCGGCGGATGGACTGCAGGCCCCGGTCCTGGGGATGGCGTTCCACGGCGGCGGCGAAGTGGGCGAGCATCGGCAGGCACCAGCTGGACTCGTGGTCACCGAGGACGGTGGCGGCGTCCGGGTGGAAGAGCACGAAGCGGAGGAAGTTGTCGTCGGGCATGGCCGTCGGGTCGGGCCCCACGCCGGTGAAGAGCGCCCGGAACGCGGCGTTGCTGAGGACGACGTCCCAGCGGTGGTCGAGGACGACGGACGGGAACAGGACGGAATCCAGCAGTACGGCGTAGTCCTGGAGGTAGGCCTGCGCTTCCTGGGCTTCGAGAGTGTCGGGGACGGGCCGCGGTACCGACCGCTGCCCTCCTGCCTGATATGCCATCGGGAGGTCACCCCTCTTGCCTATGCGGCCTTCACGCGGCTCCTTGATCCTCCTGCCCTGGGCTAAGGCGTGTCAACTATCGTGGCATTTGGCGACGGTTGACGGCTGAATCTCGCCACAGTTGTGGCGAGACCTGGATGTGAGTTCGACGGAACCGCTAGTCTCCCCGCAGTTCACGGTGTACTTGCCGGGACCAGGGTCTCGCGCCAGGCTTGGATCCACGGATTCCGCAGTACCGCGAAATTGGCCTGAGAGAGACGTAGGAGATCTGTCGGTGACGGATGGCTTCGAGGTTCCGGACGCCGCGGCGACGGTTCTGCTGCCGGCCGTCGTGGCCCGTGTCACCGCGCTGGCGGACAAGTTGCGCGTGGGGCACGCGGAGGTCTTCGACACCCGACGGCTCTCCGTGGCCTCGGGTGTGCCGGAGGCGGTCGTGAAGGCCCTGCTGAGCGGCCAGCGCGCCGGTGAGCCGGACGTCCAGGCCCGCTTTCTGCAGCGCCTGGACCTGCTGCGACGCACCCGGCTCAAGCCCAACGGCCGCAAGTACACCCAGCAGGAGATCGCCGACGGCGCGGGCATGTCGCGCCAGCAGGCGGGCGCCCTGATCAACGGGGACCGGCGTCCCACGATGGAGCACTGCGACGCCATCCAGCGCTTCTTCAGAGTGCACGCCGGTTTCCTCACCGCCGAGGATCCCGAGGCGCTGGCGAGCGCTCTGATGCGGACCGAGCAGGAGCTCCTCCAGCAGCTCGCCGACCGCGAGCGCGCGGCGGCCGAGTCCGCGGACGACCCGTTGCAGCGGCTGCTCCAGAACCACGGTGTGCGTTCCATCGCCTGGCGGGCGGCGCAGCTGCCCACCGACCAGCACCGCGACAAGGTCGCGGAGTGGTTGGACATGCTGCTGGAGAGCGTCAAGCGGCCCGAGTCCTGACCGGGGGAGATCTGTGGGCATCGGAAAGGAAATGCGCCGTCTGTGCGGCGAGTTGGTCGGCGAGCTCACGCTGCCGGCACCGGCGGACCCCGCCGATCTCTACGGCGCCCTCTGCGACGCGATGAGCAGACGCCGCGGCCGCCCCGTCCACTACCGCACGGCCGTCTTCCCACCCGGTACGGCCAGTGGCCTGTGGCTGGACATGGCCGAGCAGGACCTGGTCGTCATCGAGGAACGCACCGCGCCGGACCACCAGTTGGTGATCCTCGGCCATGAGCTGTGGCACATGCAGGCCGGGCACTGCGGACAGCACGTGGACGGCGCCGCCGTCGCCGCGCGCTTAGTGAGCCAGGACGCCGACCTGCGGGAGACCGTGCTGAGGGTCGCCGCCCGGACGCGCTTCGACCTGTCCGACGAGCAGGACGCCGAGAGCTTCGGACTGCTGCTGGCCAGCAAGTGCCGTACGTGGCTGGCTGGTTCCGCGCTGCGCGGTCCGGTGCGCCGCGATCACCTGGCCGGCCGCATCGGGGCCTCGCTCGGCTACCGCGGCCCGCAGGGCTGAGCGGCACCGGAACGCCGAGACGCCGAGAACGCCGAGAACGCCGAATACATGGACGGGTCCAGCTACTACATTCCGGCCGTCGCGATGACGATCGCCCTCGCCCTCAAGACACCCGCGCTGCTGCGGAACTGGGGCGACCCCCTGATCAGATCCGTGTGCGCGCTGATGACACTGGCCGCCCTGGTCTTCTGCTTCGCCGCACCGCCGACGATCATCGAGCTCAACCGCGTCACCGGTGTCACGAACGTCTCCGCCGCCGTCGTCTACCTGCTGCTGAGCGCGTTCAGCGGCTCCTGTCTGGTGCTGATCACCAACTGGCGGGGCGGCCCGCCGGAGACGACCCGCCGCCTTTCACGCCGCTGGATCGCCGGGTACGGCGCGGTGTGCGCGGCCATCGTGGCGCTCTTCGTGCTCGGCGAGGCCCCGGTGGAGCGGGTGCGGGACTTCGACACGTACTACGCCGACGCCCCGTTCCTGCGCGAGATGATCGTGCTGTACCTGACCGGCTTCATGGTCGCGGGTCTGGCGATGAACGTGATGTGCTGGCGCTGGGCGCTCCAGGTACGCGGATGGCTGCGCGCCGGGCTGCTGATCATCGCGTTCGGATTCCTGCTCAACGTCCCCTTCGCGGCGGTCAAGCTGATCGCCGTGGTGGCCCGCTGGCAGGGCGGCGACCTGGACTACCTGAGCACGTACGTCGCGCCCGTGCTGTCGTCCGTCGGCGCACAGGTCTGCGCGGTGGGCTTCTGCCTGCCGCTGGCCGGAGAGCGCCTCGGGGACTCCTGGACCATCTGGTCCATGTACCGCCGGCTGGGCCCGCTGTGGCGGGAGCTGCGCCCCGTCTGGGCCCAGGCGAGCCACGAGGTGCGGATCTCCTGGTGGGCGCCGGCCCGGCTGCAGATGACACAGCGCGAGTCCGACATCCACGACGGCATGCTCAGCCTGTACCCGTACTTCGACTCCGCGGTCCGGGCCAAGGCGTACGACGCGGCTGTCGCGTCGGGTTCCGAGCCCGTCCAGGCGCGGGCCGAGGCCGACGCGGCGATGGTGACGGCGGCGGTGCGGGCGAAGGCGGACGATCCGGAGGGCCGGGTCATCAGCTCGGCCACGGCCGACGCTCCCGCCCCGCCGGCCGAGAACCCCCGTGACCTCGTACGGATGTCCATCGCCCTGCGTCAGTCACCCGTCGTAGCGGCCGCCCGCGAATGGGCCGCCGCGACCAGGTCAGGAAGCGACTTCCATGAGCGAACCCGTTAGCGGCCCGCGCGACAGCACGGTCACGACTCCCCGGCGTGCCGTCGTCGTCGGCGCCGGCATGGCCGGCCTGCTGGCCGCCGCCGCGCTGCGCGACCACGCCGAGGTCACCGTCGTCGAACGCGACGCGCTGCCCGAGGGGCCGGAGCCCCGCAAGGGCGTGCCCCAGGCCCGGCACACCCATCTGCTCTGGTCCGGCGGGGCCCTGGCGATGGAGGAGTTGCTGCCGGGCGTCACCGACGCCTGGCTGGCGGCCGGCGCCCGGCGCATCCCGTTGCCGACCGGGCTGGTGTCCCTGTCGCCCCAGGGTTGGCTGCGCCGCTGGCCGGAGATGGAGTTCATGATCGCGTGCAGCCGCGATCTGCTGGAGTCGGTCGTCCGCGCCCGGCTCGTCGCCGACCCCCGCGTCACCGTGCTGGACCGCACCGAGATCCTGGGCCTGGCGGGCGACGCCTCCCGGGTGACGGGGATCCGGGTCTCCTCCACCGACGGTGAGGAACGGGTGCTCACGGCCGATCTCGTGGTGGACGCCGCCGGGCGCGGGTCGCGGGGCACGGCCTGGCTGGACGCGCTCGGGGTGGCGCCCGCGCCGATGGAGGAGGTCGACTCCGGTCTCGTGTACGCGAGCCGGGTCTTCCGTGCGCCGGCGGGCACCGAGGAGTACCCGGTGGTCAATGTGCAGCCGGACGGGTCGCAGCCGGTGCCGGGGCGCAGCGCGACGCTCGTGCCCATCGAGGGCGGGCGGTGGCTGGTGACGCTGTCGGGCACCCGAGGGGGGCAACCGACCGCGCTGACCGAGGAGTTCGAGCCGTTCGCGCGGGGCGTCCGGCATCCGGTCGTGGGCGAGCTGATCTCCCGCGCCGAGCCCCTGACGGACGTCGTGGTCACCCGCAGCACGATCAACCGGCGCCGCTTCTTCGAGAAGGTGTCCGGCTGGCCCGACGGCTTCGTCGCGATCGGCGACTCGGTCGCCACGTACAACCCGATCTACGGCCACGGCATGTCGGTCGCCGCGCAGAGCGCCCTCGCGCTGCGGGAACGGGTCGCCTCGCTCGGCCTCACGGCGCCGGGGCTGGCGCGGCGGGTGCAGCAGGCCGTGGCGAAGCCGGTGACGCTGGCCTGGGAGCTGGCCACGGGCACGGACATCCGTTACCCGGAGGCCATGGGCAAGCAGCCGAACCCGGTGCAGAAGCTCTTCGGACGCTATGTGGAACGGCTGATGAGGACCGCGCTCGGCCGGCCCCTGGTCTTCAGGGCGTACCTCGGCGTGGTCACCCTCACCGCGCCGATCGGCGCCCTCGTCCGGCCGGAGGTCGTCCTCGCGGTGCTGCGCGGTCCGGTCAAACCCCCTTTGACGGAACCGCCCCTGACGGAGGATGAGCGCGAGGCCGTGCTGGGAGCGGGCTCGTAGGGCGACTTCCGCGCGCGGGAGAGCCGGATTGTCAGTGGCGGGCGGCAAGCTGGGAGCGTGCCGCCCGTATGCCGGGGCGGGCACGGAGTTGAGCCGATCCGACCAGGGGAGAGCCGTTCGATGCCGACCGCCGTACTGACCGACCGCGAGCGTGCCGCCGTACAGGCCTATCTGCGGCTGCTCGGAACCGTCCGAGCAGCGTTCGACGGGCCGCCGGAGTCCCGCCGACCACCCGTGGTGCCGCCCGCCGCGCTCGCCGAGGCGGAGCAGGCGCTGACAGCGGCGGGCCTCTCGGGCAACGAGGAGGAGTTCTTCGAACTGCTGCGGAGCTGGTGCCCGGAGGTGTGAGCGCAGGGGCGGCGGCCCGCCGGATGTCCTCCGGCGGGCGGCCGCCGGCTCGGGTCCAGGGCCCTAGGACGGTTCCTCGGTCAGGTACATCCCGGCGGCCTGGTCCACCAGTTGCCGCAGGGCCGGGAAGTAGGTCCGGTCGCCGCCCAGTTCGTCGAGGACGCGGTGCGCGTCGTCGCGGAAGGCGGCGAGGTCCTTCTCGAACCGCCGGAGCGCGGCGGGGGCGAGCAGCAGCGCGCGGAGCTGCGCGCGGGCCGGTTCGGAGCTGCGCGCGTCGTGCGCGAGTTGCGCGACCCGGCCCCTGGATCCGGGGGGTGTCTCCTCCAGGGCGCAGGCGAGGAGGTAGGTGACCGTGCCGTTCAGCAGGTCCTCGTCGCGGCCGGAGAGCAGGTCCTCCTGGTCGTTGAAGAGCTGCCAGAGGATCCCGAAGACGTCGCCGAACTCCCGCCACTGTTCGGTCCGTTCGGTCCCGGCGCCGGAGAGGATCGCGGCCATCGCCGTGATCATTCCGAACGGGGCGCCGGACTTCCCGCGATAGGCGGCCACGACCGCATCGCGCGAGGCGTTCGCCAGGTCGCCGCGGAGGTCACGCAGCTGGCCCTCCACGGCGTCGATCCAGCAGTCCACAATCTCCCGGGTGAGGGCGTTGCGCACCGCGTCGGACACCGGCTGGGCCTGCACGACCCTGATGGGCAGGGCCTGTCCGCTGAGGACGGACGCCAGCAGCGCCTCGTCCGTGCCGAGTCCGGCGGGGGTGTGCGCGCCGTGTCCGTCCGACAGGTCGTCGAGGTAGCAGGCGGAGGTCCACCACAGGACGTGCACGGCCGACAGGGGAACGGCCGGTCCGACGACCCCGGTCTCGGACGCGTGCACGAGGAGCGGGAGCACGGACAGCGGGTATTTCATCTGCTGATGGCCCAGCAGCCCGGATATGGATCTTCGGACCGCCGTGGTCGACGGCCCGAGGCTCTCCAGGGCGCCGGCGATCTCCGCGTCGATGTCCGGCGCGACCTGTCTGTGCAGCTCCGCATAGGAAAGTGTGTTCATCTGCCGTCCTCGTCCTCCGTGGGAAAGGGAACCGAAACGGCCGTCGCCACCAGCCCCCGCCGGACGGTCCAGCGGCCGTCGAAGGTGGCGACACGACGGCCGTCCACCACCGGTCCCGGCACGAGGAGTTCGGCGCGCAGCCCACCGGACTGGCCGCCGGGCTCGACGGTCAGCTCGATGTCGGCCTCCGAGAAGTCCAGCCACCGCCGGGTGAGCGGGAACCACGCCTTGTAGACGGACTCCTTGGCGCTGAAGAGCAGCCGGTCCCAGTGGACCGAGGGGTGGTCGGCGGTCAGCCGGCGCAGTCGGGTCTCCTCCGCGGGGAGGGCGATCGCCGTCAGGACACCTTCGGGCAGGGCGGCGTGGGGTTCGGCGTCGATGCCGAGGGAGGCCAGGTCGACGGCGCGGACCAGGGCGGCTGCGGCGTACCCCTCGCAGTGGGTCATGCTGCCGGTGAGCCCGTCCGGCCAGCCGGGGGCGCCGCGCTCCCCGGGCACTATCGCCCGCGGGGCGACCCCGAGCTTCTCCATGGCACGCCGGGCGCAGGCACGGACGAGGGTGAACTCGCGGCGCCTCTTCGGTACCGCCCGGGCGACGACGGCCTCCTCCTCGGGGTACAGCTCGACCCCCTCGACGGCGGCGGCCGCTTCATGGGCGTGCGCCTCCACGACCACGACCGCTCCCGGGAGCAGTTCCTCGATCACCGGCTCCGACCTCCATCGGCAGAATGCGGCGCAGCCTGCCCGGGGGTTCCGGACGCGGTCGCCACTCGCGGGGGTATCCCACGGACACCTCTTCGAAGCGGACCCCGTCCAGCCAGGTGGTCCGCGGGATGTGCAGATGGCCGTAGACCATGACCTCGACGTTGAACCGCCGGTGCCAGTCGGCGGTCAGCTCCGTGCCGCACCACATGGCGAACTCGGGATACCACAGGACCTCCGTCGGGTGCCGGTCCAGCGGGTAGTGGTTGACCAGCACCTTCGGCAGATCGGGCGGCAGTTCGGCGAGCCTGCGTTCGGTCTCGGCGACGCGGGCGCGGCACCAGTCCTCGCGACTCGGGTACGGGTCGGGGTGCAGCAGGTGCTCGTCGGTGCAGACCACTCCGGTGCCGTGTGCGTACTCCAGGCCCTCCGCCTTGGTGGCGCACCCCTCGGGCAGGAACGAGTAGTCGTACAACAGGAACAGCGGCGCGATCACCACGGGACCGCCGGGCCCCTCCCAGAGGGGGTACGGGTCCTCGGGGGTGACGACGCCCAGCTCCCGGCATACTTCGACGAGATGGTCGTACCGTTCGACGCCCTTGTACGGGACGGTCTCGCTGGGGTGGGTCCACAGTTCGTGGTTGCCGGGCGCCCAGACGACCTTGGCGAAGCGGCCGGCGAGCGTGGTGAGCGCCCAGCGGATGTCGGCGACGGTCTCGGAGACGTCACCGGCCACGAGCAGCCAGTCGTCGTCGCTCTCGGGACGCATCCGCTCGACCAGGGCGCGGTTCTCGGGATAGCCGATGTGCAGATCACTGACGGCCAGCAGATTTCCGTGACGGCCGACCCTCGACTCCACCCGTGCTCCCTTCTGAACACCGAACATCAACACGAGAACACAGGTGAGCGCCCGTGGACAAGACCGACCTGCCGACCCGCCGCCCTCCGGTCCGGGGCGCCGCCGACTCGTCCGCGGACACCGCCCGACCTGCCCCGGGACGCCGCCGCGCGAGGATTAACACGCGCGTGACAGAAACATGGGCCCCAGTGGCCGTATGATCCGTCCTACACCACCGCCACGCCCCTCCTTCGCGTACGGCGGTTCGGCGTACCTCCATCCCCCCTGGCCGGGCACGGCCTGCTTCGCCCTGCCCGCGAACCTTGGAAAGGCGGCCTGCATGGTCTCTCGCGTACGCGTCTGGCTCAACCGCACGTACGCGGAGAATGTCTTCTTCATGGATCAGCTGCGGCATAATCCGCACGCTCGTCCGGTGGACATCCATGCCACGCACGGTGACGCCGACTCCCCCGTACTGGCTGCGGCCGACACCGCCGACCTGGAGCCCGAGGGCCTCTCCCCCGCCGCGTACGTGGAGTACGCGCTGGACCAGTGCGCCAAGCGCGGCATCGACGTGTTCGTGCCCCGGCTGCACCAGGCGGCCCTCGCCGCGCACCGCGCGGAGTTCGCCGCCGTCGGCACGGTCCTGCTGGCGCCGAGCGCCACGGCCATCGAGGTCTTCGAGGACAAGGTGACCGCGTACGAGGCGGTCCGGGAGCACGGGGTTCCGGTGCCGCCCTGGTACCGGGTGACGAACGCCGAGGAATTCGTGGCCGCTGTCGAGGAGTTGGAGGCCGGGGGGCACAGGGCGTGCTTCAAGCCGGCGTCCGGGGCCGGTGGTGTGGGCTTCCGTGTCGTCACGCGCACCCCCTTCTCGCTCGATCACCTCAGCGGCTTCCCCAGCCCGTACGTCCAGCTCGACATGGTGGTGGAGGCGGTGCGGGCGGCCGAGGAGCCCGTCGACTGGATGGTGATGCCGCGGCTGGAGCAGCCGGAGGTGTCCGTCGACTGCCTCACCGGACCCGACGGCCGGGTCCGGATGGCCGTGGGCCGTACCAAGAACGGCCGCCGGCGCGGATTCACGCTCCACCCGGCGTGGATCGAGCCGGCGCGGCGGATCGCGGAGCGGTTCGGGCTGCACTACCTGACGAACATCCAGTTCCGGATGTACGGCGACGAGCCGGTCCTCATGGACGTCAACACGCGTCCGGCGGGCGGGCTGCACCAGCTCGCGCTGTGCGGGATCAACGCCCCCTGGGCCGCTGTGCGGTTGGCGCTCGGCGAGGAGCCGGGGGATGTGCTGCCGACGCGGCTGGGGCAGGACTACACGGTGGTGTCGGGGCCGCGGCCGGTGCGGCCGGTGTCGTTGCCGCACCAGGTCGCCGAGGTGCCGGTGGCCGAGGTGCCGGTGGCGGACGTGCCGGTGGCCGTGGACGCGCGTCCCCTGGCCGTCGCGCCGCCTGTGGCCTGCAAGCCCACTGCCGCGGATCGGCCGCTCGCCGTCTGAGTCTTTCGCCCCCGCCGCCTGAGTCTTTCGCCCCCGCCGCCCCTACCCGTCCCGTCCTCCAGGGGCTGTGCCCCTTCGCCCCCCATCCGCAGGTCCGGTGGGCTTCTCGCGCAGTTCCCCGCGCCCCTGAAGGGGCGCGGGGAACTGCGCGAACGGATCAGCGTTCGTAGCCCCAGACTTCGGCCAACTCCTGGAGGCGGGGCGGGAGTTCCGCCGTCGGGTCCGCCGGGCGGGCCGGTTGGATGCGGCCGGACTTGATCGTGGTGGACCAGTCACCGAGCTGGGGGCGGAAGGTGCCGTGGTCCTGGGTGCCGTAGTCGAGCATGCCGGGTTCCCACTCCACGCCGAGGTGGTCGCAGATGCCCCGGGTGATCTTCTCGGGCTCCGTCGTGAGCTCCTCGTACCGGACGACGTGCACGGGGAGGTTCCGCCGGGCCTCCTCCAGCTTCTCGCTGTAGGCGAGGACCTCCGCGCGGATCGCCTCGTGGTCCGGGTCGGTGCGACGGCTCGTGAGGGACTGGACGACCGCCCCGGGGTGGCGCAGCAGCAGGAGGTAGCGGGCGTTCGGCCAACACCGGTCCAGGCGCGGCCAGATCAGCGTGTTGGGCGGGGTCTTGTCGACGATGATCTGCTTGCCGCTGCGGGTGAGCTCATGGTGGAGGATGCGGTCCCACAGGACGTGCTCCAGCTCGGTCTTGTCGAGTTCGAGCGCCTTCATCGCGTCCCCGGTGAAGTCCCGGGAGAGATGGACGTGGACGGTCCGCAGGTGCATCTCGTGCGGGGCCCGGATCCGGCTGTGGCTGTTGAGGACGACCCGCAGCAACGTCGAGCCGGAGCGCACTGAGGACAGGACGAACACCGGGGCGTCCACCAGTCGGGCCGCGCGCGGGGCCACGTACGGCGCCTCGGCGGGCTCGGCGTCGCTCCGGGGCGCGGGGACGGCGTTCAGCGGCTTGCGCGGCGGGCTCACCGCCTCCGCGATCAGTCTGCCGCGTCGCCTCAGCCCCTTGCCGATCACCGACATGCGCGGGTCTCGCACGATGACACCTCACAACTTTCTTCGCACTGTCGCGTTGCCCGACATCACAGGGGTAGTCGGCGAACTCCAGGTGTCGGGGAGGAGACGTGCGGTGGTCGCGGCGGGCGGTCCACCCGCCGCGACCAGGCGTTTTATGTTCCCTTAATTTTTCCTGGGAATCGGGATCACCGCTCCCCCACCGCCAGCCGCAGCGTCTGCACCTCGAACGGGCGCAGCGTCACCGGGACGCCGTCGCCGTCCGTGGCCGCCTCCGACAGGGGGCGTTCCAGCAGGTCGGTGATCTGGGCGCCGGCGAGCGGGAAACCGGTGCGCAGGACGCCGCCGGCCCGGCCACCGCGTGACTCGTAGATCCGGACCACGACGTCGCCCGAGGCGTCGTCGGCGAGCTTGACCGCCTCGACGGTGATGCCCTCGCCGTCGACGGAGACGACCGGCTCGGGGGCGCCCGCCGCGTCGGCGACGCGCAGCGGCAGGTTGAGGGCGTAGCCCTCGGCGACCGCGTCCTCGATGCTCGCGCCGGGGAGCAGGGAGTAGGTGAGGCGGTGCTTGCCCTGGTCGGCCTCGGGGTCCGGGATGCGCGGGGCGCGGACGAGACTGAGGCGGACCGTGGTGGTCGTACCGCCGTCCTCGCGGACCGTGCGGGAGACGTCGTGGCCGTAGGTGGAGTCGTTGATGACCGCGACGCCGTAGCCGGGTTCGCCGACGTGCACCCAGCGGTGGCCGGAGACCTCGAAGCGAGCGGCCTCCCAGCTGGTGTTGGTGTGGGTGGGGCGCTGGATGTGGCCGAACTGGATCTCGGCGGAGGAGTGGGCGGCGCGGACGTCGATCGGGAAGCCGGCCTTGAGGAACTTCTCGGCCTCGTGCCAGTCGATGTCCGTCTCGAAGTCGATCCGGGGGCTGCCGGCGCGGAGGGTGATCGTCTGGGTGATGCGGGAGCCCTTGCCGAAGGACCGCTCCACCCGGATCGCGCCGAGCAGGGGGTCCTCCTCGACCACGGTGATCGACTGGGCGTCCAGCAGATCGGTGTAGCGGTTCCGGTAGTGCTTGTCGACGTCCCAGGCGTCCCAGTAGTTCGGGAGGTCGGTGTGCAGGCGGAGCAGGTTGCCCTTGTCGCCGAGCACCTCGCGGTCGGCGACCAGGTCACGGACCGAGGCCAGGGTGCCGTCCTCGGCGATCTCGACCCGGACCAGGCCGTTGTCGAGGACGCGGCCGGAGACGGTGACGGGGTGCGGGGGTTCGGCGGCCGTCAGGGGGGCGCTGCCGCCTGCGGGGACCCGTACGTAGACCGGCGCGCCGGCGGCCGTACGGACGACCTCGGCCCGGTCGCGCGGGCTGGTGTTGAAGACGCGCGGGTCGCCCGCGCCGAGTGCCGCGACCGCCTCGGCCGTCAGCTCCTCCAGTTCCTTCGCCACCCTCGCGTACTCGGCCTCCGCCTCGCGGTGGACCCAGGCGATCGAGGAGCCCGGCAGGATGTCGTGGAACTGGTGGAGGAGGACCGTCTTCCAGAGGCGGTCCAGCTTCTCGTGGGGGTAGGCGTAGCCGGGCGCGTGGAGCGCGGCCGTCGTCGCCCACAGCTCCGCCTCGCGCAGCTTGTGCTCGCTGCGGCGGTTGCCCTGCTTGGTGCGGGCCTGGGAGGTGTAGGTGGCGCGGTGGAGTTCGAGGTACAGCTCGCCGTTCCAGACGGGGGCGTCCTCGTACTCGGCGCGGGCCTTGGCGAAGAACTCGTCGGGGTGTTCGACGACGACCTTCGGTGAGCCCTCCAGGTCGGCGAGGCGGCGGGCGCGTTCCATGATCTCGCGGGTGGGGCCGCCACCGCCGTCGCCCCAGCCGAAGGGCGCGAGGGAGCGGGTGCCGGCGCCCTTCTCCTGGTAGTTGCGGACCGCGCGGTCCATCTCCTCGCCGCTGAAGCGGGCGTTGTAGGTGTCGACCGGCGGGAAGTGGGTGAAGATGCGGGTGCCGTCGATGCCCTCCCACCAGAAGGTGTGGTGGGGGAACCTGTTGGTCTGGTTCCAGGAGATCTTCTGGGTGAGGAACCAGTCGTTGCCGGCGAGCTTGGCGAGTTGCGGGTACGAGGCGTTGTAGCCGAAGGAGTCCGGCAGCCAGACGCCCTTGGTCTCGATGCCGAAGTGCTCGATGAAGAACCGCTTGCCGTGGACGAGCTGGCGGGCGATGGCCTCGCCGCCGGGCAGGTTGCCGTCGGACTCGACCCACATGCCGCCCACCGGCACCCACTGGCCCTTGTCGACGGCCTTCTTGATCCGCTCCCACACCTGTGGGTAGTTGTCGCGCACCCATTCGTACTGCACGGCCTGGGAGCAGGCGAAGATGAAGTCCTCGTACTCGTCCGCCAGCGCGGTGACGTTGGAGAAAGTGCGGGAGGTCTTGCGCTTGGTCTCGCGGATGGGCCAGAGCCAGGCAGAGTCGATGTGGGCGTGGCCGACACCGGAGATGGTGTGGGCGCTGGCGTGGGCGGGCTTGGCGAGGACCGGGGCGAGGATCTCGCGGACGGCGGTCGCGCTGCCGGAGACGTCGTCGAGGTCGACGGCGTCCATGGCCCGGTCCAGGGCGTGCAGGATCTCGTGGCGGCGGGGCTCGTGCTCGCCGAGGTGGACCATCAGCTCGCGCAGCACCTGGAGGTCCAGGTCGAGGTGGAAGACCTCCTCGTCGAGGACGGCGAGGTCGGCGCGCCGGAAGGTGTAGAGCGGCTTGTCGCCGGCGGTCAGGATGTCGCCGAGCGGGGTGATCTTCGAGAAGTTGTCGGCGAGGATGTCGGGGTTGGAGGCCGCCTCGACCAGGTAGTCGACGGTCTCGCCGCCGCGCACCGGGTTGCCGATCGGGACGTACTGGTTGAGCGGGTTCACCGCCTTCAGCGGGGTGCCGTCGGCGAGGTGGACCAGGGCCTCGGCCTGGTTGCCGGGCCAGTCGCCGACGAAGCCGAGGTCGATGACGGCCTCGACACGGCGGCCCGCCCATTCGGCGGGGACCCGTCCGCGCATCCGGAACCACGTGGTGCCCCACGGCGGGCCCCAGGGGGTGTCCATCGCGAACGGGGTGTACGAGGCGGCCGCGGCCTCCTCGAAAGGGACCGGTTCGCCCGGCGCCTGCCAGGCCTCGACCTCGAAGGGGGCGGAGGCCGCGTAGACGGCGGGCTTGATGCGTTGGGTGTGGACGCGCTCTACGCGTTCCTCGATCCGGCGGCGTTCGTCATGCATGAGAGGTCTCCAGAGAGGGCGGAGCAGGAGCGGGCGGAGCAGGAGCGGGCGGTGCGGGGGCGGTCCCAGGCCTTGAGGGCGTGGGCGTCGGGGCGGCGCATCTCCTCGTAGAAATGGGCCTGCTGGTCCTTGAGG
>NZ_JAVRFJ010000159.1:0-418 GCF_031845845.1 Streptomyces gottesmaniae
GTTCAGATAAATGGACAGCGCCTGTCTGGCCTGCGCTTTTTTTGCCGCCAGCTCTGCTTCCCGGGCTGCTTTCTCGGCCAGCTTCTGCTTTTTCACCTTCCACTTTGGTGGCGTGGTGACATTGATGATGGTTTTCCGGCTGCGGACAGGCGTCTCCCCTTCCGTTTTCCGCTTCAGTGTCAGTACCGGTCGCTTCTGCTCTGTCATGCTGTGTTCTGCCTCTGACGAATCATCCTCTTGCGGCCAAAGATACCACACCCGTCACAGCGCCAGAACGCCCAGCACAGCCAGATGACAGGCGTAGAATACCGGGAAAAAATCCCCGGGCCAGAAACGGGGTAATGATTTTCCTGCACACGACACCAGACCAACGGTCAGCACCGTCATCACAAGACCGGCCACCGCCGCTGCATCACTG
>NZ_JAVRFJ010000160.1:0-417 GCF_031845845.1 Streptomyces gottesmaniae
GTCGTTTTGCACGTCGCGGACAGTTTGGCGGCTTTCTTCCAAATCGGTTTCGACTCTTTGGCGGATTTGGCGTTCCAGCGCATATTGCTCGGCAAACGCCTTCCGTTCCTGCCCGAGCTGCGTTGCCAAACGTTCGTTTTCAACCGCCAAACCCTGCGCCTTTTCCTGCAAATCGATATACGACTGCTTCAACCGAACCGATTCCGCCTCTTTTTCCTGCAAATGGGCAATCTGCTTTTCGGCTGCGGAAAAACGGTTGCCCAAAGCATAATTTTCGTCCTGCAAATGCTCGTATTTCCCATCCAAAGCGGCCAATTCTGATGCAATTTCTGCGTGTGCCTGTTCAATAAAATCACATCTTGCCGCCTTTTCCGCCAATTGCGCGTTCAAACCGGCAAACTCGCCCTGAAACCTGCC
>NZ_JAVRFJ010000161.1:0-417 GCF_031845845.1 Streptomyces gottesmaniae
GTCTTGATCGGGGCCCTGCGGGCCCAGTCGCGCTTCACCCAGTACGCGTCGTAGTCGGCGAAGGTGGTGAGCTCGATGTCCTCGATCCACTTGCAGGCCGAGACGTACCCGTACAGCCCGGGCACCAGCATGCGCACGGGGAAGCCGTGGACGAAGGGGAGCGGTTCGCCGTTCATGCCGACGGCGAGCATGCCGTCCCGGCCGTCCATGACGTCCTCGACGGGGGTGCCGAGGGTCATGCCGTCCACCGAGCGGGCGATGATCTGGTCCGCCTTCCCGCCCCGGGACGGCGGCTTGACGCCCGCCTCCCTGAGCAGGTCGGCCAGGCGGACGCCGATCCACCGGGCATGGCCGATGTAGGGGCCGCCGACCTCGTTGGAGACACAGCAGAGGGTGATCTCGCGTTCGATCAGGGGG
>NZ_JAVRFJ010000162.1:0-416 GCF_031845845.1 Streptomyces gottesmaniae
TCGCGAACACGTAGCCGACGACGGGCTCGGACTTCGACGACGGCCGATGACACTTCGGGCAGGCGAAGAGGTAAGCCGGGGTCGTCAGGGATTCGCCGTTCACGCCGAGGAGCCCGTATCCGGAGCAGTCCGGGCAGTCGACGGCGGAATCGCCTTCGCCGAGGACGGCGCCCGACTGGCCGCAAGTGTCGCATTCGACGGCGTAGAGGGCGCAGTCCGGGCAGAAATGGGTGGCATTCTCCGGGGCGCCCGGGAAGGCGTCCCGGCGCTCGCGCTCGATCCAATGGTGCCCGTCGCGGTCGCAATCGATCATGGATTGTCTCCGATCAACTCCAATTGTTCCGGCCAGAACGAGAGTCGAATCCGGCCGAGGTCTTTCCGATTCGGCGGCGGGGCGTCCAGCAAGACCCAGACGC
>NZ_JAVRFJ010000163.1:0-412 GCF_031845845.1 Streptomyces gottesmaniae
CTGCACATGTATAAGGCAAGTGCCGTCGTGCCGACGGGATATGTACGGGTTGGGAATACCGCGCCGCTGTGCGGCGAAGACACGCAGCGGTATGCCTCTTTTTGGGGCGACGGCTACGACGTGTACCGTCAGTTGAGATGGCGGCAGATACCCGAAAAACAGAGAAAGGCATTCAAAAAAGCCGCCAAAAGCAAAAATACCGTGATGTTTGCCGGACGGGAATACGACATATCCAAACAGAATTTGAGCGATGTTTGGGATGATTTTGAAGACGCGATGGAACTGAAGGCGTTTCCCTGCCTGTCTTCGCTGTTTCTGACCAAGTGGCATAAAAATCTATATGAATATCTGGAGGAATATCCGTTTATCACCCGATTGTGTCTGGAAAACCACGGTCAGACCGTGCTGGATT
>NZ_JAVRFJ010000164.1:0-411 GCF_031845845.1 Streptomyces gottesmaniae
TTGTAGACTTGGCACACATTCTATTGAATGTGTGCATTTTTTATCTGAAGCAACAAGCCTCTGTGCGTGATGTTGTTATGTTTCATTTAGATGTCAAACCGCATACCCGGTCTGAAATATTCAATCCAAATCCAAAACCGGATTTTCTTTGACTTCCTCCATCACAACATAACTCCTACTCTCCGAAGCGGCAGGCAGTTGCAATAGGATATTGCCGAGCATATCCCGATAGGCAGACATATCGGGCAAACGTACTTTAATCAGGTAGTCGTATTCGCCCGACACCAGATGGCACTCCATAATTTGCGGAATTTTCAGCACTTCTTTTTTGAAATCTTCGAAAATATTGCCCGATTTGGATTGCAGCTTCAGCTCGACAAAAACCAATGGCGGTTTTCCCAACAGATGGGG
>NZ_JAVRFJ010000165.1:0-411 GCF_031845845.1 Streptomyces gottesmaniae
GTAGAGGCGTACGTGAGCGCCAATACCGTGGAACCGATCCTTCTGCGGCCCACGGGACTCAGGAGGGCTGCCTGATGGCTGGCAAGCGCAAGTCCCGCCGGGGCTTCGGCCGTGTCCGCAAGCTGCCGTCCGGCCGGTTCCAAGCCCGCTACCCGGGGCCTGACGGGGTTCTGCGCCCTGCGGATCGGACGTTCGCCACGACCACGGACGCGGACCGCTGGCTCATGCGGAAGCGCATCGAGATCGAAGAGGGGCGCTGGCTCGACCCGGCCGAGGGACAGACGACCGTTCGCGACTGGGCGGCTCGCTGGCTCGCTGCCGTATCGCCTCAGCTCAAGCACAAGACTCAGGCGTCGTACCGGTCCCTGATCAATCCGGCACTTGGTGATCGTGATGGGCCGAAGGCTGGAG
>NZ_JAVRFJ010000166.1:0-411 GCF_031845845.1 Streptomyces gottesmaniae
GTAGAGCAGCATGGCGGGGATGATGCCTGTCCAGACGGTTGCCGCCAGGCCGACGCAGCCGATGGCGGTAACGAAGCCGGTGGGGAAGAGCAGGCAGGAAATCAGGGGCGGCAGGAAGGTCAGCGCGGCGGTTTTGGTGCGGCCGGACATGCTGTCGTTCCATTTGAAGATGTCGGCGATGTAGTCGAACAGGCCTAAGGTTACGCCTAAAAACGAGGTGGCGATTGCCATGTAGGAAAATAGGGACAATATTTTATCCATATTACCGGTTTGGGCGAATTTGGACAGGGTTTCAATCAGGACGGAGACTTGCCCTTCGGCGGCAATCACGGGGGCGAACTCGTTGCGCGGCAGGTTGCCTTGGATGGCGGTTTGCCAGAGGACGTAAATTACCAAGGCAACCAACGTACC
>NZ_JAVRFJ010000167.1:0-410 GCF_031845845.1 Streptomyces gottesmaniae
TAAGCACCCCATGACGACAAAAAGCCTGTCTGGACGCCTCCAGCACAGGCTTTTTGTTTTTTAACGCCGCCAACTGACCCAAAGCGAACGCTGTGTCATTCCAATGTGGTTGAGTCTGCCTTCGGGCTCAGCCTCGCTGGAATGGCATCGCGACAGGTGACGGCATCCTCGGGTGTTCCGCATGTTGCGGGCGCCCATGACCTCAGGAGACACCATCCATGACCATGTTCAACAAAGTCACCAAGACCTTCCAGTGGGGCAAGCACACCGTCACCATGGAGACGGGTGAAATCGCCCGCCAAGCCACCGGCGCCGTGCTGGTCGACATCGAAGGCACCGTGGTGCTGGCCACCGTCGTGTGCGCCAAGGCCGCCAAGGCCGGCCAGGACTTCTTCCCCCTGACCGTGGAC
>NZ_JAVRFJ010000168.1:0-409 GCF_031845845.1 Streptomyces gottesmaniae
TAAAAGCACAGGGCCTGGCGGCGGCGTAGCAGGCTGCGCGACCCGGATTCGTCGACCCGACCGGCCGGGTGGGGGCGTGTCGCGTGGCTCGACCCGAGGGGAGGCCGGCCGCCGCGCCCCGCGAACCGCTCCGCGCTCCCGCCGCGCGGCGGGCGGTGTGGTCGCGGGAGGTCGGCTGGTTCGCCGTGATCGGCGTCGTGTCGACCGTCGGACAGGTCCTGCTGTACTGGCTGCTGCGCCTGTGGTGGCCCCCTGCCGCCGCCAACCCGGTCTTCCTGCTGGTGCTGACCGTGCTCAACACCGAAGCGAACCGGCGTTTGACGTTCCGGCACGCCGCGGCGGAACCCGCCCGCGCCCACCTGGGAGCCGGTGGCCTCTTCCTGCTCGGTTACCTGGTCACGTCCGGTGC
>NZ_JAVRFJ010000016.1:0-204268 GCF_031845845.1 Streptomyces gottesmaniae
GGGAGGGGGAGGGGGGAGGCCCCCCGGAGCAGCGGTCGGCGCAGGTCCCCGGTTGGCCTCGTGCGTATGCGGGTGAGCGGCTCGGCCATGGGGGCCGGGGGTGTGCGGAGGTTCACTGGTCGTGTTGTCGGGTGGTGGGGCAGGATCTTCGAGGGATCGAGGTGGGAGCGGACATGATCGATGGGCCGTACTTCGTGCTGACGGTGCTGGGGCTGCTCGGGACGGCGATCGTGGCCGGCGTGTTCTGCGGGTTCTCGACGTTCGTGATGAAGGGGCTGGCGTCGTTGCCGCCCGCGCAGGGCGTGGCGGCGATGCAGGCGATCAATGTGAGTGCTCTGACGCCGGCGTTCATGCTCGTGTTCGTGGGCACGGCGGTGCTGTGTGCCGTGCTGGCCGTCGTGACGTTCGTGCTGTGGCCGGACGAGGGCAGGGTCGAACTGCTGCTGGGCAGCGTGCTGTATCTGTTCGGCTGCTTCGGGGTCACGATGGTGGCGAACGTGCCGCGCAACGAGACGCTCGCCAAGCTGGACCCGGGCACGCCGGAGGCGGCGACGTACTGGCGTGAGTACGTGAGCCGGTGGACGACGTGGAACCACGTGCGGGCGGTCGCCGCGGCTGCCGCGGCCCTGTCGTACCTGCTGGCGCTCGCCTGAGGCGGGGGCGGCGGGCGCGTCGTATCGTGGCCCGTACGCGTACCTCTCCGTGAGGGAGACGGCCATGGCCGATCCCAAGGGTTTCCTGACCACACCACGCGAGGACTGGCCCCGTCGCCCCGTGGAGGAGCGGGTCCGGGACTGGGACGAGGTGTATGTTCCCGGGGCTCTGCTGCCGATCATCAGCAAGCAGGCCGACCGCTGCATGGACTGCGGGATCCCGTTCTGCCACGACGCCTGTCCGCTGGGGAATCTGATCCCCGACTGGAACGATCTCGTGTCGCGGGAGGACTGGCGGGCGGCGAGCGACCGGCTGCATGCCACGAACAACTTTCCCGAGTTCACGGGGCGCTTGTGTCCCGCGCCCTGTGAGGCGGGGTGTGTGCTGGCGATCAACCAGCCCGCGGTGACCATCAAGAACGTGGAGGTGGCCATCGCGGACCGGGCCTGGGAGGACGGTTTCACCCCGCCGCGTCCCCCCGACCGGCTGTCGGGAAAGACGGTCGCCGTCGTCGGCTCCGGGCCCACCGGGCTCGCGGCGGCGCAGCAGTTGACGCGGGCCGGGCACACGGTCGCGGTGTACGAACGGGCCGACCGGATCGGCGGGTTGCTGCGGTACGGGATCCCGGCGTTCAAGATGGAGCGGCGCCATCTGGACCGGCGGTTGGAGCAGATGCGGGCGGAGGGCACGAAGTTCCGGACGTCGACCGGGGTCGGGGTGGACGTCGGGGCGGCCGAGTTGCGGGCCCGGTACGACGCGTTGGTGATCGCGACCGGTGCCACAGCGTGGCGGGAACTGGACGTGCCGGGGCGGGAGTTGGCCGGCGTTCATCAGGCGATGGAGTATCTGCCGTTGGCCGACCGGGTGTGTGAGGGGGATCTGGAGGTGTCGCCGTTGTCGGCGGCAGGCAAGCATGTCGTGATCGTCGGGGGTGGTGACACGGGGGCGGACTGTCTGGGGACCGCGGTGCGGGAAGGGGCCGCTTCGGTGACCCAGTTGGACATCTATCCGCTGCCGGAGGCGGAGCGTGACGAGGACGTCGAGCCGTGGCCGACGTATCCGAAGGTGTACCGGCTCTCGGCGGCGCACGAGGAGGCTCGGGATCTTCGGTCCGCGCCCGCGGCGGACGCGGACGCGCGACTCTTCGCGGCCTCCACGCTCCGCTTCACCGGGGACGGGTCGGGGCGGGTGTGTGCCCTGCACCTGGTCGAGGTGGACGAGCGGCGGCAGGCCCGGTCGGGTACCGAGCGGACGCTGCCCGCCGATCTCGTCCTGCTCGCGCTCGGGTTCTCCGGCCCGGATCGTCACGACGGGCTCCTGGAGCAGTTGGGGCTGGCCCTCGATCCGCGCGGGACGATCACGCGGGGGCCGGACTTCGCGACGAACGTGCCCGGGGTGTACGCCGCCGGGGACGCCGCCCGTGGGCAGTCACTGATCGTGTGGGCGATCGCCGAGGGGAGGTCCGTGGCTGCCGCGGTCCACCGTGGGCTGACCGGGACGGACCGCCTGCCGGCACCGATCGGACCGTACGACCGCCCGATGACGGTGTAGCCACCGGTCCACCGGCCACCGGCCGTCGGGTCCCCGGCCGTCGGGTCCACCAGCCACCGGCCGTCAGCCATCGCTCCCCCACCACGCCAATGCCGGATCGGTCGTCGCGGGAACAGTGCTTATGTCGTCGGTTCGGTGGCGGGCAGGTGGTGAGGCGTTCCGGCGGTTCTAGCGGCCGTCCGTGCCGGCTTGTTTGGCGGTGGCGAGGGCGATGCGGTTCCACGTGTTGATGGTGCAGATCAGGGCGAGGACGCGGGCCAGTTCGGAGTCGTCGAAGTGGGTGGCGGCTTCGGCGTAGACGGCGTCGGGGACGCCGCCGTCGGCGACGAGGGTGACCGCTTCGGTGAGGGCGAGCGCGGCCTGTTCGCGGGCGGTGAAGAAGTGCCGGGCCTCGCGCCAGACCGGGATCATGTGCAGCCGGTCCTCGCTCTCGCCGGCCTTGCGGGCGTCGTTGGTGTGCATGTGGAGGCAGTAGGCGCAGTGGTTGAGGTGGGAGGCGCGGATCTGGATCAGTTCGACCAGGGCGGGGTCGATGCCCTCGCGGGCCGCCGCGTCGAAGCCGATGAGGGCGCGGAACGCGTTCCGCGCGGACTTCGCGAAGTCGAGCCGGGGAACGGCTGCCGTCACCGTCGCGTCGGTCGCTGCCGTGCTCGCCGCTGTCGTGCCGGTGGCTGTCGTGCCGGTCGTCGCTGTCGTGTCGGTCGCTGTCGTGCCGGTCGTCGCTGTCGTGTTCGTCGTCATGACCATGAATCTATGGGGCGGAAAGACCTGTCGTAGGGTGCATTTTCATGGTGGATTCTTGGGTCAATTCCGCGGAGTCGATCGGGGCCGATCTGCATCTCGAACTGTCCGGTGGGGGTGGGCGGCGGGCGGCGCTGATCCGGGCGTTGCGGGACGCGGTGCGTGGTGGTCGGCTGGCGCCCGGGACCCGGTTGCCCCCGTACCGCTCGCTCGCCGCGGACCTGGGCGTCGCGCGCAACACGGTCGCCGACGCGTACGCGGAGCTGGTCGCGGAGGGCTGGCTGACCGCCCGGCAGGGGTCGGGCACGCGGGTCGCGGAGCGGGTCGAACCCCTGGGCGCCGCGGCGCGCGTGCCTCGGAAGGTGCCGCCACGCGCGCGGGGGCCGCGGCACGATCTGCGGCAGGGCATGCCGGACGCGTCGGCGTTCCCGCGGGCGGCCTGGGTGGCGTCGTACCGCAGGGCGCTGACGCGGGCGCCCAGCGAGGCGTTCGGGCCGGGTGATCCGGCGGGCCGGGTCGAGCTGCGGGAGGCGCTCGCCGAGTACCTGGCACGTGCGCGGGGCGTGCGGACCGAGGCCTCGCGGATCGTGGTCTGCTCGGGTTTCGCGCACGCGTTGCGACTGCTGTTCCACGGTCGGGTGCTGCGGGGGCCGCTGGCCGTGGAGTCGTACGGGCTGGGCTTCCACCGTGAGCTGCTGGCGGCGGCCTCCGTACGGACCGTTCCGCTGGCGCTCGACGAGGACGGTGCCCGGGTGGACGGGCTGGACCGGGAGAGGGCGGTGCTGCTCACGCCCGCGCACCAGTTCCCCACCGGTGGGCCGCTGCATCCCGAGCGGCGGGCCGCGGTGGTGGACTGGGCACGCGCGCGTGGCGGGATGGTCCTGGAGGACGACTACGACGGGGAGTTCCGCTACGACCGCAAGCCCGTCGGGGCCGTGCAGGGACTGGATCCCGAGCGGGTCGTCTTCATCGGCTCGGTCAGCAAGAGCCTGTCGCCCGCGCTGCGGCTGGGGTGGATGGTGTTGCCGGAGCGGCTCGTGGGCGCCGTGCTGGAGGCCAAGGGCGAGCGGGAGGCGTGGGCGAGCGTGCCGGACCAGCTGGCGCTGGCGGACTTCGTGGTGTCCGGGGCGTACGACCGTCATGTGCGGCGGATGCGGCAGCGGTACCGGGCGCGTCGGGACCGGCTGGTGGCGGCCCTGGCCGCGCACGCGCCGCACATCGAGGTCACCGGGATCGCCGCCGGGCTGCACGCCGTGCTGCGGTTGCCGCCCGGGACCGAGCGGTCGGCGGTGAAGGCGGCGGCCTGGCGGGGTGTGGCGCTGGACGGGCTGGCGGCGTTCCGGCATCCCGAGGCGAGGGAGGACGCTCCGGACGGGCTGGTCGTGGGGTACGCGACGCCGCCGGAGCACGCGTACGGGGCGGCGGTGGAGGCGTTGTGCGGGGTGCTCCCGCCCGAGTGAGTGGGGTGTGTGTCGGCGACGCGTGGGGGCGAGGGTTCCCGGTCGACAGGAAAACCGGGGCGGTGGGACCATTGGGGTCAGGAGGTACGTCACCGCTGTGGCCGCGGGCACCCCGACAAGTCGGTGGTGGCCTGCCCCCATCCTTCGTTCCGTCGTCAGGCGTAGGGCCTTTTCCTCGCGTCCCCCCTGTTGACGGCCGGTCCTGGAGGGTGCTCGATGACGACGCTCGACGAACGTCACGGAGAACACGGACAAGGTGCGTCGCACGGCGGGGCTCCGCCCCGGGGTGGCGGCAGCGTCGGTTCTCACGTCGTCCTCCTCGACCAGCCGACGGCTTCGCTGCCTCTGCTCACCGGGTCGAAGGCGGCCCATCTCGCGCGTGCGGCGCGCGCCGGGTTGCCGGTGCTGCCCGGATTCGTGATCCCGTACGACCCTGGGCACGCGGATGACCGGCGGCGGGACCCCGACGACGTGCGGGACCTGTCGCGCGCCTGGGCCGAGCTGTCCCGGCACGGTGCGCGGCCCCTCGTCGTACGGTCCTCCTCACCGCAGGAGGACACGGAGGAGTCCTCCCTGGCGGGACGGTTCGACTCCGTGCTCGATGTGCGGGGGTGGGAGCAGTTCCGGGCGGCGGTGCGCACGGTGCTGGGCTCGGCGCGGCGGCCCGACGGTGGTGACAGTGCTCCCATGGCCGTGCTCGTCCAGCCGATGCTCAGGGCCCGGGTCGGGGGTGTGCTGTTCGGTGCGGATCCCGTGGCCGGGCGGACCGATCGGATGCTGGTCAGCGCGGTGCGCGGCGGGCCCGACACGTTGGTGAGCGGGGAGCAGCCGGGGACGAACTACTGGTTGAGCAGATGGGGGCGGCTGCTGCGGACGGAATCGCCCGGGGCGGAAGAACCCTCAGGGGTGGAACGGCCCGGAACCGAATCGCCCGGGACGGAACCCCCAGGAGCGGAACCGCCCAGAGCCGAATCGCCCGGGACAGAACCCCCAGGAGCGGAACCGCCCAGAGCCGAATCGCCCGGGACAGAACCCCCAGGAGCGGAACCGCCCAGAGCCGAATCGCCCGGGACAGAACCCCCAGGAGCGGAACAGTCGGGGGCGGACCACTCGGGGGCGGGCCAGTCCGGTGCCATGCGGGCGGCCGGCGGGAGTGGGGCGTTGCTGACCGCCGCCGAGTTGCGTCGTCTGGCGCGTCTCGCGCGGCGGGCCGCCCGGGTGTTCGGCGGGGCCCAGGACATCGAGTTCGGTTTCGACGAGGGCGGGCGGCTGTGGTTGCTCCAGAGCCGTCCGATCACGGCGATGGGGTCCCGTCCGCCACGCGGCGCGCGGCTGCTCGGTCCCGGGCCGGTGGCGGAGACTCTGCCGGGACAGTTGGAGCCGCTGGAGGAGGATCTGTGGGTGGCGCCGATGGCGCGGGGGCTGGCCTTCGCGCTCGATCTCGGCGGTAGCGCGTCGCGTCGGCGGTTGCGGTCGGTGCCGGTCGTCACGGCGGTCGGGGGCCGGGCCGCGGCGGACCTGCGGCTGCTGGGCGCCGTCCCGCCGAGACACCCGCGGCTGGCGTGGCTCAACCCCGCGCCGGGCGCCCGGCGGCTCGGTGCGGCCTGGCGGGTGGGGCGGCTGACCTCGACGTTGCCGGGCCTGGCGACGGATCTGGTGGCCGATGTCGACCGGCGGCTGGTCGAGACCCCGGCGGCCGGCGAGCTGCCGACCGTCGAGTTGATCTCGACCCTGCGCTGGACGCGCTCCGTCCTGGTCTCGCTGCACGCGCAGGAGGCTCTGGCCGGTGCCCTCCTTCCGGAGCCCCACGTCACGGCTGCGGGTACCGCTCTCGCCACGCTCACCGAGTCGAGGTACCGGGATCGGACCCTGTCGGACCACCAGGTGGTGGCCGCCGAGCCCGTGGTCCTCGCCCTGACGGCTCCGAGTCTGTGGGGCGACCTGCGACTGCCCCCACCGGAGCCCGCCCACCGGAACGGCGCCTCCGCGACCACCACCGCATCCGCCACTCTCGCCGCACCGCCCACCCTCGCCGCACCGCCCACCCTCGCCACATCCACCACCCTCGCCACATCCACCACCCTCGCCACATCCACCACCGCAAACGCCATCCCCACCCCCACCGCCACCGCCACCGCCACCACATCCGCATCCCCCCTCGTAGCCGCAGCCGCCGCCCCCGGCGACAACCCGGCCCCCCTCCCGTCCTCCCGCCGCGCGGTCTCCGTCTCCCCGGGCGTCCTCCCGCCGCGCGAGGCCCTGCGGCTGCGGATCCGCTGGGTGCAGGAGCTGCAGGTCAGGCTGGTGCGGGAGGCGGCGCGCAGGTTGCTCGCCCGGGGTGTGCTGGGTGAGGTGCGGCGGGTGGGGTCGCTGCGGTGGAAGGAGTTCGTGACGGCGCTGGAGACCGGTGGGCTGCCGGGGGACTTCGAGGCACGGTCGCCCCGGGCCGTGTCCGCGCCGCTCCCGGACCGGTTCCGGCTCGCGGAGGGCGGTGTGGTGGTCGCCGAGCGCACCGCCGGGCGTTCCCGGCCGGGTGACGGGAACGGAGGCCGGGGTGTGTCCGGCGGTCGGGGCACCGGCACGGTGTGGGACGGCGTGGGGACCGCGCCGGCGGACGCCGTGCTGGTGGTGCGGACGCTCGATCCGGCGCTGGGGCCGCTGCTGTCGCGCGTCGCGGGGCTGGTGGCGCAGACGGGCAGCCCGTTGTCCCATCTCGCGGTGCTGGCCCGGGAGTTCGGTGTGCCGGCCGTGGTGGGCGTCGACGACGCGGTGCGCCGCTTCCCGCCGGGTACCCGGGTGACGGTCGACGGCGGCTCCGGCGACGTGCGGGCGGAGGGTTCGTGATGAGGCGCCTCGCTTACCTCTTCGGGGGCGCGGCGGCGGTCGGCGCGGGCGTCTACTTCGTCGTCTACCTCTACCGGTGGCAGTGGCAGCGGGCCATCCTCAGTGGGGTGGTGCTCCTGATCGTCGGGGTGCTGTTGCTCGGGCTGGTGCTGTTGGGGCGGCTGGCGCGGATCGAGGAGCGGATCCGGGAGAGCGACCGGCGGCAGCAGGACGCGCTGGCCCGGTTGCGGCAGTCGCACGCGCGTGAGCGTGGCGACCGGTTCCGCTGGCTGGAGGATCCGGCGAGTCGTACGTATGTCTTCGTGCCGGTGTTGTTGATCACCGGGGTGGTGCTGTCGGGGATCGCGTGGCTGGTGCAGCGGATCGCGTCGGTCACGGCCCGGCCGACGGCGGAGCGGCATCTCGCCGGGCAGCTGGCGGTGCTCACCGCGCCCGATCCGGCGCCGGACGGCGATCTGGAGGACTCGGCGCCGCTCGGCGGGGGTCTGGGACGGGGGCGGGGGCGGGTGGCGCGGTTGCTCACTGCGAGTGTCGGTGTCGGTCTGCTGGTCTCGCTGGTGGTCGGGCTCGCCGACCTGACGCAGACCAGGAAGGAGGAGCGCAACGGGGCGGAGGCGACGTCCGTGCTGGTCCGGGTGGACGTGCGGGGCGTTCCGACGAGCGCCGAGCGGCAGTCCATGGCGGCGTCGCAGGCGTGGGAGCGCTGTCGGAACTCCACGTCGGTTCCGCTGCGGCGGACCACGCTCGGCGAACTCGGTGAGGGACTGTTCGCGGGGGTCGTCCGCCCCTCGCTGACCGATCATGACCGGTTGCGGCTGCGTGGCTGTCTGGAGGACGCCGACGTGGACCGCGCCCACCTCACGGTGGTCGCCATCGGCGACGCGGACCAGCAGTGAACCTCTGAAGATCGACCGGGCGGACCAGATCATCATAATCGGCATATATGACGTGAGGTGTCACACAACCAGACAGAATGCTTACCTCGGGCGGGCTACGATGCGAGAGACCCCCCGTCCCCAACCCCCGGGTCATTCATGTCTGTCGCCCTGCCTCCGCCCCCCGTACGCCGAAATTCGGTCTCCGCCCCCTCTTCCCGCCCCCGCTCGCTGCGCCGCAAGGTGGTGCGCGTCTTGATCGGTGTGCTGCTCGGCTATCTCGCCCTGTGGGCCACGGGCTCCCTCGGCATCCTGGCGATGTCGTACGTGGCGCGTGAGACCCTCTCGGCGCCCGAGGGGACGCGCTCGGTGAAGGGCATCCACAACTTCCAGCCCGTCGGCACGGACGGCGAGCTGTGGCGCGGGGCCGTGCCCTCCCCCACCGGTTACCGGGCGCTCGCCGACCTCGGCTTCACCACCGTCGTCGACCTGCGCGCCGAGAAGCTGAGCGCCGCCCAGCTCGCCCTGCCGCGTGAGGCGGGCCTCGATGTCGTACGGGTGCCGATGCGTGACGGGCAGACCCCGACGCCTGAGCAGGTGCGGCGCGTGCTCGACACCGTCTCCGAGAACTCCGGGCCGGTGTTCGTGCACTGCGGCGCCGGTGTCGGCCGTACGGGGACGATGGCCGCGGCGTACCTGGTGAAGACCGGGCAGGAGGACTCGCCCGGCGCGGTCTGGCGCAACCTGTCGGTCGGGCCGCCGTCGATCGAGCAGATCTACTACGGGCTGATGCTGGAGCGGGAGCGGGCGACGGCACAGCCGCCGCTGCCGGTGGTCGCGGTGAGCCGCGTCGTCGACGCGCCGCGCACGCGTACATCGGTTCTCGACGTGGCCCTACGGCTTGCGTGCCACCGCCCCGTAGCCCGGGATGACCCCGTCGTCCTGGCCGGGGACGGGTTCGCCGAGTTCGGGGTGCCAGTGGTGGGGCACCTCGACGCCGGGGTCGACCAGTTCGAAGCCGTCGAAGAAGCGGGTGAACTCCTCGCGGGAGCGCAGGGCCAGGGTGACACCGGCGGCCTTGAGCTTCTCCGTGGCCACTTTCGACTCCTCCGGGGTGAAGTCGGCGGTGGCGTGGGTGACGACCAGATAGCTGCCGGAGGGCAGTTCGGACATCAGCCGCTGGACGAGGGCGTGCGCGCCGTCCTCGTCGGAGACGAAGTGCAGCAGCGCGATCAGCGAGAGCGCGACGGGCCGGTCGAAGTCCAGCACCTTCCTGGCGCCCTCGACGACGGCGTGCGGGTCGCGCGCGTCGGCCTGCAGGTACTCGGTGCGCCCCTCCGGCGTACCGCGCAGCAGGGCAGCCGCGTGGGCGAGCACGATGGGGTCGTTGTCGCAGTAGACGACGCTCGCGTCGGGGGCGACCCGTTGGGCGATCTGGTGCAGGTTCGGCTCGGTCGGGATACCGGTGCCGATGTCGAGGAACTGGCAGACGCCGTGCTCCGCGAGCCAGCGTGTGGTGCGGTGCATGAAGGCGCGGTTGACCTGCGCCATCACCGGCACTCGGGGGTCGAGGGCCAGCATCTGCCGGCCCATCGCCTCGTCGACGGGGTAGTTGTCCTTGCCGCCGAGGTACCAGTCGTACATCCGCGCGGGATGGGGTCTGCTCGTATCGATCTCGACGGGGGGACGCCCGGTCATGACGAACTCCATAAGGTTCCGCGGCAGTTAGTGATCAACTCAGGCCAACATAGGGGGATCGGCTGAACAACAGGGAGTGCGCAACAGGCCTCAGGAGAGCAGGAAGTCGGCCACCCCCGCCTTGGCGCCCTGGATGAAGGCGTTCATCTCGTCCGGTGTGTAGATCAGCGCCGGTCCGTCGGGGTCGGTGGACTGGCGTACGGCGATCCGGCCGTCGGCGAGCTTCATGGCCTCCAGGCAGTTTCCTCCGTTGCCTCCGCTCCAGGGCTTGTGCCAGCCCTCGCTGCCCAGCTCCCGGGCGGGCATGCCGTTGTAGACGCCCGGGTGCGACTGCGTGCGTGTGCGCGCCTGCGACTGCGACTTGATGAGTTCCATTCGGTGTCTTCAGAGCTCCTCGCGGAGATCCCGGAGGATCTCCTTCGTGCGTTGTGCCGTGGCGGCCTGCGCCGCCATGCGGTCCATGACCTCGAGGTGGGTCGCCACCTCGGAGCGGTCGTCCAGGTAGACGGCGCCGGTCAGGTACTCGCTGTAGACCATGTCCGGGAGTTCCGGCATGGCGAAACGGAACAGGACGAACGGCCCGTACGTACCGGGGTGCGGTCCTGTGTCGAACGTGGTGACCTGCAGCGTCACATGGGACAGCTCCATCGCCTCCAGCAGTCGGTCGATCTGGGCGCGCATGACCGCCGGTCCGCCGACGGGGCGGCGCAGGGCGGTCTCGTCCATCACGAACCACAGCCGGGGCGCACCCTCACGGGTGAGCAGTTCCTGGCGTTGCATGCGCAGGTCGACATGGCGCTCGATGTCCGCGGGTTTGGTCTGGCCGATGGCGCCCGATGTCATGACGGAACGCGCGTAGTCCTCGGTCTGCAGCAGGCCGGGGACGAAGTGGGGGTCGTAGCCGCGGATCAGGGAGGCCGCGCCCTCCAGGCTGACGTACATGGAGAACCAGCCCGGCAGGATGTCGTGGTAGCGCTGCCACCAGCCGGGCTTGTTGGCCTCCTCGGCGAGCCGGACGAAGGTCTCGGCCTCCTCGTCGCCGACCCCGTACGCCTTCAGCAGGAGCTGGAGGTAGGGGATTTTGAGGGCGACTTCGGCGGTCTCCATGCGGCGGACCGTGGCGGCGGTGACGTGCAGGACGCGTGCGGCGTCCTCGCGTCTGATGCCGGCGCGCTCGCGCAGGTCCAGCAGACGCCGACCGAGCACGACCTGCCCGACCGTCGGCGCGGACCGCGGCTCGCTCATCTCGCCTCTCTTCCCTCTGACCCTGCGCTGACCTGCGTCGATGTCCGGCCCGTCCCGGTGCCGACAGCCTTGCGGCGCCGTTCGGAGGCCCCGCGCACCACACCTGTCCGTGTACACATACGAACACTGTGCGTGCATACGAACGTTGTGCGAGGGATTTCCAACTGGCGCCGCTACACGTGCTGTTGCGTGCAGTGTGCCACGACCGTTCAGAGAGTCATACGGCACTCTGCAATTTTCAGAGTGACACTTGCCAAGTGTTCACGGCGGGGCGATAGTGGCAAGCGTGATTCCGCCCCCTGCGCCGTTAGGAACAGACGCCGCCGGTGACCGTGTCGGTCCCGGTCCGGCTGCCGGGGCGCGCCCCGAGACAATCGCCGAGCGCCGGTTTCGATTCGAGCTGGCCGCGCACCCGGGTGCCGTGGCACAGGCCCGGCGCGTGACCCGTGACCAGCTCACCGGCTGGGCCGCGTGCGAGGACACCTGCGACACGGCCGCCCTCGTCGTGTCCGAGCTGGTGACCAACGCGATCGTGCACACCGCGAGCGCCCAGATCGTCTGCGAGCTGCACGACGGCGACGATCTGGTGCGGATAGCGGTACGGGACGAGGGCTGCGCTCCCGGCGAGCCGCACCCCTCGCCGCAGCGGCCCGAGGAGGAACACGGCAGGGGACTGCTCCTCATAGAGTCCATGTGCCGCTCGTGGGGTGCGCAGCCGGTCGGTCTGGGACTCCTGGTGTGGGCGGACGTGCCGCGCGGCCACCTCGCCCCCGCGGCCACGCCCGAGACGGTCGCGGACATCACCCTGGGCGCCGGCGGAGGCACGGACACGGCGCCCCGCTCGGATCTGGGGTGGGGCGCGAAGAAGCCGCCGACGGAGGACCGGGACGGTGGGGCGGAGGCCTTCCGTCTCACGAGCGTCGAGGGCGGCCGAGGCGCCGGCGAGGCCGGATACCGCACGGGTTTCGAATGTCGTACGGAAGTCGGAGTCCGGCCGCAGGTCGGACGGCGGACGGGGGCCGAATGGGTGTGAGCGGGTCGATCGGTCCCACTCGGCTCCCCGGTGGGGGCAGAGTGGCCCGCGTGGTGAGCCTCGACACCCTGACCCGACTGCGCCGCGCCCAGCGTTCCGCCGCGCCGCCCCGCCCCATCCCCCTGCCCGACGGCATGACCGCGCCCATGGGATGTGACGCGGTCGCCGTCCCTTCCCGCTTCGGGCCGATGGTCCTGCCCCGGCTGCCGCGGGTGGGCTGTGTCTACGCCGACCGGGCGCACTGGTGGTGGCTCGTCCCTGCCGACTCCGACTACGCGCTGGAATGGCCGTCTCCGGTGCGCTACACCACCGGCGCGCTGGTCTCCGAGGGCGCGGCCGCTCCCGGGCTCATCCTCAGGCCCGAGGGGACGATTCCCTATACGCCGCCGATACCGCTGTATCTGGCGTTGTGCCGGGTGACGGGGACGACGCCCACATGGTCCCGGATGACCGCGTAGGGCTCGGCCCCGCCGGTGGGCCGTGTCCTGACAGGGGCTGCGCTCCTGGTCCGCGGCGGGTTCGGGTGGGTCCGGCCGGTGTGCGGCTGCCGGACGCCGGGCACTGATCGCGCCGTTCTCCGCGCCCCTGACCGAAGGAGCCTGCGGCCCTTACGGAAAAGGGGGCTCCGGGGCTCCCGAAAACCCCTTCGCGCGCCCCTTGTGCTCCGGGTGGGTCGTGGTGGCACCGTCGTGCGCCCTGGTCGGGAGCGGAGGGTGTCGGGATAGTGGCCCTCTGCGACGACCGGGGGAGGCCGTGAGTGGGGAAGGCGCGCGATGGGGGCAAGCCGGAGACGTCCGAGTCGGAGACACTGCTCTTCGGGGGGCCGCTGCGGTACGACATGGGCTGGTCGCAGCACGCCAACGCCTTTCTGGAGCTGAACTTCCGCGCGATGGTGCGGCGGCTGCCGTCGCTGCTCGCGTCGAGCTTCCGGCTCGCCTGGCAGGCGGACCGGCGGGCCGCCCGGACCGTGTTGGCCGCCGAGACGGGCCGTGGTCTCGCCCAGGCGGTGAGCCTGCTCGCGGTGAACACGATCCTGGCCCGGCTGATGGCGGACGGCACGGTCGAAGCGCGACTGCGGGAGGCGGTTCCCGCCCTCGTCACCATCGCCGCGGTCATGTTGGTGGCCACGCTGCTGCGGGCGGCGTCGACGTACGCCACGGGCCGGCTGGAACCGAAGGTGGAGCGGGTCGCGACCGAGCTGTATCTGGAGCGGGCGGCGGCGGTGGAGCTGTCCGCGATCGAGGACGACGGCTTCCACAAGCTGCTGGACACCGCGAAGTACGGCGCCCAGTCGGCCCGCCGGATGATCAGCTACTCGGCGCGTGTGGTCAACGCGCTGATCTCGCTGATCGCGGCGGCCGGCGTGCTGACCGTGCTGCACCCGGCCCTGCTGCCGCTGCTGGTCACGATGACCCTGCCGAGCGCCTGGAGCTCCCTGACGATCGCCCGCCGCCGCTACACGTCCTTCCACGCCTGGGTGCAGCACGCGCGCGCGGGCTATCTGATCGGCTCCCTGCTGATCGAGCCGGAGGCGGCCCCGGAGATCCGGGTGCACGGCGTCGGCCCCTTCCTGCTGCGCCACTTCCGGTCGATGTCGGAGACCGCGGAGGCCGAACAGGCCCGGCTGGCCCGGCTGGCGGCCCGTACGGGCCTGTACGCGGCCGTGTGGACCGGGCTGGCCACCGTGGCGACGTACGCGACGCTGGGCGGTCTGCTGCTCGCCGGTGCCATGGCGCTGTCCGTGGCGGGGACGGCGGTCATCGCGATCCGCACGGGCTCGTCGAGCCTGGACACGCTGGTCCTGGAGGTGAACTCCCTGCACGAGGAGGCCCTCTTCGTGGGCGACATGCAGCGGCTGTACGTGGAGGCCGCCAAGCGCGCGATCCCGGAGGGCGGTGATCCGCTGCCCGAGGACCCGCGGGAGATCCGGGTGGAGAACGTGACCTTCTCCTATCCGGGGAAGGCCGGCCGGCCCGCGCTCAAGGACGTCACCCTGAACGTGCCGCTCGGCAAGATCGTGGCCCTCGTCGGCGAGAACGGCTCGGGCAAGACGACCCTGGTCAAGCTGCTCGCCGGGCTGTACACCCCCGACCAGGGCAAGATCATGTGGGACGGCGTGGACGCGGCGGGCGCCGACCGGCGGCAGCTCGCCGAGCGCATCGCGATGGTCGCGCAGGACTTCAAGCGATGGCCCTTCACCGCCCGCGTGAACATGGCGATCGGCCGGCCCTCGGCGCCGCTGACCGAGGAGCGGCTCGCCGCGTCCGTCGCGGAGGCCGGGGCGCAGGACGTGGTGGAGGATCTGCCGCGTGGCCTCGACACGCTTCTGGCCCGGGGCTTCAGCGGCGGGCACGAGCTGTCGGGCGGGCAGTGGCAGCGGCTGGGGATCGCGCGGGCCGCGTACCGGCGTGGGCGCATCCTCATCGTGGACGAGCCGACCGCCGCCCTGGACGCGCGCGCCGAGCTGGAGGTATTCGAGAAGATCCGCGCCCTGGCGGGCACCGGTCAGACGGTCGTCCTGATCACCCACCGGCTGGCCTCGGTCCGCCACGCCGACCTCGTGCACGTCCTCGACCAGGGACGCCTGGTGGAGTCCGGCACTCCGGAGGAACTGCTGGCCACGGGCGGGGTGTACGCCGAGCTGTACTCGCTCCAGGCGGAGCAGTTCGCGGCGAGGGTGCCGGCCGAGCGGGCCGCCGCGGGGAGGGTTCCCGCGCCCAAGCGAAGGTGACGGTCGGGCCGACGCGGTCGCGGGGATCAGGCCGACGCGGTCGCCGGGGTCTCGGCGCCGCGCACGATGACCAGGAACATGTCCGTCGCGATGTCCATGACGACCTCCGCCTGCTGCCCCTCGAGGCGGGCCGCGTGCGCCAACTCCTCCGCCGGCCACGAGCCGCGCGGCCCCCCGGCGGGAAAGCGCCCCAGCACCGTTCGCCCGTTCACCCTGCACCTCCATGTCGCGCTGTACCCGTGAGCCCGTAGCCCGCGGCTAGTCAGCTCGTAGATTTAAACGCCAACCATGGGGTGAACGGCTCGCGAAGTGACGGTACTGAGACGTAGTTGACACGAGGTCAACGGCGGATCGTGAGGTACCTCTCAGAAACCACACATTCCGGTGACGCTTCGTGCCAACACTTGCACTACTTGTCACCCCGTCGAAGGCGTTGCCGTACGACGGGTACCAACGCGCCGCCCGTCCCATGCGCGCCTCGGAGGGCGGGATCCGTCGGCTACCCGGGCGGCTTGTCGTAGTCCTGGATCCGGCGGCCGTGGCTGCGGTCGGTGAGGGCGGTCAGGCGGCCCGTCATCTCCCGTACCGTCGCCCGCACGTCGACGGTGAGCAGCTCACGGTCGCGCATGAGGACGCGGCCGTCGACGATCGTGGTGGTCACGTCGGCGGAGCGGGCACTGTGCACGAGGGTGGCGGCGAGGTCGTGCACCGGCTGGGTGTGCGGGCCGGTGAGGTCGACCAGAGCGATGTCGGCACGCCGGCCGGGTGCGAGGCTGCCGATGCTCTCCCCCAGTCCCACGGCCCGGGCGCCCTGCAGCGTGGCGTGGTGCAGGGCCTGGCGGGAGGTCAGCCAGCGCGGGTCGCCCTCGGTGGACTTCTGCACGAGCGCGGTGAGGGCCATGGCCTCCCACACGTCGAGGGAGTTGTTGGAGGCGGCGCCGTCCGTGGCGAGTCCGACGGGGACGCCGATACGGCGCAGGGCGCGCACCGGGGTGGTGGGCCAGGCGAACTTGAGATAGCCGCGGGGCGCGGTCGCGACGGCCACCGGTCCCCTCGCCCGCTCCAGGACCGGCAGGTCGCGCTCGACGATGCCGGTGCCGTGCGCGATGAGGACGCCCGCGGGGAGGCCGAGCAGTCCGGTGCGCTCCAGGACCTCGATGGGGGTGACGCCGTGCCGGGCCAGGCTGTTGTCGGTCTGGTCGCGGCTCTCCGCGGCGTGCAGATGCACCGGCAGTCCGTGGTCGCGGGCGAGTGCGGCGGTCGCGGCGAGGTCGGCGTCGTCGACGGTGTAGGGGGCGTGCGGGGCGAGCGCGGTGGTGATGCGGCCGCCGGCCGTGCCCCGGTGCCGTAGCGCGAACTCCAGGGACTTCTCGCGGCCTTCGGGTCCCTGCGAGGAGAAGAAGGCCTCTCCCAGATGCGCCCGCAGGCCGGTCTCCTCGACCACGGCGGCGACGGCGTCCATCGCGAAGTAGTGGTCGGCGAAGCAGGTCACGCCGCCGCGGATCATCTCCGCGCAGGCCAGCCGCGCTCCCAGCTCGACGTCCCGCGCCGTCAGGTTGGACTCGACGGGCCAGATGACGTCGTCGAACCACTCCTGAGCGGGCAGGTCCTCCGCGATACCGCGCAGCGCCACCATCGGCGTGTGCGTATGGCAGTTGACCAGCCCCGGCACGGCGACCTGGCCCCGCGCGTCGATGCGTTCGGCCGTGGCCACGGGGGCCGTCTCCTCCGCCGGTCCGATGCTGACGATCACCCCCTCCCGTACGACGATCGCCGCGTCCTCGACGAACGCGATCCGCTCGTGCTCGTCGTGGACGAGGGCGGTGCAGCCGGTGATGACGAGATCGGCGGGAGACGGGGCCGAGGGCGGGGAGAAGGGGGACGAGGAGGGAGGCGACGTCATGTCGTCACGGTACGGCCGTGGCGCGCTCGGGAGGGGGCCGAACGGGCGCATCCGGGGGAGGATGGGGGACCCGGCGACGTCCGGCGCGCCTCACCGGGCGGGCGCGCGGGCTTCGCGGTGGCAACGGGCGCGGGCTCCGGCGCACGGCTCAGGCGCTGAGGCCCTGCCTCGGCAGTACGTCGGCCACGTCCGGTGCGTCGGGAAGGCTGATGTGGGCGTGCCTCCGGTGGCGTGCGAGTTCGTCGAGGAGTGCGGTGAGCCGCTCGGTGTGGTGGCGCCCGAGCCGCCCGGTGTCGTCGAGGTGCACGGCGCAGGCGGTGGTGGTGTCGACCAGTCGTTCGAGAACGGCGGCGATCTCGTCGGTGCCCTCGGTGTGCCGGGCCAGTGCGGGCAGTTCGGCCCCGGAGAGGGCGATCGCGGCGCGGGCCCGGGCGAGCGAGCGGTAGGCCTCGCGGCGCAGGGTCCAGCGGGCGGCCCTGTCGTCGGTCTCCCCCGGCAGGGCGGCCCCGACGGATACGGTCACGCCGTTGGGTGTGGACACCCCGGTCCGCGCGGACCCGCCCGGCGCGCGCGACTCGTTCAGGACGTGGGCCAGGTAGGCGTGCGCCGCCGTGCCCGCCTCGGTGAGCCGGGCGCGTACGCCCCCGCCGCGCTGTCCCTTGGGCATCGGCAGGTGACCGACGAGCAGGACGATGGCGCAGGCCAGCAGTGTCTCGGCGATACGGCTCCAGGAGGCCTGGGGGTCTCCGCCGACCATGACGAGGGCGAGGACGAGGACGGTGACGACGGCGGTCTGGGCGGCGAAGTGCCGTGTGGCGACGGGGATCAGCGCCCCGCTCACCGCGACCAGTGCGATGAGTCCCTCCGGCCGGGGCAGTACGGCGGCGAACCCGGCGAAGAGGACGGCGCCGAGCACGGTCCCGGCGGCCCGGCACAGCACCCGGGAGACGAGCGGCCCGAGGTCGGGCTTGACCAGGAAGACGGCGGTGGCGGGCAGCCAGTACCAGTGGTGGTGGTGCAGCGCCTGGGCCACGGCCGCGGCGGCGCCGAAGGACAGGGCGACCCGCAGCCCGTACTCGCGCCCGCCGGAGCCGAGACCGAGCCGTACGAGCGATCCGAGGGTGCGGCGACGGGTGTGCAGGTCGTGTGCGTCGCCGCCCCGGTCGAAGGCCTCGGCGGCGCGCAGGAGCGCGTCGTCGAGGGCGCGCAGCGCGGGCGCGGAGCGGGAAGGCGCGGGCAGCGGCCCGGTGGCGGTGTTGCCGCGCACGGCGGCGGCGAGGCGCCGGGGCCCTTCGGAGGCCCGGCCGACGACGGCGTCCCCGGCCCAGGCCAGCGCGGTCGCCGCCTCGGCGAGCGGCAGGGCGGCGGCGTACTGGGCGTGCAGTCGCCGCTCGGACGACGAACTGGCGTAGCGCCGCAGCCGGGGCCCGGCGAGCGCGTCCTGGGCGTGGTCGAGGGCGGCGGTCAGCGCGGCCCGCCGGGCGATCGCGTCCGGGGTGCCCACGGCGTCCAGCAGACCGGCGATCGCGTCGTACACGGCGGCGACGGCGTCCCGTTCGCCGTCGAAGCGGTAGTCGCCGGCGGTGAGGATCGCGGGGGTGGGCAGGGCGAGGCGCAGCGCGAGCAGCCATCCGGCGCCGGCGAGGTAGGCGAGCGCCCGTTGCCATCCCGGTTCGGGCAGCGGCATCCCCGCGCCGATGGCGGCGGCGACCAGTAGCTGGGTGCCCGCTCCGGAGGCGACGGGCCCGACCGCGCTCATCGCGCCGGCGAGCAGCCCGAGCGTGGTGAGCAGCAGGGTGAGGACGACGGCTCCGACGTACTGTCCGGCGTACGTCCCGACGAGCAGCCCCACGGCTCCGGCGAGCGCGGGCACTCCGAGACGCTGCACGGCGACGCGCCTGCTGCCGGGCCGGTCGTTGATTCCGGCGAGCATGGCGCCGAGTGCGGCGACAACCCCGACGGAGGGGCGCCCCGACACCACGGCGACCAGCAGCAACGGTCCGCCGGCCAAGGCGCCCCGCAGCACCGCGTTCCAGGGCACCGGCCCCCTCTGCGCACGCAGAGCATGGGCGAGCCAGGGCGGCAGGGCGAGGACGGCGCGGCGGGACACGGGGCTCCTGTCGTCGGGTGAGGGCGGGGGTGTGCCTTCGGGCGACGGTGGCCGGGGCGTTGGTGGTGTGCGTGTGTGCGTTCCACCGTAGGTCGCGGACCTGGAGGATATGGGGCGCTCGTATTAACGCGATGTGACGATCTCTGTAGAGGCCATGTTCTTTATGAACGCAATAAAGGTGGACCCGGGGGCGTAGCCGGCCCCCGGGCCCTGATATGCCGCCCCATGGGCACGCCGCCACGGTTGAGAACCCAGGTCAGTCATGATGTCGCCGCGTCCTGCCTTTGGACCACCACGCATCGAGCTGCGCGGGCTGGACTTGAACCAGCATTTCGACGTCCGGGGCCTGAGTCCGGTTGTTGCGGCGATCGGCGGCGAATACTGAGTCTGGAGCAATAGTCTGAGATTGATCACGGCCCGTCCCTGAATTCTTGGGCGGGTACGGACCGCTCCGTCACGACAAGCCTCAGCTTCAGCTTGCGCTCCTCGCGCACCCCGCCCGGCTCACAGGCCGAGCGGGGAGTTCATGAGGCTACCCGAACTATCCGAACAGGTAACCGAATACGGCGTCACCGACGCGCTGGTCGACGACGTCCACGCCGTTCGCTTCCTCCCGCGCGAACTTCACGGCCTGCTGGAGCTTCTCGACGCGGTCGAGGATCTCGTTCACGCGCCGGGCGGGCAGGGCTCCGGAGAACTTCACGGTCGTCCAGTAGCCGACCGGAATGTCCTCGTAGTACACCTCCACCTGGGCGGGGTGCTTCTCGGTCGCCTCGGCCTTCACATGGTTGCGCGGCACCTTCTTCGTCCGCACCGTCCGCACGGCCTCGGTCTTCCAGGCGTCGGTGGAAGGGTCCTGCGCCCACGCCTCGGAGGCGTCGAGGACGGGCAGCTTGCGCACCAGCGTGTTGATCTCCCCGAGCTGCTTCTCCAGGAAGAGCAGATAGGCCACGGGCACGTCGGCGACGAGCACCCGGCCCTCGACCTTCACGTCCGCCCGTGCGGTGCAGTTGGCCCAGTCCTTGGTGGCGGTCACGTCGAACAGTCGCGTGAGAACGCCCGCCGTCTCCCGCAACACGTCCTCCGCCCGCACCTGCACCCGGGTCGACTCGGGCGGCAACTGCTCGCCCTCCTCGTCCTTCGGCTGATAGGTACGCGCGATACCGGCCAGCAACGCCGGCTTCTGCAGCCCGTGATGAGCGGCCGTCAGGTCCTGCTGGGACTTGGCCTTGACGCCCTTCTCCACTGCGATGATCTGATTGAGTTTCGCCACGCGGAAGACGTTAACAGCGGAGGTTCTCTCTTTTCGAAGGATTATTCCGCAGGGCTGTTCGGCTCGGAGAACGAGCGGAATCGCAGCGGTTCGGACCGCCGTCGGCCGTGGCGCGTTCCATGCTGGGGACGGCGCGCCGATGACACCGTGTTCCAGGAGCGGGAGGTCGTGATGGGACGTCTGGACGAGCGGGTGGCGATCGTCACCGGCGGCGCGGGAGGGATCGGGTCGGCGGTGGCGCGTCTCCTCACGGCGGAGGGGGCCGATGTCGTGGTCACCGACGTCCGGGACGACGAAGGGGCGGAACTGGCGGCGGAGCTCGGCGGACGGTCCCGTTACCAGCGCCTGGACGTCACCGACGAGGAGGCTGGCAACGGGCGGTGGCCGAGGTGGAACAGGACCTGGGTCCCGTCTCGGTGCTGGTGAACAACGCGGGGATCGCCGAGTGGGGCTCGATGGAGCAGCAGTCCCTCGCCTCGTTCCGCCGTGTCCTCGACGTCAATCTGCAGGGCCCGTGGCTGGGCATGCGCGCGGTGGCGCCCTCGCTGCGCCGGGCCGGGGGCGGCGTGATCGTGAACATCTCCTCCCTCGCCGGACTGACCTCGTACGCGGGCATCGGCTCGTACGCGGCGAGCACATGGGGCCTGCGCGGCTGACGAGGACGGCGGCGCTGGAACTGGCCCCCGACGGGGTCCGGATCTGCTCCGTCCACCCCGGCGCCATCCGCACTCCGATGACGGCCGGCTTCGGCGACGCCTACACCGCCGGGCAGCCCCTCCCCCGCTTCGGGGAACCCGAGGAGGTCGCACGCATGGTGCTCTTCGTCATCGCCGACGCCACGTTCTCGACGGGCTGCGCATTCGTTCTCGACGGCGGCATCCTCGCAGGCCAGCCCACCGTCGTGACCTCGGACGACTGACCGACCGCTCGCCGCTCCCCTTCCGCCCGCCGGAATTGGGATGCGGAGGGAGAGGGGCGGCGCGCATGATCGACAGGTTGCCCTCACCCAGTTCTTCCCCACGTCGTCCACCGGGAGCAGTCATGATCCGGCGCACCACGGTCCCCAGCCTCTTCACACCGCCCGTCTACGCGCACGCGTCGGTCGTCGAGGCCGGTACGAAGCTCGCCTTCCTCGCCGGTTCCGTCCCGCTGGACGCCGACGGGAAACTGGTCGGGGAGGGCGATCCGGTGCGGCAGGCCCAGCAGGTGCTGGCCAACCTCGGCGAGCAACTACGGGCGGTGGGCAGCGACTTCGAGCATGTCGCCTACACGGACGTGTACGTCGTGAGCAGCGAGCCGGCTGTCCTGTCCGCCGTCTGGGACGTCGTCGAGGCGTCCGGCCTGAGCATCGGCCCCCACTCCTCGACCCTCCTCGGTGTGGCCTGCCTCGGCTACACGGGACAGTTGGTGGAGATCACGGCGACGGCGGTGGTCCCGTAAGGCCGTGGTCCCGTAAGGCCGTCGTCCCGTAAGGCCGTCGTCCCGTAAGGCCGTCGTCCCGTAAGGCCGTCGTCCCGTAAGGCCGTGATCCGTAAAGGCCGAGGCCCCCAAGGACGGTGGCCCCGCAAGGCCAGTGGTCCCGTGACGTGCGTGCCCCCTACCGCCCCGTCCCGTTCCCCCAGATCCGGCTCTTCGGCAACGGCTTCGCGTAACCCCCCGCCCTGCTGGTGGTCAGCCCCAGCGCCACCAGCGACTCGGCGAGTTTCACGGCCGCCCCCACCCCGTCGACGACCGGCACCCCCAGCTTCTCCCCCACCGTCCGCTGCAGCCCGGTCATCCCGGCGCACCCGAGGACCAGCACCTCGGCCCCGGCGTCGCGGGCGCGCTGCCCGGCCGCGAGGAAGGCGCGGGTGGTGCGGTCGGTGTCGGCGAGGTCGAGGACGCCGAGCCCGGTGCCGACGATCGCGGCGCAGTTGCGGCCCACGCCGGCGGCGTCCAGGCTGTCCTCGATCTGCCCGCAGGTGCGGTCCAGGGTGGTCACCACCCCGTAGCGCCGTCCGAGCAGGCAGGCGAGGTGGGCGGCGGCCTCGGTGATGTCGACGACGGGGACGTCGAGCAGTTCACGCGCGCCCTCACGCCCGTGCTCGCCGAAGCCGGCCATGACGACGGCGTCGCACGGCTCCTCGTAGGCCCGCAGGGCGTCGAGGACGGCGGCGGCGGAGAGGTAGCTGTCGAGCCAGCCCTCCGCGGACTCGGGCCCCCACGCGGGGGTCAGTCCGGTCACGGAGGTGCCCGGGCCTGCGGCGGCCCGGGCACCTCGCACGATCTCCTCGGTCATTCCCTGCGTCGTGTTGCAGTTCGTGACGACGATGCGCACGCTCAGCCCTCCACGGCGGGCGTCGACACGGACGAAGGGGTGCCGGAGGGAGCCGTCGCGGAGGAGGCCGACGCCGCGGCCCGCTCGTCCCGGCACAGCACCGCGTACAGCCCGGCGGCCAGCGCCGTGCCGATGAACCAGGAGTACGGGGCGACCTCGCTGAAGGTGGTCACCAGGGCGAGCACCGCCGAGACGGCGGCGGCCGGCAGGAACGCCCACAGAGCCTTGGGGTTGACGCCGTTGCGGTAGTAGTAGCGGGAGCCGGGCTCGGCGTTGAAGAGTTCGTCGACGTCGATGCGGCCACGCTTGACCCAGAAGTAGTCGAGCATGATCACACCGAACAGCGGGCCGAGGAAGGCGCCCAGGCCGCCGAGGAAGTACTGCACGACGGTGGGGTTGGAGAAGAGGTTCCACGGGGTCACGACCAGCGCCGCGACCGTGCTGATCATGCCGCCGACCTTGAAGGTGATCTTCTGCGGCCAGACGTTGGCGAGGTCGTACGCCGGCGAGACGAAGTTGGCGACGATGTTGACGCCCATGGTGGCGATGGCGAAGGTCAGGGCACCCAGGACGAGGATCCAGGTGTTGCCGATCTCCGCGACGAGGTGGGCGGGATCGGTGATCGCCTTGCCGAAGACCTCGATGGAGCCCGCGGTGACGATGACGGACACCACCACGAAGGCGGTCGAGTTGATCGGCAGGCCCCAGAAGTTTCCGCGCTTGACCGTTGTGTAGTCGGGGGCGAAGCGGGAGAAGTCGCAGAAGTTGAGCATCAGCGTGCCGTAGGTGGCGAGGACCAGCCCGATCGCGCCGAACCACTGCCGCCACTGCTCGCCGACGGAGACCGGGTTCGGGGTCGAGGTGAGGGAGATGGTCCAGCCGGCCTCGGCGAGGATCCAGACGGCCAGCGCGATCATGACGATCCAGATCGCCGGGCCGCAGAAGTCCTGGAACTTGCGGACCGACTCCATGCCCTGGCTGATGATCAGCGCCTGGATGAGCCAGAGGGCGACGAAGGTGATCCAGCCGAGGTGGTGCAGGCCGAGGAAGGAGTCGTGGGTCCAGGACTCCAGGCCCGGCCAGGCGGCCAGCAGCATGATGTTGACGGCGACGGAGGCGAGGTAGGTCTGGATGCCGTACCACATGATGGCGATCACGGCCCGGATGAGGGCGGGGATGTTGGCGCCCCAGACGCCGAAGCTGATGCGGCTGACCACGGGGAAGGGCACGCCGTGGCGCTGGCCGATCTTCCCCATCCAGTTCATCCCGATGTAGATGATCACGAAGCCGACGAGCAGCGACGTGAACACCTGCCAGACGTTCATGCCGAGGACGAGGAGGCCCGCGGCGAACGTGTAGTTGCCGAGGTTGTGGACGTCGGACATCCACAGGGCGAAGAGGTCGAAGACCTTCCAGTTGCGCTTCTCGGCGGGCGCGAGGTCTTCGTTGGTGAGGCGGGGGTCGGGGACGAACGCTGTGGTGCCGGTGGCTTCGGCACTGTCGGCGAGGGACACGGGGCCTCCAGGAGCGAGAGGAGACGAGGGTGGGTGGAGGGGACGGGTGCGCGACCGGCGTGGGGGACCAGGAGAGCACCGGCTCGGCTTGTTTGGTATACCAAACTGCGCCCATACTCCTCCCGTCAACCGTTCGGACCGATGTCGCTGTCGTTAACGCCCCGTAAAACACCCTCCGAGTCGGCGAAGATTGCTCCATGAGCTCCCTGGCTCCCGAAGGAGCGAAGATCGAACCCCTGGGCGCGGTGCGCGAGCGCGTCCTGGGCACCCTGCGGCAGGACATCATCGCGGGACGCCTCCGCCCGGGCGACCGGCTCGTCGAGCGCGAGCTGGCCGACCGCTTCGGGGTCTCCCGGGTCCCGGTCCGCGAGGCGATCCGCGCACTGGTCGCCGAGGGCTTCGTCCACTTCGAGACCCCGCGCCGTACGGTCGTCCGCCGTCTCACCCCGGCGGACGTGACGGAACTCTTCGAGCTGCGCGAGGCCCTGGAGGTGTACGCGGCCGGGCTCGCCGCCTCCCGCGCCACCCCGGAGTCCCTCGCCGAGCTCTCGGCCCTGCTCGACCGGGCGGCGGAGGCGACCCGCGCCGGGGACGCCGAGGCGATCACCGACATCAACACGCGATTCCACGACCGCGTCCTCGCCATGGCCGGCAACAGTCTGCTCAGCTCCGTCATGGAGCCGGTCGACGGCCGACTGCGCTGGCTGACCCGCCAGAACACCGAGTGGCCCCAACTTCTGCACGAACACCGGGAGTTGTACGAAGCCATCGCCTCCGGCGACCCCGACCGCGCCCGCGCGCACGCCCTCACCCACGTCCGGACCACCTACCGGTCGACCGTGCGGCATCTGTTCGGCGAGGACGGAGAGGGCAGCGGGCGGTAGACCCGTGACCCGTGAGCACCGCTCCGCCTGCACCCTGCCGACCGTCACACGCGGCCCGGGTCCGGCTCACGGACGGCGACGCACCCGCTTCTCCCGGTACCGCTGGAGCTCTACGGCGCCTCGCCGGACCACGACGTGGACGCCCGTCCCGTCTCGGCGGCCCGCGTCGTCCGACGCTCAGCCGTTCCCGGCGTAGCGGTCCGTCGCCGCCACCAGTTCCTCCGCCATGTCCGGCGCGCCCGCGTCGTGTCCCACGTCGTCGACGAGGACCAGCTCGCTGCCGGGCCAGGCGTGGTGGAGGCGCCAGACGACGCCGAGGAGGTTGCCGGGGTCGAGGCTGCCCTGGACGAGGGTGCCCGGGATGCCCTTGAGCAGCGGCGCGTCACGCAGGACCACACCGTCGCCCCCGCCGTCGCCGAGGAAGTGGCCGTTGCCCCAGTAGTGGGTGACCGTACGGGCGAAGCCGTAGCGGAAGACGGGGTCCTCGTAGCGCGGCACGGAGCGGGGCGGCTGCGCCGCGATGGCCGTCTCCCAGTCCGTCCAGGCGCGCGCGGCCCGGGCCCGCACCGCCTCGTCGGGCGACTCGATCAACCGGTTGTAGGCCGCCGGCAGATTCCCGTGCCGCTCGTCCTCGGGCAGCTCGGCCAGGAACCGTTCGAACGCCTCCGGGAAGAACTGCCCGAGTCCCCTGGTCAGCAGGGCGACTTCGGCGTCGGATCCGGTGGCGACCCCCGTGAGGACCAGCTCCGTCACGGACCCCGGATGCGTCTGGGCGTAGCGCAGGCCGAGCGCCGACCCCCACGACACACCCCACACCAGCCACCGCCCGATCCCGAAGTGCCGCCGCAGCAGCTCCAGATCGGCGATCAGGTGATCCGTCGTGTTGACGCTCATGTCGGTCTCGTACGCGCTCGCCGGCGGCGTCGAACGCCCGCAGCCGCGCTGGTCGAACAGCACGATCCGGTACGCCTCGGGGTCGAAGAGGCGGGGGAACCAGGCGTTGGCCCGGGAGCCCGGCCCGCCGTGCAGCACGACAGCGGGCTTGCCCCGCGGATTCCCGTAGACCTCCCAGTACACGCGGTTGCCGTCCCCGACGTCGAGCATGCCGTGGTCGTACGGTTCGATCTCCGGATAGAGGGGCATTGCGCGACCCTAACCGGCGTACGACACGGTCGGCAGCCGGTTTTCCGCCGGGCCGGCGGGCCCCTCCCCTCGCCTACGACGCGACCGCCAGCCCCGCCGACCTCGCCGCCGTGCGCAGGACGTCCCGCAGCATGGCGGGGGTCAGGCGGCCGGTGAAGGTGTTGCGCTGGCTGACGTGGAAGCAGCCGAAGAGGTCGAGACCGTCGAGCCGTACGTGGCTGCCGTGACCGAAGACGGGCCGGGGCCGGGGCACGGCCCAACCGGCCTCGGCGAGCGCGGGCAGCGCGGCCTGCCAGCCGAAGGCACCGAGGACGACCACGGCCCGCAGCGTCGGCCGCAGCAGTTCCAGCTCCCGGCGCAGCCAGGGCCGACAGGTGTTCCGCTCCTCGGGCGTCGGCCTGTTCGCGGGCGGCGCGCAGTGCACGGGCGAGGTGATCCGTACGCCGTACAGCTCCAGCCCGTCGTCCACGGCGGTCGCCGTGGCGCGTGAGGCCAGGCCCACGTCGTGCAGCGCCGCGTACAGCACGTCGCCCGAGCGGTCGCCGGTGAACATCCGGCCCGTCCGGTTCGCCCCGTGCGCGGCGGGCGCGAGCCCGACGATCAGCAGCGCGGCGTCGGCCGGTCCGAAGCCCGGTACCGGCCGCCCCCAGTACTCCTGGTCGGCGAACGCGGCCCGACGGGTGCGCGCGACCTCCTCCCGCCACTCGACCAGCCGGGGACAGGCCCGGCATCCGGTGATCCGCGCGTCCAGCGCGGCCAGCCCGGCGCCCTCGCCGCCGCCATCGCCATCGCATCCGCTGTCGGCCACCACGTCGTCACCACCGCTGCCGCCGCCGTCCATCTCTCCACGGTACGTCCGGTGATCGCCTCCCCCGTGCGGCCGGCCGGGAGCTAAGGTCGAGGCATGGCTTCTGAAGGTACGCGGGAGCGGGCGGGCGATCCGGCCGTGACGAACGGGGGCTCCGACGGATCGACGGCGGCGTCCGCCGAGGCGGCCCGTCCGGCGAGCGGCGAGAGCGTGCGCATCGACAGCTGGATCTGGTCCGTGCGCCTGGTCAAGACCCGTTCGATGGGCGCCACCGCCTGCCGTGGCGGGCACGTGCGCGTCAACGGCGAACGCGTCAAGCCCGCGTACGCGGTGCGCGTCGGCGACGAGGTACGACTGCGCCAGGCCGGGGGCCACGAGCGGATCGTGATCGTGCGGCGGCTGATCCGCAAGCGGGTCGGCGCGCCCGTCGCCGCCGAGTGCTACGTCGACAACTCCCCGCCGCCCCCGCCCCGCGAGGCCGTCGCACCGGCCGGGATCCGTGACCGGGGCGCCGGCCGCCCCACCAAGCGCGACCGGCGGGACATGGAGCGCCTGCGGGGCCTGGCCGAGGCGGCGAACGCCGACCGTCATCGCCGTCCCACCTGAGTCGTCCGCCCGCCGGAGGCCCACCGGTGGCCGTCGCTCGCCCCGCCGCCCGGCCGCGACGGTCACGCCCGACGGCCGGGCGCGAGCTTCGTCAGTCCGGCCGCGTCGTGGCGTCGCACCCAGGCGATCAGGGCGAGCGGGACGATCAGGATGAGCGGTGTCGCCGCGTACTCCCCGTCGAAGGCGGTGATCTGCGTGAGGAACGCCCCCACCATCAGCGCGCTCAGCGACACCGCCGCGACCGGGGCCAGCACGGGGATCAACAGCCCGACAGCCCCCGCCAGTTCGAGCGCACCGATGGTGTACATCCCCGCGCTGCCCCAGCCGAGCGTCTCGAAGGACTCGACGGCCGACGGGTGCGCGATCAGCTTGGGCAGGGCGCTCGCGAACCCGTAGAACAGCGCGAGCGCGATCTGCAGCGCGCGCAGCGAGATCCGGGCGCCCTTGCCCCGCGGGACGGCCCGCGCAGGGGTGGCGGAGCCGGTGGCGGACGCGGCGCGGGTGACGGGAGCGGTGGTCTCGGACATGGGATCTCCTGAGTGAAGCGGGTGGATGTTCGCTGTCACAGAGGTAGACCGGACCACTCCACCGGACTCATCGCCGCCCGACCGGAATTCACGCCGAGAGTCTTCGCCCCCGGCCGCCTCTCACCCCACCGGCACCGCCTTCACCCAGATCCGGTCCTCCGTCAGATACCGGTCCACCGTCAGCCCGGCTTCCGCCAGCGCCTCCTCGAACTGCTCCTTGGTCATGGGGCGCGAGCGGAACGTCTGGGTCCATTCGCCGTCCGGGAAGAAGTACTCCGCCACCACCGAGTTGACGCCGTCCCCGACCGGTTCGGTCGAGGCTATGCGGATGGTGAAGCCTCGGGGGTCGACCCGCTCCCGGGGGACCTTCGTGTGGTAGTCCTCCCCCTCGCGCTGGATCAGTACGAAGCCGTCGTCCGCGAGATGCCGCAGACAGGTCGCGAGCATCCCCCGCCGCACCTCGGGGTCCCCGGTGTGGACGAGGAAGGAGGCGAGCAGCACCACGTCGAACGTCTCGTCCAGATCGAGTTCCTCGATCGAGGCATGCACGGTGCGGGCGCCGCGCACGCGCGCCAGCATCTCCGCCGACTCGTCGACCGCCGTGACGGTGAACCCCCGCTCGATCAGGGGGTGGGTCATCCGGCCCACCCCGCAGCCCAGTTCGAGAATGCGCGCACCCGCGGGTGCGACGCCCGCGATCACCTCCGGTTCGTCGCCCACCGGCAGCCGCGTGTACAGCTCGACCGCGCAGCCGTCGGGGGTGATCGCGCCGGACCCGGTCCCCTCGTACCCCTCACGCATGTGAATGCCCATATCCGTCCAACGGCCGGGCGGCCAGGGGGCGTTCCTGTCAGGTCTCACCCCATGGAGTGAATCTGCGTGTCCCCGCCGGCTCGGTTCGGGCAGAGCTCGGGCGTCTCACCAGGCGAACCAGCCGTGCCCGCTGTACCAGTGCCCGCCCGCGCGCAAGTGATCGACCACGGCCCGTTCGAGACGCGTGCGGCGCGGCAGTGTCTCCACCGGCCGGTCGGGGTCACCGAACACGAACCGGAGCGGCAGGTCGTCCTCGGGTTCGCCGGTGCCGTCGGCGACGCGGAACCGCTGCTGGAACCGGACGATGTTGGAGTCCGTCGGCAGATAGCGCCGCAGTTGCGCATCGAGGAGCCAGGAGTGGCAGCAGCCCGCCGTGTACCGCTCCTCCGGGAAGTGCCGTGCGAAGAAGTCGTGGGCCGACGCCAGCGACCGGTCGCACGCCGTCGGCGTCAGGGGCCCCGCGTAGTCGGGTATGTGCAGGTCGAGGCAGGGGTCCCCGGGCCCCAGGGCGAGGCCCGCCGCCGCCAGCGCGACGCCCTCCCGTCCGCCCACCCGGGCCCGCTGGTACTGCAGCCGGCCGAGTTGGAACAGCTCCCCGTGGAAGTGCAGCGAGTACCAGGTCGGCGCGACGAGCCCGCCCACGCCGTACCGCCGGCGGTGCAGCACCAGACCTCGGCCCAGGTCGGCGAGGGTGCGCCGGGAGACGTCGTCGGGGATCGCGCGCTCGCGGTGGTAGGCGCGCACGTACGGCAGGGCCGCCACGAGGACGAACACATGGAAGTAGCGGCCGAGCGGGCCCGCTTCCAGGGGCAGCGGCAGGAGTCGCAGCCCCTTGCCGACCCGGCCCATGTCCCGCACCAGGCCGTCGACGCACCGCCCGAACAGCCAGGTCGCCCCCTCGTCGGCCGCCAGCGTGCGGCGCAGCGCGATCAGGTCGTTGATGTCCTCGTACGGCACGGCGAGGTCCACCAGCGCGTCGAGCAGTCCGTCGTCGGCGTCCGGCAGCCGCGCCTCCGCTCCGGAGACGCTCCCGCTCCCCTCCAGGCCCTTGAGCCAGTCGGCGAGCCTCTCGTCCGCCCGCACCGCGTCCAGCAGCACCATCGTCTCCCCGTTCCCGTCGGTCCGGTGGAGAAACGTGCGGGACGGGGAGTACGTTTCCGAGTAGGACGAGGAGGAGTGGCGATCCGATGCGTACCGGCAGTGAACCGACGACAGCGCGCAGTCCTCTGCGGATGCGGCTCTGGCTGAGCGTATGGGGCATGGTCTGGGCGATCGCCGGGACGGCGGCCTTCGCTGTCGTCGGCCGTACCGGCTGGGCCGTCGCCTGCGGGGTGCTGTGGCTGATCGTCACCGTCGACCTAATCATGGTCCTGCGCCACATCCGTCAGGGCCCGCACTACCAGCCGGGCCGCGACGTCCCGCCGTACCAGCCGCCGAGGCATCACCAGCCGTAGCGGCGCCCCGGCCGTCAGGAGTCGAACCGGGCCGCTTCCAGGTACTGCGGGTTCGGGTCGAGGGCCGCGGCGAGCCGGAAGTGGCGTTTGGCCTGGTCGTCGCGGGCCTGGCGCTGATAGGTGCGGGCCAGGGCGAAGTGCGCGAACGCGTTGTCCGGTTCGCGCTCCAGGACGATGGTGAACTCCAGCTCGGCGGGCCGCAGTTGAGCCGCGGCGAAGAAGGCGCGGGCGCGCAGCAGGCGGGCGGCCGTGTTCTCGGGGTGCTCGGCTATGACGCGGTCGAGCAGCTTCACCGCGCCCCGCGGGTCTTTCGCGGCGAGCAGATGCTCGGCGGCACGGAAGTCGATGACATGCGTCTCCGGAGTACGTCCGGTGGAACCGCTGGTCTCGGGCACGGCTGAGTCCTTCCCTTGCTGGGACGGTTCAACGCCCCCCGCGCCCCCGCTATTCCTGTGGGTGTTCGGATCCTTCCCGGGGCGCGTGGGCCCGACGGGTGAGGTCCGCCCACACCTCCCGCACCTGTCGCCGCAGGTCGTCGAGGGGTACGTCGTTGTCGACGACGATGTCCGCGATCTCCAGCCGCTTCTCGCGGGTCGCCTGGGCGGCCATGCGCGCGCGGGCGTCCTCCGGTGTCATACCGCGCAGACGCACCAGGCGGTCGAGCTGGGTCTCGGGGGCCGCGTCCACGACGACCACCAGGTCGTACAGCGGTGCGAGGCCGTTCTCGGCGAGCAGGGGGACGTCGTGGACGACCACGGAGTCCTCGGCCGCGGCGGCCTCCAGCTCTCTGGAGCGGGCGCCCACCAGCGGGTGCACGATCGCGTTCAGCGCGGCGAGCTTCTGCGGGTCCGCGAACACGATGGAGCCCAGTTTCGGGCGGTCCAGGCCGCCGTCCGGCGCGAGGACGCCCTCGCCGAAGGTCTCGACGACCGCCGCGAGCCCGGGGGTGCCCGGAGCGACGACCTCACGCGCGATGCGGTCGGCGTCGATCAGCACGGCGCCGCACTCCACCAGCAGCCGCGACACCTCGCTCTTGCCGGCGCCGATGCCGCCGGTCAGACCCACTTTCAGCATGCCCGGCAGCATAGGCCCTGCCGCCGACACGACTGCGGGAGACCTTGATTCTCGGGGCTCAGCCCTCGCCCTCCCGCTCGGCCAGGAACTTCTCGAACTCCCGACCGATCTCGTCGGCGGAGGGGATCTCGACGGGCTCGGCGAGCATGTTGCCCCGCGTCTCGGCGCCCGCGGCGGCGTCGTACTGGTGCTCCAGGCCCTGCACGAGGGCGACCAGTTCCTCGTCGCCCTCCCGGATCTGCCGGTCGATCTCCGTCTGCGTGCGGTGCGCCTCCGTGCGCAGGGCGTGGGCGACGGAGGGCAGGACCAGGCCGGTGGCGGCCGTGACGGCCTCCAGGACGGTCAGGGCGGCGTCCGGGTAGGGCGAGCGGGCGATGTAGTGCGGCACGTGCGCGGCGACGCCCAGCACGTCGTGTCCGGCCTCCATGAGGCGGTACTCCACGAGGGACTCGGCGCTGCCGGGCACCTGGGCCTCCTCGAAGGGGCTGCGGTGGCCGGGGACGAGCCCGGCCCGGTTGCCGTGCGGGGTGAGGCCGACCGGGCGGGTGTGCGGGACGCCCATGGGGATGCCGTGGAAGTTCACCGACAGGCGCACGCCGAGCCGCTCCACGATCTGCTGGACGGCGGCCGCGAAACGCTCCCACTCCACGTCCGGCTCGGGACCGGACAGCAGCAGGAACGGTGCTCCGGTGGCGTCCTGGACGAGCCGCACCTCCAGGGCCGGAACCTCGTAGTCGCTCCAGCGGTCGCGCTTGAACGTCAGCAGCGGGCGGCGTGCCCGGTAGTCCACGAGCCGGTCGTGGTCGAAGCGGGCCACCACCTGGTGGGGCAGCGAGCCGAGGAGCCGTTCGACGATCTGGTCGCCCGTCTCACCCGCGTCGATGTATCCGTCGAAGTGGTAGAGCATGACAAGTCCCGCCGACTCCTGGGCGAGCGCCATGTCGACGACTGCCAGGCCCTTCGGCTCCCATGCGTACAAACCTTGCGGATCAAGCACTGTGAACGCTCCTCCTCGTGTTCGTACTCGACAACGCGGGAGCGGGCCCCGGCATTCCCCGCAACGCCTCCCGAACACGGCCCGGCACGAACGCCCGCGCCGGCGGTCGGGGGTGAGGCCGATCGGGTCACCGGCGAAGTGGGCGCGGCCGGTGGCGTGTTGCTCGGGGAGAGGTTTCAACACCCCGCCCCGGGACGCACTTCGGGCCCGCATCCGAGGTGGATGCGGGCCCGAGGTGTTATCGGCTAACGATCAGCCGTGAGCGTTCAGCTCTGGCCGCCGGCCAGCTTCTCGCGCAGGGCAGCCAGGGCCTCGTCCGAGGCGAGGGCACCGGAGGTGTCCGCACCCTCGGAGGAGTACGAGCCGCCACCACCCGCGGCCGGAGCCGCACCCGCGGCGTCGCCGCCCTCGGCCGCGGCAGCGGCGTCGGCCTCGCGGGACTTGATGACCTGGGCCTGGTGCTGCTCGAAGCGCTGCTGCGCCTCGGCGTACTGGCCCTCCCAAGCCTCGCGCTGGGTCTCGTAGCCCTCGAGCCAGTCGTTGGTCTCGGGGTCGAAGCCCTCGGGGTAGATGTAGTTGCCCTGGTCGTCGTACGACGCGGCCATGCCGTACAGCGTCGGGTCGAACTCGACCGAGGCCGGGTCCGAACCGAAGGACTCGTTGGCCTGCTTCAGCGAGAGGCTGATGCGACGGCGCTCGAGGTCGATGTCGATGACCTTGACGAAGATCTCGTCGTTGACCTGGACGACCTGCTCCGGGATCTCCACGTGGCGCTCGGCCAGCTCGGAGATGTGGACCAGACCCTCGATGCCCTCGTCCACGCGGACGAACGCACCGAACGGAACCAGCTTCGTGACCTTGCCGGGCACGACCTGGCCGATCTGGTGGGTCCGGGCGAACTGCTGCCACGGGTCTTCCTGGGTCGCCTTCAGCGACAGGGAGACGCGCTCGCGGTCCATGTCGACGTCGAGGACCTCGACCGTGACCTCCTGGCCGACCTCGACGACCTCGGAGGGGTGGTCGATGTGCTTCCAGGACAGCTCGGAGACGTGGACCAGACCGTCGACGCCACCCAGGTCCACGAAGGCACCGAAGTTGACGATCGAGGAGACCACGCCGGAGCGGACCTGACCCTTCTGGAGGGTCGTGAGGAACGTCTGGCGGACCTCGGACTGGGTCTGCTCCAGCCAGGCACGGCGGGACAGGACCACGTTGTTGCGGTTCTTGTCCAGCTCGATGATCTTCGCCTCGAGCTCCTTGCCCACGTAGGGCTGGAGGTCGCGGACACGGCGCATCTCGACGAGGGAGGCCGGCAGGAAGCCACGGAGGCCGATGTCGAGGATGAGACCACCCTTGACGACCTCGATGACGGTACCGGTGACGATGCCGTCCTCTTCCTTGATCTTCTCGATGGTGCCCCAGGCGCGCTCGTACTGGGCGCGCTTCTTCGAGAGGATCAGGCGGCCTTCCTTGTCCTCCTTCTGGAGAACAAGGGCTTCGATCTCGTCACCGACGGCGACGACCTCGTTGGGGTCGACGTCGTGCTTGATCGAGAGCTCGCGGCTCGGGATGACACCTTCGGTCTTGTAACCGATGTCGAGCAGGACCTCGTCCCGGTCGACCTTCACGATGACGCCGTCGACGATGTCGCCGTCGTTGAAGTACTTGATCGTCTCGTCGATCGCGGCGAGGAAGGCTTCCTCGTTACCGATGTCGTTGACCGCTACCTGCGGGGTGGTGGCGGTGGTCTCGGTGCTGCTCGTCATGTGGGAAAGGGCTCCGGTACGGACAGTGAGTCGTAGGTACTGCTACGCCGGGAGCCCGTATCGCTCTGAAGAAGCCGGACAGCCAAGGAAGCGCCCCATGACGAAAAGCCGGTGGCGCCTCGAAAACCGAGGGGACATACAACAGATGCGAGCGCAGCCTGCTACGTCTGAGGTGCGCAGGCCCGCAGCGCAACTTGTAGCATACGGGGGCAGCCAGGCAGGGTCAATGCGCGAAGGCGCACACCCGGGGCGGAACGCCGCATACCCGGCACAAAACCTGTCCCTTGAGGCCACGCAGGCCTGGGAGACCCCTTTCGTGACACCACCGGAGCGGGTCGCGGCACGCAGGTTACGGAAGAGTACGACGAGGGAGCCGATCATCCAAGAGCCCGTTGACCACGAAGCCGTCGAGGCCCACGGGGCCTCCGGTGCCGCCGGGACCGACGAAGCGGAGGCCACCCGGCGCGACGCCGGGGTGACGGAGAGTTCCCGGGCCAACCGGGGCTGGTGGGACCGGAACGCCGACGACTACCAGGTCGAGCACGGCACGTTCCTCGGCGACGACCGTTTCGTGTGGGGCCCGGAAGGGCTCGACGAGATCGAGGCGGAGCTGCTGGGCCCGCCCGAGGAGCTGAAGGGCAAGGACGTCCTGGAGATCGGCGCCGGGGCCGCGCAGTGCGCGCGCTGGCTGGCCGCCCAGGGGGCCCGCCCGGTGGCCCTGGACCTGTCCCACCGCCAGCTGCAGCACGCGCTGCGCATCGGGGGAGCGTTCCCCCTGGTGTGCGCCGACGCGGGCGATCTGCCCTTCGCGGACGCCTCCTTCGACCTGGCGTGCTCGGCGTACGGGGCGCTGCCCTTCGTCGCCGACCCGGTGCGGGTGCTGCGGGAGGTCCGCCGCGTCCTGCGCCCCGGGGGCCGTTTCGTCTTCTCGGTGACCCATCCGATCCGCTGGGCCTTCCCCGACGAGCCCGGCCCGGAGGGTCTGTCCGTCTCCTCCTCCTACTTCGACCGCACGCCGTACGTCGAGCAGGACGAGCGGGGGCGGGCGGTGTACGTGGAGCACCACCGCACGATCGGCGACCGCGTCCGGGACGTCGTGGCCGGCGGCTTCCGGCTGGTCGACCTCGTGGAGCCGGAGTGGCCCGCCTGGAACACCTCCGAGTGGGGCGGCTGGTCCCCGCTGCGCGGTCAGCTGATCCCGGGGACGGCGATCTTCGTGTGCGAGCGGGACTGAGACGGGCACGCGACACACTGGGGGCGTGATCCGTTACGACGCCCTGGACGCGCTGCCCGTTCGTGCTGCCCTGCCCTCGCTGGCCGACGCCCTGGAGGGGCACGGCACCGCTGTCCTCGTGGCGCCGCCCGGCACCGGCAAGACGACGCTGGTGCCCCTGGCTCTCGCGGGCCTGTCGGACGGCGGGCCGGCGCGTCGGGTGATCGTCGCCGAGCCGCGGCGGATCGCGGCGCGGGCGGCGGCCCGCCGGATGGCGTGGCTGCTGGGCGAGAAGGTCGGCGAGAGCGTCGGCCACACCGTGCGCGGCGAGCGGGTGGTGGGGCCCCGCACACGCGTGGAGGTCGTCACGACCGGCGTGCTGCTGCAACGGTTGCAGCGGGACCAGGAGTTGCCCGGGGTCGACGTCGTCGTGCTCGACGAGTGCCATGAACGGCATCTGGACGCGGACACGGTCGCGGCGTTCCTGCTCGACGTCAGGGCGGCGCTGCGGCCCGAGCTGCGGCTGGTGGCGGCGTCGGCGACGACGGACGCCGAGGGCTGGGCGCGGCTGCTGGGCGGGGCGCCGGTGGTGGCGGCCGAGGGGGTGTCGTATCCGGTCGAGGTGGTCTGGGCGCCGCCGGCCCGTCCGGTACGGCCGCCGCACGGGATGCGGGTGGACCCGGCGGCGCTGACGCATGTCGCGTCGGTGGTGCGGCGGGCGCTGACCGAACGGGAGGGCGACGTCCTGTGCTTCCTGCCGGGGGTGGGCGAGATCACGCGCGTGGCGGGACAGCTGGGCGGGCTCGGTGACGTGGAGGTGCTCCAGGTGCACGGGCGGGCGCCGACCGCGGTGCAGGACGCGGTGCTGGCGGGCGGGGAGCGGCGGCGGGTGGTGCTGGCGACGTCGGTGGCCGAGTCCTCGCTGACGGTGCCCGGAGTGCGGGTGGTCGTCGACTCCGGGCTCGCGCGCGAGCCGCGGGTCGATCACGCGCGGGGCATCGGCTCGCTGACGACGGTCCGGGCCTCGCGGGCGGCCGGACGGCAACGGGCCGGGCGGGCGGGGCGCGAGGCCCCGGGCACCGTCTACCGCTGCTGGGCGGAGGCCGAGGACGCCCGCCTGCCGCGCTTTCCCTCGCCGGAGATCAAGGTGGCCGACCTGACGGCGTTCGCGTTGCAGGCGGCGTGCTGGGGCGACCCGGAGGCCACCGGGCTGGCGTTGCTGGATCCGCCGCCCGGTGGGGCGATGGCGGCGGCCCGGAACGTCCTCTCCGCGATCGGCGCCGTCTCCCCCACGGGGCACGCCACGGAACGCGGTGTCCGTATGTCCCGGCTCGGCCTCCACCCGCGGCTCGCCCGCGCACTCCTCGACGCGACGCCGCTGGTGGGAGCCGAGTGCGCGGCCGAGGTGGTCGCGCTGCTGAGCGAGGAGCCGCCGCGGGAGTACGGCGACGACCTGGCCGCCGCGCTGCGCCGCGCCCGGCACGGGGGTGACGCCTACGCGGCTCGCTGGCGCACCGAGGTCCGGCGGCTGCGGACCGCGTCCTCGTCCGCGCCCGAGGCCGGGCCTCCTTCCCGCCCCGCCCCGGCCCTGGGCTCCCGGCCGGGTGGGACGCCGGCGGGTGCCGGGGGCGATCGGGGGGTCGGAGTGGTGGCGGCGCTGGCGTTCCCCGAGAGGGTGGCCCGGGAGGAGGGCGGGGCGTTTCTGATGGTGTCCGGGACCCGGGCAGAGGTGGCGGAGGGGTCCGGGTTGCGAGGGGTGGCCTGGATCGCCGTGGCCGTGGCCGATCGGGCGGTGGGGAGCGGGCACGCGCGCGTGCGGCTCGGGGTCGCGGTCGACGAGGGGGTCGCCCGGGAGGCGGCCGGGGAGCTGTACCGCCGGGACGAGGAGGTCGCGTGGCGGGACGGGGACGTCGTGGCGCGGCGGGTGGAGCGGCTGGGGGCGGTGGAGCTGGCGGTGCGGCCGTTGCGGGAGGCGGCGCCCGCACGCGTACGGCAGGCGTTGCTGGAAGGACTGCGGGACGAGGGGTTCGGGCTGTTGCGGTGGTCCCAGGACGCGGCGCGGTTGCGGGAGCGGCTGACGTTCTTGCGGGAGCGGTTGGGTGAACCGTGGCCCGATGTGTCCGACGGCGCCCTGCACGCGCGCGTGGAGGAGTGGTTGGAGCCCGAGGTGAGCCGGGCCCGCCGGCGGGCCGACCTCGGGCGGATCGATGCCGGGGAGGGGCTGAAGCGGCTGCTGCCGTGGGCCACGGGGGACGCCGTCCGGCTGGACGAGCTGGCGCCCGAGCGGATCGAGGTGCCGAGCGGGTCCCGGATCCGGGTCGACTACTCCCGGCCCGAACAGCCGGTGCTGGCGGTGAAGTTGCAGGAGATGTTCGGGCTGCGGGAGTCGCCGGTACTGGCCGGGGTGCCCGTGCTGGTGCATCTGCTGTCCCCCGCCGGGCGGCCCGCCGCCGTCACCGCCGATCTCGCCTCGTTCTGGCGGGACGGGTACCGGGCCGTGCGGGCGGAGCTGCGGGGCCGGTACCCCAGGCATCCGTGGCCGGAGGACCCGGCGACGGCCGAGCCCACCCGGTACACCAACGCGCGGCTCAGGCGTTGACCGGCTCGGACGCCGGGGGCCTCGCCGACTCCGGTTCGCCGGGCCTGCGGCCGCGGGCCTCGACGTAGAGGGAGAGGGCGAGGAGCAGCAGGCCGAGGCCGAGGAAGCCCCAGGGGAGGTAGGAGGTCATGAGGAGGACGAGGGTGCGCTGGGACGTGACCAGGTCGACGGTGTGCTCGATGTAGTCCTCGCGCATCTTCACGTGACCGGCGAAGGCGGTCACCTTCTCGCGGTCGCCCAGGAGCGTGCCGCCGCGCAGTTCCTCCTTGTGGATCTCCTCGCCGTAGACGGGGGCTCCGGTGACGGGTTCCACCCAGAACTTGCGGACCGTGGTGTACCAGCGGGTCGTGCCCGTCTGCGCGACCGTCTCCCGGGTGATGCCCTCCACGGGCATGGTCCGGGGGAAGGGCACCTCGGTCCAGGGGATGGTCTGTTCGAAGTAGTAGACCTCGACGCCGCGGAAGTCCTGGGTGCCCTTGTAGTGGATGGGGGCGGTGATCCGGGCCTGGGCGTCGAAGTACTCGTAGTCCCTCTTCTCCGTGAGGAAGGGCCACTTGAACTCCAGGCCCTGGCGTTCCACGGGGTCGCCGTCGACCATCTCGCCCTTGGCGTGGACGGGTTCCTGGGTGTGGGCGTCGAAGATGTAGCGCTCGGGGATGCGGGAGACCATCTCGCCGTCGGGGCCCTGGACGTAGGACAGTCCGTCCCAGACGACGACGTCCCGGTCGGTCGTCTTCTCGATCTCCTCGGAGGCCTCCACGTTGCCCTTGAGGGTCTGCACGATGGTGACCTTCGGCACCGTACGGGCGGTCATCGTGCCGTAGTCGAGGAGGGTGGCGTCCTTTGCCTCCAGGACCATGTCCTGGTACTGGTTCGCCGGAATCTTGGCCAGGTTCGGGAAGGCGTACCAGCGCAGCAGTGGGGACAGCGCGGTGAAGAACACGGCGAGCGCGAGCAGGATCAGACCGGCCCTACGGCGCATCTCGGGCCTCCCTCCCTGGCGGGTCACGGGTGTGCGGGGACCGTCGTCAGCAGTGGTTTCGGTGAGGTCTTCCCCGTCGGTGAGCCCAGCGCGGTGAGCGTGAACACCAGGGCGAACGCGAGGGCGAGACCGGTCGCGGCGGCGATCAGGGCGCGCATACGGACCTCCCGGCTACGGGCCTCAGGACGGGAACTGATACTTCGTCAGGTCCGGCACCGTAGCAACGGGCGGGCGAGATGAGAACACGTCGCGCACACACGGCGGCGGCGCCCCACCTCCGGGTGGGGCGCCGCCGTGGCCGTACGGACGGGCCGGGGGGTCTAGGACGCGCTGGGGCTCGGCGTCGTCGGCTCGGTCGTCTCGGTGGGCTGGGTGGGTTCGGTCGTCTCGGCCGGGGCCTCCACCTTCAGTTCGAGCGTGAGGGTCGCGCCGCCCTCGGTCTCGACGCGGAGCAGGAACGTGCCGGTGGCGTCGTCCGAGTAGAGCTTCGGGAGCGTGAGCAGACCGTCGGCGTCGGTCTTCAGGGCGGTCAGGGTGCGGATCGGGTTGCCCGCGGCGTCCTTGCCGAAGTAGGGGCCCTTGTCGTTCGCGGTGGGGTCGAGGACGGACTTGATCAGGGTCGCCTTGACGGCGACCTTGTCCGCGACCTCGCCCCGGTAGGTGGCCTTGAGCCCGATCTGCTCGGCGAACTCGCCGTTCGTCACGCAGGTCAGCGCGGCCGTGCCCGTGCGGGCGAGGGCGTCGGCCCGGCGGGCGGTGACGGTGACCTTGTGGTCCAGGGCGGTCACGGCGCGGCCCACGACGGTGGCCCGGACCGTGACGGTGCCGGTCTTCTCGCCGGCCACGAGCGCGGGGGCGGTGGCCTTGCCCGCGCTGTCGGTGATCACGGTCGCCACCTTCTCGCCGCCGATGAAGGTGGTGTCGGTGTCGCCGACGACGGTGAAGCGGACCCGGACCTTGGCGACGGCCTTGCCGGCCTTGGTCTCGGTGCGGGTGGCGAGCTTGCCGGTGAAGGTGTCCCCGGCCATGGCCGTGAGGTTGGACGCGCCCGCGTTCTCCAGGTGGTGCACGGTGTCCGTGGGGGTTTCCGGCGTCGCGGGCGGTGTGGTGGTGGGCGGTTTCGGGGTGCTGCCGCCGCCGCCCGGCTCGCCGCCGCCCGGCTTCTGCGGCTTCGACGGGGGCGACGGCTTGGGGCTCGGCGTGGAGTTGCCGCCACCGTTGTTGCCCTTGCCGTTGCCATTGCCGCTGTTGCCGGTGGTGTTGCTGTTCCCGCCACTGGGATTCCGGGGCAGGGAGCCGGTGCCGTCCGGGATCTCGTGGGTGCCGCCGCGGTAGTGCTCCAGCCACCTCATGACGGTGTTGTAGTACTCCGTCGAGTTGTTGTAGCTGAGGATCGCGCTGCGCAGGTTGGCGTCGTTCGACAGGTCCCAGTCGAAGCGGCACAGGTAGTGGCCGGCGGCGAGGGCGGCGTCGTAGACGTTGTTGGGGTCCTCGGCTCCGTCGTCGTTGCCGTCGCGGCCCGCCCACTCCCAGGTGGAGGGGATGAACTGCATGGGGCCGACCGCACGGTCGTGCGTGCGGTCGCCGTCGTAGGCGCCGTCGTCGGTGTCGCTGATGTTCGCGAAGCCGTTGCCGTTGAGCTGGGGACCGAGGATCTTGCCGATCGTCGTGCCCTCGGCGTCGACACGGCCGCCGCGCGCCTGGCCGGACTCGACCTTGCCGATGGCGGCGAGGAGTTGCCAGGGCAGGTTGCAGCCGGGCTTGGCCTCGCGCAGGGACGCCTCGGCCTGCTTGTAGGCGTCGAGGACGGTCGCGGGTATGCCGCGCTCGGAGCCGCCGGTCGTGCCCGAGCCGTCGCCCGTCCCCGTCGACGGGTTGGGGCTGTCGAGGGGCGGAAGGTCGGTGTAGTACCGGGAGTTGCCGGAGGCGGTCTCGTCGGCCTGGGTGCTCATCTCCGGGGAGGGCGAGCCCGTGGTCTGTCTGCCCGCGCCGTCGGTGGTCACCCCCGGGGCCTGGGAGGCGGCCATCGCCGCCACCGTGGCCGCGGCCAGGACGGTGGTGGCCGCCCCCTTGCGGAGCCTCAAACCGAACTGCGCCGCCATTGAGTGAACCCCTCCCGGTGACCGAACGCCTTGGCGTTCTTCCCGTCTCGTGCTGTCTCGGGTATTTCTTTCGGTTTCGCCGGGCCGGCTTCCCCGCCCAGGTACACCGACTCCGGAGTTCCGGTCTTGGTTGCGCTGTTCCGGCATTCCATTTCCAGAACTCCGGTGACCACCGCACCGACCGGCGCGACGGCCCAGGCGACCCTACGACAACTTCCGTCGCCCGGACACCCGTTCGTGCCCGATATTCACCGATTGGCCTTATCGGTTTGCTGTCCGCGGACGTCCTTCCGAGGGCCGAAACCCGGTCGCGCATACTGGCGACCGGTCATCGCCGGTCGACCCGTCCGGCCAAAGTCCGTCACAGGGGGACGACTTGCCCTTCACGCTCAGCCACGCGGCCGCCGTACTGCCCGCCCTGCGGGGAAACGGGACCGGACGCGGGCCCTTGGTGCCCTCGGTGCTCGTGGCCGGTTCGTTCGCGCCCGACATGACCTACTACGTGGCGAGTGTGCTGCCCGAGGCCATGGAGTTCGGGGATGTCACGCACTCCTTCGCCGGGGTCTTCACCGTCGACGTGCTCGTCACCTGGGCGCTGGTCGGGCTGTGGCTGATGCTCCGGGAGCCGTTGGTGGCGCTGCTGCCGAGGAGGCGGCAGGGCAGGGTGGCCGCGCTCGTGCGGTGCGGGACGGGCGCGCGGCGGTTCAGCCCGCCGGTGGCGCTGTGGTGGTACGTGTCGGCCGCCCTCGGTTCGCTGACCCATGTGGTGTGGGACGCCTTCACGCATCTCGACCGGTGGGGGATGCGGCTCTTCCCCGTCCTCGGCGAGGAGATCGCGGGCTCGCCGCTCTACTGGTACCTCCAGTACGGGGGCTCCGCGGTCGCGGCGGTCGTGCTCGCCGTCTTCGTCGTGCGGGCGTTGCGTCGGCAGCCGGTGGGCGAGCCCGTGGGCGTGCCGGTGCTCTCCTCGGCCGACCGGTGGGTGGCGGGCGTCGTCATCGGTGGGTGCGCGCTGGTCGCCGCGGCGCAGCGGGTGGCCCGGTGGTGGGCGCACTGGGGGTCGGTCGCCAAGCCGTACGAGGTCATCCCGACCGTGTGCTTCGGGGCGGGCGCCGGGCTGGTGGTCGGCCTGGTTCTCTACGGCGTCGGGGTCAGGGTGCGGCGCCCGGCTCCCGCCGTCGCGGCTCCCGCCGTCGACGCGGAGGCGGACAGTTCGGTCCGCCGCTGAGTACCGGGCGCCGGGCCGGGGCCCCGCTGGGGATGCGGGGTCTGGCGGCGCGTGCGGCGTACGGCGGGACGTGGCCGAGGAGGGCCGCCAGGGGGTGGGTCAGCGGCCAGGGGTAGAGGCTGTGCGGCCGCCGGACGCGGATGCGGTTCCAGGGGCCGCGGGTGAGGCGGGTTCGCACCCCTGACAGGCGGGTGGCAGCTGTCGCTGTACGACGGCGGAGCGTGCGTATGCCCATGCGGGCATCCTTACGGCTGTGCTCCGCCGGGGCGGCCTGATGTGGGCCGGTCGGGTGAGCAGGCGGGGGGTCGTGGGTGCGTTTTCGGGTGCGGCTCCGGTGGGGCTTCTCGCGCAGTTCCCCGCGCCCCTGAAAGGCCTACGGCCTTTCGGGCCGAAAAGCACGGGGCGCAGCCCCTGCTTTTCAGGGGCGCGGGGAACTGCGCGACCAGCCCCCACGCACCCGCACCCGAAAACGCCCCCCGCACCCACCCCACCTCCGTCGGCTAGTGCGCCGCCGACTCCCAGTCCGGGCCGTGGCCCACCGAGACGTCCAGCGGGGCCAGCAGGTGGACCGCGTTGGACATTTCGTGGCGGAGGAGTTGCTCGGTGCGCTCGCGTTCGCCGGGGGCGATCTCCAGGACGATTTCGTCGTGCACCTGGAGGAGCATGCGGGAGGCGAGACCCGCCTCGTCCAGGGCGCGGCCGACGTTGAGCATGGCGATCTTGACGATGTCGGCGGCGGTGCCCTGGATCGGTGCGTTCAGAGCCATCCGCTCCGCCGCCTCGCGGCGCTGCCGGTTGTCGCTGTTGAGGTCGGGCAGGTAGCGCCGACGCCCGAAGAGCGTCGCCGTGTACCCCGTCGCCCGCGCCTCCTCCACGACCCGGCGCAGATAGTCCCGCACGCCGCCGAACCGCTCGAAGTACGCGTCCATCAGGGCCCGCGCCTCACCCGCTTCGATGTTCAGCTGCTGGGAGAGGCCGAACGCGGACAGCCCGTAGGCCAGGCCGTACGACATCGCCTTGATCTTGCGGCGCATCTCCGCGTCGACCGCCGACTGCTCGACCCCGAAGACCTGGGCGGCGGCCGTGGTGTGCAGGTCCTCGCCGGAGGTGAACGCCTCGATGAGGCCCGCGTCCTCGGAGAGGTGGGCCATGACGCGCAGTTCGATCTGGCTGTAGTCCGCCGTCATCAGCGACTCGAAGCCCTCGCCGACGACGAAGCCGCGACGGATGGCCCGGCCCTCGTCGGTGCGGACGGGGATGTTCTGGAGGTTCGGGTCGACGGAGGAGAGACGGCCCGTGGCGGCGACCGTCTGGTTGAAGGTGGTGTGGATCCGGCCGTCCCCGGCGATCATCTTGATCAGGCCCTCGACGGTGACCCGGAGCCTCGCCTGCTCGCGGTGGCGGAGCATGATGACCGGCAGTTCGTTGTCCGTCTGTCCGGCGAGCCAGGCGAGGGCGTCCGCGTCCGTCGTGTAGCCCGTCTTCGTGCGCTTGGTCTTGGGCAGGCCCAGCTCGCCGAAGAGGACCTCCTGGAGCTGCTTGGGCGAGCCCAGGTTGAACTCGTGCCCCGCCGCCACGTGCGCCTCCTTCACCGCCTGCTGCACGGCGCCCGCGAACATCTGCTCCATGGCCTCCAGATGCGCCCGGTCCGCCGCGATGCCGTGGCGTTCCATCCGGGCCAGCAACGCGGAGGTGGGCAGCTCGACGTCGCGCAGCAGCTCCGCCGCGCCGACCTCCTCCAGCCGCTCCCCGAAGGCACCGCCGAGGTCGAGGATCGCGCGGGCCTGCACCATCAGCGCATCGGCCTCGGCACCCTCGTCCGCGCCGAAGGCCAGCTGGCCGTCGGCCGTGGCGGCGGGCGCCAGCTCGCGGCCCAGGTACTCCAGGGAGAGGGCGTCCAGGTCGAAGGAGCGGCGGCCCGGCTTGACCAGGTAGGCGGCGAGCGCGGTGTCCATGAAGACGCCGGCCACGGTCCAGCCGTGCTCGGCGAAGACCCGCATGGCGGCCTTGGCGTTGTGGAACACCTTCGGGCGGGCGGTGTCGGCGAGCCAGGCCGCCCACGCCGTCTCGTCGGTCTCGTCCAGCTGCGTCGGGTCGAACCAGGCGGCCGCTCCCCCGGCGGCGGCGAGCGCGATCTCGGCGACCGAGCCGGTGCCGAGCGCCCAGGTGTCGACCGTGGCGACGCCGAGGACGTCCGTGCCGTGCTCGGTGAGCCACGGGGCCAGTTCGCCGGTGCCGAGGACCGTGCCGTCCACCTCGACGCCGGGGGCGGCCGGCGAGCCGGCGTCGGCCTCCTCGGCGCCCGGGTCGACGGCGAGCAGACGCTCGCGCAGCGAGGGGTTGCGGATCTCCAGGGTGTCCAGGACCATCGCGACGGCCTTGCGGTCGTACGCGGCGCGCTCCAGGTCGCCCACGCCCTTGGGGAGTTCGACCGTGCGGACCATCTCGGTGAGGCGGCGGTTGAGCTTGACGGCCTCCAGGTGGTCGCGGAGGTTCTGCCCGGCCTTGCCCTTGACCTCCTCGACGCGCTCGACGAGATCGGCGAACGAACCGAACTGGTTGATCCACTTCGCCGCGGTCTTCTCGCCGACGCCGGGGATGCCGGGGAGGTTGTCGGACGGGTCGCCGCGCAGGGCCGCGAAGTCCGGGTACTGGGCCGGGGTGAGACCGTACTTCTCGAACACCTTCTCCGGGGTGAACCGGGTCAGCTCCGAGACGCCCTTGGTCGGGTAGAGCACGGTGGTGTGCTCGCTGACGAGCTGGAAGGAGTCGCGGTCACCGGTGACGATGAGGACCTCGAAGCCCTCGGCCTCGGCCTCGGTGGCGAGGGTGGCGATGACGTCGTCGGCCTCGAAGCCGTCGACGGCGAAGCGGACGGCGTGCATCGCGTCGAGCAGCTCGCCGATCAGCTCGACCTGGCCCTTGAACTCGTCCGGGGTCTTCGAGCGGTTCGCCTTGTACTCGGTGAACTCCTCCGAGCGCCAGGTCTTGCGGGAGACGTCGAACGCGACCGCGAAGTGGGTGGGGGCCTCGTCGCGCAGCGTGTTCGCCAGCATCGACGCGAAGCCGTAGATCGCGTTGGTCGGCTGGCCCGTCGCCGTCGTGAAGTTCTCCGCGGGCAGCGCGAAGAACGCGCGGTAGGCCAGCGAGTGCCCGTCCATGAGCATGAGCCGGGGACGGCTGCCGCCGGGGGTGCTGTCGGTCTTCTTCGATCCTGTCTCTGCCACGACCCCGATCCTGCCACGTGCCACTGACAGCCGGGCCCAGGGAGGTGCGGAGGACCGCGGTGAGACCGGGCCCCGGCTGGTTCGCCGCCGGGCACCGACACCGCGACCGGCCGATCACCGTCACGGCGGACCGTGGGGGGCGGGAGCCCGCCACGGGCCCCGCCGAGCTCGACCGCCGACCGCCGACCGCCGACCGCCGACTACCGACTACCGACAGGCCACGCCCCCGAGGCCCGCCGACCGGCCACGTGCCACTGACAGCCGGGCCCAGAGAGGTGCGGAGGACCGCGGTGAGACCCGGCCCCGGCTGGTTCGCCGCCGGGCACCGACACCGCGACCGGCCGATCACCGTCACGGCGGACCGTGGGGGGCGGCGGGAGCCCGCCACAGGCCCCGCCGAGCTCGACCGCCGACCGCCGACCACCGACAGGCCACGCCCCCGAGGCCCGCCGACCGGCCACGTGCCCACCGCCGCCCCGGCCCACGCCGAGCCACAGCCTCGGCGACCGCTCCGCCTCGGTCCCGGCCCCCGGCACACCCCGCCCCGCCGCCTGACCGCGTCAGCCCCGACCCACGCCCCGGCCACCATCCGCCCTGCCCAGTCCCCTCAGTCCGCCCCGATTCGGCGCAGCATCTCCACAGTCCCAGCCACCGATCCGCCTCAGCCCCGCCCCGGTACAAGCCCTGCACCGGCTCAAGCCCCCGGCCCCGTACAACCCCTGGCCCCGGCACAAGCCCCCGCCCCGCCCGCCTCGGTCCGACACCCGCCCCACAGCCCCTCCTCAATCCCGGCCCACCGCGCCCCCGCTCCCCCACCACCCCCCTCTCCGATCGCCCTCGTGCCCCTCCGATGACACGTGCGAGGATCGGAGACGTAGCCACCAGCCCGAACAGCACGTGTATGCGAATGGGGAGCAGTCATGGCCGGCAAGGCGCCGAAGAATGATCCGGTTCAGGACGCGCCCCAGGTCGCGGGGCCCAAGCACGCGGCGGCCGGGCTGCCGGCCATCGGGCACACCCTGCGGATCGCGCAGCAGCAGATGGGCGTGAAGCGGACCGCGCTGACGTTGCTCCGGGTCAACCAGAAGGACGGCTTCGACTGCCCGGGCTGCGCGTGGCCGGAGCCGGACCACCGGCACGCGGCGGAGTTCTGCGAGAACGGCGCGAAGGCGGTCGCCGAGGAGGCCACGCTCCGTCGGGTCACCCCGGAGTTCTTCGCCGCCCACAGCGTGGCCGATCTCGCCACGCGCAGTGGTTACTGGCTGGGGCAGCAGGGGCGGCTCACCCACCCCATGTATCTCCCCGAGGGGGGCGACCGGTACGAGCCGGTGTCCTGGGACCGCGCCTTCGACATCGTCGCCGAGGAGCTGAAGGCCCTCGACTCCCCCGACGAGGCGCTCTTCTACACCTCCGGGCGGACCAGCAACGAGGCCGCGTTCCTGTACCAGCTGTTCGCCCGGGAGTTCGGCACGAACAACCTGCCGGACTGCTCCAACATGTGCCACGAGTCGTCGGGCTCCGCGCTCTCCGAGACCATCGGCATCGGCAAGGGCAGCGTCCTGCTGGAGGACCTCTACAAGGCCGACCTGATCGTCGTCGCCGGGCAGAACCCGGGGACGAACCACCCCCGGATGCTCTCCGCGCTGGAGAAGGCCAAGGCGAACGGCGCGAAGATCATCACCGTCAATCCGCTGCCCGAGGCCGGTCTGGAGCGGTTCAAGAACCCGCAGACACCGCAGGGCATGCTCAAGGGCGCCGCGCTGACCGACCTGTTCCTCCAGATCCGCATCGGCGGCGACCAGGCCCTGTTCCGTCTCCTGAACAGGCTGATCCTGGAGACCGAGGGCGCGGTCGACGAGGAGTTCGTCCGCGAACACACCCACGGGTACGAGGAGTTCGCGGCGGCGGCCCGCGCTGCCGACTGGGACGAGACGCTCACCGCGACCGGTCTCACGCGCGAGCGGATCGACGAGGCCCTGCGCATGGTCCTCGCCTCGAAGCGGACCATCGTCTGCTGGGCGATGGGTCTCACCCAGCACAAGCACTCGGTGCCGACCATCCGTGAGGTGGTCAACTTCCTCCTGCTGCGCGGCAACATCGGCCGCCCCGGCGCCGGTGTCTGTCCGGTGCGCGGCCACTCCAACGTGCAGGGCGACCGCACGATGGGCATCTTCGAGCGGCCCGCCCCGGCGTTTTTGGACGCCCTGGAGAGGGAGTTCGGCTTCGCGCCGCCCCGGAAGCACGGTTACGACGTCGTACGGGCCATCAAGGCCATGCGCGACGACAGGGCGAAGGTGTTCTTCGCGATGGGCGGCAACTTCGTCTCGGCGTCCCCCGACACGGAGGTCACGGAGGCGGCGATGCGCCGTGCGCGGCTGACCGTGCACGTGTCGACGAAGCTGAACCGCTCGCACGCGGTCACGGGCGCGCGGGCGCTGATCCTGCCCACCCTGGGACGCACCGAGCGCGACCTCCAGGGCGGCGGCGAGCAGTTCGTGACCGTGGAGGACTCCATGGGCATGGTGCACGCCTCACGCGGCCGACTGGAGCCCGCGAGCGGGCAGTTGCTGTCCGAGCCGGCCATCGTGTGCCGGCTCGCCCGGCGGGTCCTCGGCGAGGACAGCCGTACGCCGTGGGAGGAGTTCGAGAAGGACTACGCGACGATCCGCGACCGCATCGCGCGCGTGGTGCCCGGGTTCGAGGACTTCAACGCGCGCGTGGCCGACCCGTCCGGCTTCGCCCTCCCGCACGCCCCGCGCGACGAGCGCCGCTTCCCCACCGCCACCGGCAAGGCCAACTTCACGGCCGCGCCGGTGGAGTACCCGCGGCTGCCCGAGGGCCGCCTGCTGCTGCAGACGCTGCGTTCGCACGACCAGTACAACACCACCATCTACGGCCTGGACGACCGCTACCGGGGCATCAGGAACGGCCGCCGGGTCGTGCTGGTCAACGCCGACGACGCGCGGGAGCTGAAGCTCGCCGACGGGTCGTACGTGGACCTGGTGGGCGAGTGGAAGGACGGCGTCGAGCGGCGCGCCCCCGGCTTCCGGGTGGTGCTCTACCCGACGGCGCGGGGCTGCGCGGCCGCCTACTACCCGGAGACCAATGTGCTGGTGCCGCTCGACTCCACCGCCGACACCAGCAACACCCCTGCCAGCAAGTCCGTCGTGGTCCGTCTGGAACAATCGTCCACCGACTGAGCGTTTGCTCAGCCGACCGGCGCCCCTCCGCCGGCGGCGCACGCGATCGACGACGAACGGAGCCCCATGGGCGAGCAGCACCACGTGAAGTTCCCGCAAGAGGTCATCGACGAGTACGCGACCCTCGGCATCGACCTGGTCGCGATGTTCTCCGCCGGGCACCTGGGCACCCGGATGGGCGTGCGGATCGCGGAGGCCTCGGCGGACCGGGTCGTCGGCACGATGCCCGTGGAGGGCAACACCCAGCCGTACGGGCTGCTGCACGGCGGCGCGTCCGCGGTGCTGGCGGAGACCCTGGGGTCGGTCGGCTCCATGCTGCACGCCGGCAGCTCCAAGATCGCCGTGGGGGTGGACCTGAACTGCACCCACCACAGGGGCGCACGGTCCGGGCTGGTCACCGGTGTCGCCACCCCGCTGCACCAGGGGCGCTCGACCGCGACGTACGAGATCGTCATCAGCGACGAGGACGGCAAGCGGGTCTGCACGGCCCGGTTGACCTGTCTGTTGCGGGACGCCCCGACCGCCCCGAGCGCGAGGGCCCGGAACGCGGAGTGAGACATGCGGACGAGGGGCGGGCCGGAGCGGGGACCTGTTCGCCTCTGGTCCCCCGGGGCTCGCAGGGCCTAGCGTCGGGGCATGGCAACGGGAGGAGCCCTCTGGCGGGGGGCGGTGCTCGGGCCGGCGCTGCTGATCGGCGTCCTGGTCACCGGGTGCGCGGGGGCGGGAGAGGCGGGCGGAGCAGCGAGCCCGTCCACGGCCACGGACGGCGGCGGCCCGCCCTCGCCGTCGGTGACCCCGCCCGAGGAACTGTGCGCGAAGCTCGTCTCGCACTGGTCGCTGGAGGTGCTGGACGGCGACACCTACGGGGATTATCAGGCCATGGGACTGTCGAACGGGCAGTACGACATCCTGCGGGAGGTCGTCGACGAGGCCAGGGCCGAGAAGAAGCGCGCGGGTTCCACCGCGGCGCGGCGGCTGATCGAGCGTCGGGCCCGGGCGGGCTGCCAGGAGTGGTACCGCTCGGGCGGTCCGGGCGAGGGGCCCTGGAGTTGAGCGGGATCGGCCCCGTGGAGCCGGGCGAGGGCACCCGCGCGTGGGACACGGCGGACGACGCGGCGGACGCGGGCACCCCGCCGGAGCCGCCCGAGCCGCCACGCGGACGGTACGCCCAGGTGTACGCGGCCCACCGCCGGGCCGTGCTCGCCGGTGCCGCGACGGTCGTCGTGCTCGCGGGCGGCGGCTACCTCTACGCCACGCGGCCCGCATCGGCGCCGAAGCCGGAGCCGACACCGCGGGAGACGCCGTACCCCTCCCAGGCCGTCGTCGTGAGCTACCTCGGCCCGGTGACGCGGTCCGGCCGGACGCCGCGTGGACGCTTCGGCTTCGAGGTGGAGCTGAGCGTGCGGTACGGCCCCCCGATCACCGTCGAACAGCTGACCCAGCCCTACGAGGGACTGTCCCTGCGCACGGACCCGAGGACTCCGTTCCGGATCGGGACCAAAACGGCCCAAAAGATCGTCGTCACCATGCGCGTCGTCGAATGCGGAAAAGCACCGGAGAGCGCCGGACTTCCATTCCTGGATGTAACTCTACGTAATACGCGCGCAATAGAAGCGCATAGTTTCATCCTGGGCGAGCGCTACGCACAGGACCTCTCCGACGCCCTCCAAGTCGCCTGTAGCAACGATTCAATGTCATCACCAAACGGCTGAACACTCCTGAACCTACCCGCGTCGACCCTGCACGTTCTCACTATGCGGACAGGGCGAATCGGCCTGAATTCCGCGCATCCACCCACTGAGTACCGCTCTGCATTACCTCGTGTCATAACAAGAGCGTCACAGCCTTGGTCAGACCCTCCTCCACGTTCCCCACACACGCTTAGAGTCACGCCCAGTCACCGCGCCAACGGAATCGAAGTCACGTCTTCGGCCCAGCGCTCGACTCGGCCACTTCCAACAGGAAGGGCCGTGCCAGGGAAAGGACTGATCGTGCGTCAACGTTCGCTCATCGCCATCACCGCCGCGCTGGCGGCGGGAGCACTTACTCTCACCGCCTGTGGTTCGCGCGACGACGACAAGGGCGGCTCGGACACCGGCAGTGGCACCACTGTCGTCATCGGCGTCGACGCCCCGCTGACCGGTGACCTCTCGGCGCTGGGCCTCGGCATCAAGAACTCCGCCGACCTCGCCGCCAAGACCGCCAACAAGGACAAGTACGTCGAGGGCATAACCTTCGAGATCGAGGCCCTCGACGACCAGGCGCAGCCCTCCTCGGGCCAGCAGAACGCCACCACGTTCGTCGCCAACAAGGACGTCCTCGGCGTGGTCGGCCCCCTGAACTCCTCGGTCGCCGAGTCCATGCAGAAGGTCTTCGACGACGCCAAACTCGTCGAGGTCTCCCCGGCCAACACCGGCCCGACCCTCACCCAGGGCGCCGACTGGCAGACCAAGAAGGTCCGCCCGTACAAGTCGTACTTCCGCACCGCGACCACGGACGCCATCCAGGGCCCGTTCGCCGCGCAGTACCTGTACAACGACGCCAAGAAGAAGAAGGTCTTCGTCATAGACGACAAGAAGACCTACGGCGCCGGCCTGGCCGCCACCTTCACCGACGAGTTCAAGAAGCTCGGCGGCGAGGTCGTCGGCACCGAGCACATCGACCCCGAGACCAAGGACTTCTCCACGGTCGCCACCAAGGTCAAGAACTCCGGCGCCGACGTCGTCTACTACGGCGGCGAGTACCCGCAGTCCGGCCCGCTGACCAAGCAGATCAAGGCCGCGGGCGCCAAGATCCCGGTCGCCGGCGGCGACGGCATGTACGACCCGACCTACATCGAGCTCGGCGGCAGCGCCAGCACCGGCGACTTCGCCACCTCCGTCGGCGCCCCGGTCGAGGAGCTCCCCTCCGCCAAGACGTTCATCGAGGACTACAAGGCCGGCGGCTACAAGGAGCCTTACGCGGCCTACGGCGGCTACTCCTACGACTCCGCCTGGGCGATCATCGAAGCCGTGAAGAAGGTCGTCGAGGACAACGACGGCAAGCTTCCCGACGACGCCCGCGCCAAGATCACCGAGGCCATGCAGAACGTCTCGTTCGACGGCGTCACCGGCAAGGTCTCCTTCGACGAGTACGGCGACACGACCAACAAGCAGCTCACGGTCTACAAGGTCGAGGGCGGCGAGTGGAAGGCGGTCAAGTCCGGCACCTACGCCGGTTGATCCCACCCGCACACATCTGAGCCGCGCGGGGCGCTGCACCATGGCGCCCCGCGCGGACTCGCATCCGGTCACATTCGTCGAACATCCGAAAGTCTCGGAGGACATGCGGTGAACGAACTGCCGCAGCAGCTGGTCAACGGCCTGCTACTAGGATCCATGTACGGGCTGGTCGCCATCGGCTACACGATGGTCTATGGCATCGTCCAGCTCATCAACTTCGCCCACGGTGAGATATTCATGCTGGGCGGCTTCGGCGCCATCACGGTCTACCTGTACGTGCTGCCCGACGGCACGAGCATGTGGGTGGCGCTCCCGCTGATGCTCGTCGGAGGCATCATCGTCGCCGTGCTCGCCGCCGTGGGAGCGGAACGCCTGGCCTACCGGCCCCTGCGCACCGCACCCCGCCTCGCCCCCCTCATCACCGCCATCGGCCTCTCCCTGGCCCTGCAGCAGGCGGTGTGGGCCTGGTACCCGGACGCCAAGGAGTCCATCAACTTCCCCCACATCGAGGGCGGCCCCTTCGAGATCGGGAACGTCACCATCCAGACCGGTGACATCTTCCTCCTCGTCGCCGCCCCGATCAGCATGGCGATCCTCGCCTACTTCGTCATGAAGACCCGCACCGGCCGCGGCATGCAGGCCACCGCGCAGGACCCCGACACCGCCAAGCTCATGGGCATCAACACCGACCGCATCATCGTGGTCGCCTTCGCCCTCGGCGCCGCGTTCGCCGCCGTCGGAGCCGTCGCCTACGGCCTCAAGTACGGCCAGGTCCAGTTCCGCATGGGCTTCATCCTCGGCCTCAAGGCCTTCACCGCGGCCGTCCTCGGCGGCATCGGCAACATCTACGGCGCCATGCTCGGCGGCGTCGTCCTCGGCCTCGCCGAAGCCCTCTCCACCGCCTACATCGCCGACATCCCCGGCATGGAGCAGTTCGGCAGCCAGTCCTGGGCCAACGTCTGGGCGTTCGTACTCCTCATCCTCGTCCTCCTGTTCAGGCCACAGGGCCTGCTCGGAGAGCGCGTGGCGGACAGGGCGTGACACCGATGACCACACACACCACCGCGACTCCCGCACCCGCCGCCAAGCACGACACCACCCCCCGTGGCCTCGTCGCCCTCCCCGAGAACACAGGCCGCGCCCTCGCCACCGGCGGCGGCGCCCTCGCCGTGATCTCCACCTTCCTCGCCTGGACGTGGACCTCCGCCTTCCCCGGCGACCTCACCGTCTACGGCTACCCCGGCGGCCTCCAGGTCCTCGTCCTCATCGGCGGCGCCCTCACGGCCCTCTTCGGCCTCGCCTCCTACGGCATCAAGGGCCTCGGCTGGCTCGTCCCCGCCGGCGCCGACAGCTCCATCAAGCTCGCCGCACTCGGCACCTTCACCACCGCCTGGTACACGATCCTCGCGATCACCATCCAGCTCGGCGGGCTCGTCAACCTCGAACCCGGCGCCTACGTCGCGGCCGTCGCCACCCTCGCCGCCCTCCTCGGCGCACTCGCCCTGCCGTTCGAACGACCGGCACCCGAGACCGCCGACCCCGAGGACACCGCCTGGGAAGAGTTCCTGCTCGGCGCACGCAACGCCCGCGCCGTCATGAAGGCCTGCTTCGCCCCCGGCACCGCCGCCCCGGCCCGCAAGATCCCCGCCTACGCCGAGATCCTGATCATCGTCGCGGCCATGGCGGTGGGCCTGCTCGTCTTCACCTACGGCATCGGCACCGAGTACGACGAACTCTTCGTCGGCTTCCTGATCACCGCCGGCTTCGCCATCGGCGCCCTCTCCAAGGCCGGCCTCGTCGCCCGGGTCTCCGCCGTCACCGCCAAGCACCGCACGGTCACCATGATCGGCGCGTTCACCGCGGCCGCCGCGTTCCCCTTCACCCAGTCCGACGACCAGTACGCGACCATCGGCGTCTACATCCTGATCTTCGCCACCGTCGCCCTCGGCCTCAACATCGTCGTCGGCCTCGCCGGCCTCCTCGACCTCGGATACGTCGCCTTCCTCGGCGTCGGCGCCTACACCGCGGCCATGGTCTCCGGCTCGCCCTCCTCCCCCTTCGACATCCACCTGCCCTTCTGGGCCAGCGCCATCCTCGGCGCCGTCGTCGCCATGATCTTCGGCGTCATCATCGGCGCCCCGACCCTGCGGCTGCGCGGCGACTACCTCGCCATCGTCACCCTCGGCTTCGGTGAGATCTTCCGCCTCGCCGTCCTCAACATGGACGGCACCTCGGGCCCCGACATCACCAACGGCTCCAACGGCATCTCCTCGATCCCGAACCTCAACATCCTCGGCTTCGACTTCGGCCAGGAACACACCATCGCCGGGTTCACCATCGCCCGGTTCGCCAACTACTTCTTCCTCATGCTGCTCATCACGCTCGTCGTCGTGGTGGTCTTCCGACGCAGCAGCGACTCCCGCATCGGCCGCGCCTGGATCGCCATCCGCGAGGACGAGACCGCGGCACTCGCCATGGGCATCAACGGCTTCCGGGTCAAGCTCATCGCCTTCGCCCTCGGCGCCGCACTCGCCGGCCTCGCCGGCACCGTCCAGGCACACGTCACCTACACCGTGACCCCCGAGCAGTACCAGTTCGCCCACGTCGTCCCGCCCAACTCGGCGTTCCTCCTCGCGGCCGTCGTCCTCGGCGGCATGGGCACCATCAGCGGCCCCCTCGTCGGCGCCGCACTGCTCTACCTCATCCCGGCCAAGCTCCAGTTCCTCGGCGACTACCAGCTCTTCGCCTTCGGACTCGCACTCGTCCTGCTCATGCGGTTCCGCCCGGAAGGCCTCATCCCCAACCGGCGCCGCCAGCTCGAATTCCACGAAGACGCCGAAGCACCCACAGTCCTCAGCAAGGCAGGGGCCTGACCCATGACCACCGACACCACCACCAAGGACGTCGCACCCGGCGCCAACGCCCCCGGGGAAACGGTCCTCGACGCACGCGGCGTGACCATGCGCTTCGGCGGCCTCACCGCCGTACGCAACGTCAACCTCACCGTCAACAGCGGCGAGATCGTCGGACTCATCGGCCCCAACGGCGCCGGCAAGACGACCTTCTTCAACTGCCTCACCGGCCTCTACATCCCCACCGAGGGAGAGGTCCGCTACAAGGGCCAGATCCTGCCGCCCAAGTCCTTCAAGGTCACCGCGGCCGGCATCGCCCGCACCTTCCAGAACATCCGTCTCTTCGCCAACATGACGGTCCTGGAGAACGTCCTCGTCGGACGCCACACCCGCACCAAGGAAGGCCTCTGGTCCGCCCTCCTGCGCGGCCCCGGCTTCCACAAGGCGGAGAAGGCCTCCCGCGAACGCGCCATGGAACTCCTCGCGTTCGTCGGCCTCGACGCCAAGGCCGAACACCTCGCCCGCAACCTCCCCTACGGCGAACAGCGCAAGCTGGAGATCGCACGCGCGCTGGCGAGCGAGCCCGGCCTGCTCCTCCTCGACGAGCCCACCGCCGGCATGAACCCCCAGGAGACGCGAGCCACCGAGGAACTGGTCTTCGCCATCCGCGACAAGGGCATCGCCGTCCTCGTCATCGAGCACGACATGCGGTTCATCTTCAACCTCTGCGACCGCGTCGCCGTCCTCGTCCAGGGCGAGAAACTCGTCGAGGGCGACAGCGCCACCGTGCAGGGCGACGAGCGCGTCGTCGCCGCCTACCTCGGCGAACCCTTCGAGGACGCACCCGGCCAGGAAGAGATCGCCGAGGTCGAAGCCGCCGAAGCACACGCCGAGGCCACGACCGACGACGCGCCCGGCAAGGAGAACGACCGATGACCGCACTGCTCGAAGTAGAGGACCTCCGGGTCGCCTACGGCAAGATCGAAGCCGTCAAGGGCATCTCCTTCAAGGTCGACGCCGGCGAGGTCGTCACCCTCATCGGCACCAACGGCGCCGGCAAGACCACCACCCTGCGCACCCTCTCGGGCCTCCTCAAGCCCGTCGGCGGCCAGGTCAAGTTCAACGGCAAGTCGCTCAAGAAGATCCCCGCGCACGACATCGTCTCGCTCGGACTCGCCCACTCCCCCGAGGGGCGGCACATCTTCCCGCGCATGACCATCGAGGACAACCTCCGCCTCGGCGCCTTCCTGCGCAACGACAAGCCCGGCATCGAGAAGGACATCCAGCGCGCCTACGACCTCTTCCCCATCCTGGGAGAGCGCCGCAAGCAGGCCGCCGGAACCCTCTCCGGCGGTGAGCAGCAGATGCTGGCCATGGGCCGCGCACTCATGTCCCAGCCGAAACTGCTCATGCTGGACGAGCCCTCCATGGGCCTCTCGCCGATCATGATGCAGAAGATCATGGCCACGATCGCCGAGCTGAAGTCCCAGGGCACCACCATCCTGCTCGTCGAACAGAACGCCCAGGCGGCGCTCTCCCTCGCCGATCAGGGCCACGTCATGGAGATCGGCAAGATCGTCCTCTCGGGCTCCGGCTCCGACCTCCTGCACGACGAGTCGGTCCGCAAGGCCTACCTCGGCGAGGACTAGCCTCCGGCCCACCGACGACGAGGCCCGCATCCCCTTTCAGGTAGGGGGTGCGGGCCTCGTCGTATCCGAACCGAGGAGCCGGGCTCAGCCCTTGGCCGCCTTCTTCTCGTCCGCGTCCTGGATGACCGCCTCCGCCACCTGCTGCATCGACATCCGACGGTCCATCGACGTCTTCTGGATCCACCGGAACGCGGCCGGCTCCGTCAAGCCGTACTCCGTCTGCAGAATCGACTTCGCCCGGTCCACCAGCTTCCGCGTCTCCAGCCGGAGCGTGAGGTCGGCGACCTCCTTCTCCAGCTCCTTCAGCTCCGTGAACCGGGACACGGCCATCTCGATGGCCGGCACCACATCGCTCTTGCTGAACGGCTTCACGAGGTACGCCATCGCCCCGGCGTCCCGAGCCCGCTCGACGAGGTCACGCTGCGAGAACGCGGTCAGCATCAGCACGGGCGCGATACGCTCCTCGGCGATCTTCTCCGCCGCCGAGATCCCGTCCATCTTCGGCATCTTCACGTCCAGGATCACCAGATCCGGCTGGTGCTCCCGGGCCAGCTCGATGGCCTGCTCCCCGTCACCGGCCTCGCCCACGACGGAGTAGCCCTCTTCTTCGAGCATCTCCTTGAGGTCGAGACGGATCAGCGCCTCGTCCTCGGCGATGACGACACGGGTCGTCAGCGGAGGCACGTGCGACTTGTCGTCATCGGGCACGTCGAGGGGCTGGGGCGACTCGGGGGCGGTCACGGGTGGCTCCTTGTTCGGGGCAGGGGTACTGCTGACATGAGGGTACCTAGCTGCGGCGCAGCACGGTGACCCGGTACACTCTCCGAAGCGCCGGCCGGGTTGGTGGAACGGTATACACGGAGGTCTCAAACACCTCTGCCCGTGAGGGCTTGCGGGTTCGAGTCCCGCACCCGGTACCGTTGAGAGCGGAGGTCCACGTTCGCGTGGACCTCCGCTTTTTGCTGAGCGCGACGGCGATCAGTAACACTGAGTAGCCGTGTGCACTGCCATGTTGACGACGGCCTACTGCGGGCCGTCGTCCTCCCCGATGTGGTGGACCCGCACCATGTTCGTCGTGCCCGCGACGCCCGGCGGTGAGCCCGCCGTGATCACGACCACGTCGCCCTTCTGGCAGCGGCCGTACTTCAGCAGCAGTTCGTCCACCTGGTCGACCATCGCGTCCGTGGAGTCGACCTGGGGCCCGAGGAAGGTCTCCGCGCCCCACGTCACGCTCAGCTGTGAGCGCGTCGCCGGGTCCGGGGTGAAGGCCAGGAGGGGGATGGGTGAGCGGTAGCGGGAGAGGCGGCGGGCCGTGTCGCCGGACTGGGTGAAGGCGACGAGGAACCTCGCGTCGAGGAAGTCGCCGATCTCGGCTGCCGCGCGGGCCATCGCGCCGCCCTGCGTGCGGGGTTTGTTGTGCTCGGTGAGGGGTGGGAGGCCCTTCGCCAGCATCTCCTCCTCCGCCGCGGCGACGATGCGCCCCATCGTGCGGACCGTCTCCACCGGGTGCTTGCCGACGCTCGTCTCGCCGGACAGCATCACCGCGTCCGTCCCGTCGAGCACCGCGTTGGCGACGTCGCTGGCCTCGGCGCGGGTCGGCCGGGAGTTGTGGATCATCGAGTCGAGCATCTGGGTGGCGACGATGACCGGCTTGGCGTTGCGCTTGGCGAGGGTGACGGCCCGTTTCTGGACCATCGGGACCTGTTCGAGGGGCATTTCCACGCCCAGATCGCCCCGCGCGACCATGATCCCGTCGAAGGCGGCGACGATCTCCTCGATGGAGTCGACCGCCTGCGGTTTCTCGATCTTGGCGATGACGGGGAGTCGGCGGCCCTCCTCGTCCATGATCCGGTGGACGTCCTCGATGTCCCGGCCGGAGCGGACGAAGGACAGGGCGATGAGGTCGAAGCCGGTGCGCAGGGCCCAGCGGAGGTCCTCTTCGTCCTTCCGGGAGAGAGCGGGGACCGAGACGGCGACGCCGGGCAGGTTCAGGCCCTTGTGGTCGGAGACCATGCCGCCTTCGAGGACCCGGGTGCGGACGCGGGGGCCGTCGACCGCCGTGACCTCCAGGGTGACCTTGCCGTCGTCGACGAGGATCAGTTCGCCGGGGGTGACGTCGGCCGCCAGGCCCTGGTACGTCGTGCCGCAGCCCTCGCTGTCGCCGGTCGCGCCCTCCTCGACGCTGAGGGTGAAGGTGTCGTCGCGTTCGAGGAGTACGGGGCCTTCGGTGAAGCGGCCGAGGCGGATCTTCGGGCCTTGAAGGTCGGCGAGGGTGCCGACGCTGCGGCCGGTCTCGTCGGTGGCCTTGCGGACGCACTGGTACCGCTGATCGTGTTCGGCGTGGCCGCCGTGGCTGAGGTTGAAGCGGGCGATGTCCATGCCGGCCTCGACCAGGGCCTTGATCTGGTCGTACGAGTCGGTGGCGGGCCCGAGGGTGCAGACGATCTTTGCTCGGCGCATGGTTCGAGCCTATGGCTTACCCGCCGGTAGCGACTTGGCGGAGCGTGACTACTCAACGGCCTTCGCGTGAAGGGTAATTGACAAGGTGTCATCAGATGATGAAGCGGGGTGAAGGGGCTCCGGCCCCTTCACCCGTGCGACGGAGTGCGTCACAGGCTGGGTGGCCGCATCGTGAAGCGGGCGTTGACCTGTGCGTGGACGCGTTGGCGTTGGGGTTCGAGGTCGAGGGGCGGGGCGTCGGTGTCCTCGGCGTCCTTGGCTCGGGCGGAGCGCATGCGGCCGCCGGGGGCCCCGGGGCGGACCGGCTGGGGGGCTTCGGCGCCGATGTCGGCGAGTTCGACCAGGGCGGCGAGGGTGGTGCCGAGGGCTTCGGCGTACTCCCGGGCGCGTTGCACCGCCTCCTTCACCGCTTTCTGCCGGGCCTGCTTGTGGGCGGGCGAGTCGGGGCGGAGGGACCACCAGGGGCCGTCGACTCGGGTGAGGTCCAGGTCGGCGAGGCGGGTGGTGAGTTCGCCGAGTGCGGTGAAGTCGGTGAGGTCGGCGGTGATGTGGACGCGGCCGTGGTAGGCCTGGATCCGTTCGCCTCTGCCCTTCTCCTTCAGTTCGGGGGTGATGGAGAAGGCGCCGGTCTCCAGTCGTTCGACTGCTTCGCCGTAGGTCTTGACCAGGTCGAGGACGGTGGCGTTGCGGCGGGTGAGGTCGTCGAGGGCGGCGCGCCGGTCCTTGCCCCGGGCGAAGACGGTGACTCCGATGCGGGCTATCTCGGGGTCGACTTCGAGGCGGGTTTCGCCGCGTACGGCGATGCGGGGCGCGTCGGGGGTGCCGTAGGGGACGGCGGTGGGCTGGGCTTCCTCTGGACTGGTGGTCATACGCCCCACTCTGTCACCGATGGCCTGGTGGGGAGGCCCGGCTGGTCATCAGATCGCAACCTGGAGGGTCTGTTGCGGTGGGGGCGTGGCGGGTCAGAATCTACGCGCGTTGTGACGTCTCTTGTCTACGCGCGTTGCGATCGTCCGTTCCTCCGAGGAGTGCCCCGAGATGCCCTTGAACCGCCGGAAGTTCCTGAAGAAGTCGGCCGTGACCGGTGCGGGTGTGGCCGTCGCCGGTACGGCGCTCGCTCCGAGCGCGCAGGCGGCCGAGGTGACGGCCGGCGGTAAGAAGGCGCCGAAGCGGTACAGCTTCACCGTGATGGGGACGACGGACCTGCACGGGAACGTCTTCAACTGGGACTACTTCACGGACAAGGAGTTCGACGACAAGGCGCACAACGACGTCGGTCTGGCGAAGATCTCCACGCTGGTCAACCGGATCCGCGAGGAGAAGGGGCGCCGGAACACGCTGCTCATCGACGCCGGTGACACCATTCAGGGCACGCAGCTGTCGTACTACTACGCGAAGGTCGACCCGATCACCGCGAAGGGTGGTCCGGTGCACCCGATGGCGCAGGCGATGAACGCGATCGACTACGACGCGGCGGCGCTGGGCAACCACGAGTTCAACTACGGCATCCCGGTGCTGCGGAAGTTCCAGGAGCAGTGTCGTTTCCCGTTGCTCGGGGCGAACGCGCTGGACGCGAAGACGCTGCGTCCGGCCTTTCCGCCGTACAGCATGCACCGGCTGCGTACGCCGCACGGGCGGGATGTGAAGGTGGCGGTCCTCGGGCTGACCAACCCGGGTATCGCGATCTGGGACAAGGCGAACGTGCAGGGGAAGATGACGTTCCCGGGGCTGGAGGAGCAGGCGGCGAAGTGGGTGCCGAAGCTGCGGTCGATGGGGGCGGATGTCGTCATCGTGTCGGCGCACAGTGGGTCTTCCGGCACGTCTTCCTACGGTGACCAGCTGCCGTACATCGAGAACGCGGCCGGGCTCGTCGCCGAGCAGGTGCCGGGGATCGACGCGATTCTGGTGGGGCACGCGCACACGGAGATCCCGGAGTACTTCGTCACCAACAAGGAGACGGGCAAGCGGGTCGTACTGTCGGAGCCGCTGAAGTGGGGGCAGCGGCTGACGCTGTTCGACTTCGAGCTGGTGTGGAGCAAGGGCTGCTGGAAGGTCGAGAAGGTCGCGGCGCAGGTGCTCAACTCCAACACGGTGGAGGAGGACCCGGCGATCGTGAGGATGCTCGGTGACGAGCACGAGAAGGTCGTGGCGTACGTCAATCAGATCATCGGTACGAATGCCGCCGAGATGACGTCGGTGGAGGCGCCGTACAAGGATGTGCCGATCATCGATCTGATCAACCACATCCAGGCCGACACGGTGCGGCTGGCTCTCGCCTCGACCGAGTACGGGTCGCTGCCGGTGCTGTCGCAGGCGGCGGCGTTCTCGCGGAGCGCGGTGATTCCGGCGGGGAACGTCACCATCCGGGATGTCGCCGGTCTGTACGTCTTCGAGAACACGCTGGAGGCGCGTCTGATGACGGGTGCGCAGATGAAGGCGTATCTGGAGTTCTCGGCGAACTACTTCGTGCAGACGGCGGCGGACGCGGTGGTCGATCCGGCGAAGCTGACGAACGCGAACGGGACGCCGGACTACAACTACGACGCGGTGAGCGGGCTGTCGTACGAGATCGACATCGCGAAGCCCGCGGGGTCGCGCGTCACGAACGTGCGGTTCGAGGGTGCTCCGCTCGCGGACGAGCAGAAGTTCGTGTTCGCGGTGAACAACTACCGGGCCAACGGCGGTGGCAACTTCCCGCATGTGGCCGCGGCGCAGCTGCTGTGGTCGAACTCGGACGAGATCCGTAACACGATGATCGCGTGGGTGAAGGCGAAGGGCGCGATCGACCCGGCGGAGTTCGCTTCGGTGGACTGGAAGCTGACGCGGAACGGTACGCCGGTCTTCTAAAGGCTTGTAGAGGCTGCTACAGGTCCAGGAGGGACAGGTCGACGGCGTCGGCGGCGGCTTTCGCGCCGACGTCGTTGAGATGGAGGCCGTCGCCGCTGTCGTAGGCGTCGCGGATGCGGGTGGGGTGGTCCGGGTCCGCGACGGCGGCGGCGATGTCGACGACGGCGTCGAAGGGGTGGCTGTCGCCGAGGAGCCAGGTGTTGACCTCGGCGCGTACGGTCTGGCCCTCTTCGCTGTCGTAGCCGGGGTAGACGGTGCCGGCGTAGGGGCCGAGGGTGGTGCCGATGACGGTGAGGCCCGCGGTGTGGAGGCGGTCGGCGAGGGCGGTGAGCCCGGTGATCAGGTCGGCGGCGGTGGGGAGTTTCGCGGGTTCGGGGAAGGCGATGGCGCCGGGCAGGCCGAGGTCGTTGAGTCCGGTGTGGATGATGACGTGGCTGACGCCGGGCACGTCGAGGACGTCGTGTCGCACCCTGGAGAGCAGGTGGGCGCCTATCTCGTCGGTGAGGAGCCGGTTGCCGGAGATGCCGGTGGCGACGATCCAGCCGTGGTGAGGCGGCGGTCGAGCTGGGCGGGGAAGCTGTGGCCGGTGCCGGGGGTGGTGGCCATGCCCTCGATCCAGGAGTCGCCGAAGGCGACGGCGATGCGGGTGGTGTCGGGGGCGAGGACGTCGATGCCGGTGACGAAGTGCCCGGTGATGAGTTCGTCGGACTCGTCGAGGGATTCGGCGGTGAGCTGGTCGCCGGGGACGGCGTGGCCGACGTCGTGGGGCATGGCGCTATGGGTGGTGAGGCCGGTGTCGCCGGGGAGGTAGAGGGTGAGGGCGAGTTCCTGGCCGGCGGTGACGGGGGTTTCCACGGGGTCGCTGACGATCTCCTCGCCGGGTGGGACGGTGACGTTCTCGGCGCCGGCGAAGAGGAGGGTGACGTCGGTGGTGGGGTCGATGGTGCTGTCCTCGACGCGGTGGGCGAGGTGGGCGCCGCCGATCGCCAGGGGGGTGCGGCCGTAGCGGTTGCTGAGGTGGACGCGCAGGGCCTCGCCGCCGCCGGTGGGGCGCAGGGTCTGGCGTACGGTCTGGTCGGTGAAGCCTCGGACCTCGAAGAGTTTGAAGGCTTCGTGCGGGTCGATGACGGCGGAGCGGTGGGCGGCGATCCAGGTCTTGCCTGGGCGGGTGCTGGCCATGGGCGAAAGGTAGGCAGTTTCTCTGCGGCCGTCACCACTCCTGCCCTCCTTCTTCACTCGTCGATTACCTCACGTCGACGAGGGGCCTGAGGGGGACGGCGGAGTCGGGCCTGCGCGCGGGCGGGATCTGCGGCCGGGGTTCGAGGCCGAAGGTGGTGAAGGCGGTGCGGCCGGGCAGGGGGTAGGGCTCCTTGCCGGTGAGGGTGTTGAGGATGGTGGCGCTGCGCCAGGCGGCGAGGCCCAGGTCGGGGGCGCCGACGCCGTGGGAGTGCAGTTCGGCGTTCTGGACGTAGACGTGGCAGCCGGAGGCGGTGACGGACGGGTCGAGGATCATCCGGAACCTCTCGTCGACGCGGGGCCGCTCGCGGCTGTCGCGCCGCATGTACGGGTCGAGGCCGGCGAGGACACGGTCCAGGGGGCGTTCCTGGTAGCCGGTGGCGAGGACGACGGCGTCGGTGGTGAGGCGGGAGCGGGTGCCCTGCTCGCTGTGTTCGAGGTGGAGTTCGACCCTGGTGGTGGCGAGTCGGCCCGCGGTGCGGACGTGCACACCGGGGGTGAGGACGGCGTCGGGCCAGCCGCCGTCCAGGGTGCGGCGGTACAGCTCGTCGTGGATGGCGGCGATGGTGTCGGCGCCGATGCCCTTGTGGAGCTGCCACTGGGCGGCGACGAGCCGGTCCCGGGTGGGTTCGGCGAGGGCGTGGAAGTAGCGGGTGTAGTCGGGGGTGAAGTGTTCCAGGCCCAGCTTGGAGTACTCCATGGGTGCGAACGCCTCGGTCCGGCCCAGCCAGTGCAGCCCTTCGCGGCCGACGGGCCGGTGCCGGAGCAGGTCGAGGAAGACCTCCGCGCCGGACTGTCCGGCGCCGATGACGGTGACGTGTCCGGCGGTGAGCAGGCGGTCGCGCTCGCCGAGATAGTCCGAGGCGTGGATGACGGGCACGCCGGCCGCCTCGACGAGCGGCTTGAGGGGTTCGGGAACATACGGTTCGGTGCCGACGCCGAGCACGATGTTCCGGGCGTGGGTACGGCCGAGGGCCTCGACCTCGCCGTCGGGGTCGAGTCGGCTGAAGTCGACCTCGAACAGGTCACGTTCGGGGTTCCAGCGCACCGAGTCGACCTGGTGGCCGAACCGTAGCCCGGGGAGGTTCTCGGCGACCCAGCGGCAGTAGGCGTCGTACTCGGCGCGCTGGATGTGGAAGCGCTCGGCGAAGTAGAACGGGAAGAGCCGGTCGCGGGTCTTGAGGTAGTTCAGGAACGACCAGGGGCTCACCGGGTCGGCCAGGGTCACCAGGTCGGCCAGGAAGGGCACTTGGACGGTGGCGCCGTCGATGAGCAGGCCGGGGTGCCAGTCGAAGCCGGGGCGCCGCTCGTAGAAGACGGCGTCGAGTTCGGCGAGCGGGTGGGCGAGGGCGGCGAGGGAGAGGTTGGCCGGTCCGATGCCGACGCCGACGACGTCACGGGGGGCTTCGGGGTCGGGCTGGTCGTGCGCGGGGGTGGTGCTCATGTGGGGGCGTGTCCTTCGGCGAGGCTTGCGAGGTCGACGAGGTTCAGCAGGGCGGTGAGATCGCCCGGCCGGGTGTGGGGGTTGAGCAGGGTGGCCTTGAGCCACAGCCGGCCGTCGAGTACGGCGCGGCCTATGACGGCCCGGCCGTCGTGGAGGAGTCGGCGGCGGACGGCGGCCACGGCGGCGTCCGGGGCTCCGGCGGGCCGGAAGAGGACCGTGCTGATGGTGGGCCGGTCGTGGAGCTCGAAGCGGGGGTGCGCCTCGACGGTGGCGGCGAACTCCTGGGCGAGTGCGCAGACCTGGTCGACGAGTCGGCCCAGTCCGGTGCGTCCCAGGGTCTTGAGGGTCACGGCGGTCTTCAGGATGTCGGGCCGTCGGGTGGTGCGCAGGGACCGGCCGAGGAGGTCTGGCAGGCCGGCCTCGGTGTCGTCGTCGGCGTTGAGGTAGTCGGCGCGGTGGTCCAGTGCGGCGAGGTCTGCCGTGTCCCGTACGGCGAGGAGTCCGGCGGCGACCGGCTGCCAGCCCAGTTTGTGCAGGTCAAGGGTGATGGTGTGGGCGCGGGCGAGGCCGTCGAGGCGGGGCCGGTGCCGGTCGCTGAGGAGGAGGCCTCCGCCGTAGGCCGCGTCGATGTGGAGCCGGGCTCCGTGGGTCCGGCACAGGTCGGCGATGGCGGGCAGGGGGTCGATGAGGCCGGCGTCGGTGGTGCCGGCGGTGGCGGCGACGAGGAGGGGGCCCGGGATGTGGGTGAGGGCGTCGTCCAGGGCGGCGGGGTCGAGGGTGCCGGCCGGGGTCGGGACGACGACGGGCTCGGGCAGTCCGAGCAGCCAGGCGGCGCGGACCAGGGAGTGGTGGGCGTTGGCCCCGCAGACGAGTCGTACGCCGGGGTGGGTCTCCCGGGCCAGGAGCAGGGCGAGTTGGTTGGATTCGGTGCCCCCGGTGGTGACCAGCGCGTCGGCGGCGCCGGCCTCCGCGGCCAGTGCCCGCGTCACGAGTGTTTCGAGGGCGGAGGCGGCCGGGGCCTGGTCCCAGGAGTCCAGGGAGGGGTTCAGGACGGAGACGGCGAGGTCCGCGGCGGCGGCGACGGCCAGCGGTGGGGTGTGCAGATGGGCCGCGCACAGGGGGTCGGCCGGGTCGGCGGTGCCGGCGGCGAGGGCCCGGACCAGGCGGTGGAGGGCGTCCGGCTCGCCGTCGACGGGCAGCGGCTCACCGAGCGCGTCCCGCACCATGGCCGCGACCGCCTCGGGGCCGCCGGAGGGGAGAGGGCCGCCCCGTGTCTCGGCCCCTTCCCGCAACGCGTCGAGCACGGTGTCGAGCAACGGCCGGAGCGCGCCGGGACCTTGGGGTCCCGAGGCGAGGGGCGGGGCGGTCATGGGCTCCTCCGAGCACGGGGAATCCCATCTTGTACGCCAATCGGGTGCCGCGCCCGAAAAGGCCGTTGATTACAGCCGAAAGAGGGTACGGGAGGACGCCCCGCACAGCAGCGGCCCCGTCAGGGGCGCGGGGAACTGCGCGACCAGCCACGAACGGCCCGCAGGCCCGCAGACGCCCCAAGCCCCTACGGCGCGTCCCGGTCTACACCTCTCGAACCCGCAACGCCCTGGCGAGATCATCCAGTTGATCCACCAGCTTCCGCCGAAGCGCCGGGATCACCTCGCCGTCCTCAAGACACCGCTCCCCCAGCCCCAGTGTCTGCGGATCCACGGCGTACACGGGGAACGCCCACCGTCCGGCGGCTTCCGCGATCGCCGGTCCGCGCCGGGCGGCCAGCGCGACCGCGTCGGCCCAGTAGCGCTCGACGTATTCCGTGAGGAGTTCCTCCTGTTCCGGCTGCCAGAACCCCTGAGCGGTGGCGGTGAACAGGTAGTTGGAGAGGTCGTCGGAGGTGAACATCGCCTCCCAGGCGGCCCGCTTGGCCTCGGCGTCGGGCAGCGCGGCCCGGCAGCGGGCGGCGCCCTCCCGACCGCTGGCGCTGGGGTCGCGCTCCAGTTCCGCGTCGATCGTGGCGGTGTCGACCGCGCCGAGGACGGCGAGCCGGCCGAGGACGCGCCAGCGCAGTTCGGGGTCGAGTTCGGGCCCGCCGGGGACCGTGCCCTCGGCGAGCCAGGCGGCGATGGTCTCGGGGTGGGCGGCGACGTCGATGAAGTGACGTACGGCGGTGAGGCGCAGGCCGGGGTTGTCGCCGTCCTCGGTGCGGCGGATGAGGTCGCGGCACAGGGAGCCGAGGGTGGCGAGGCCGGCGGCGCGCTGCTCGGGGGCGAGGAAGCGGTCGGCGACCTGGGTGCCGGCGAAGGCGAGGACGCCCTGGACGATGGCGAGGTCGGTCTCGCGGGGGAGGTGGGTGCGGGCCGCCTCCAGGTAGGCGGTGGGCGGGAGTTCGGCGTCGCGTACGGCGTCGCGCAGGGCGTTCCAGACGACGGCGCGGGTGAGCGGGTCGGGCAGGCCGCAGAGGTGGCCGGTGACAGCCGTGAACGAGTCGGGGTCGAAGCGGACCTTGGCGTAGGTGAGGTCGCCGTCGTTGAGGAGGAGGAGTGCGGGGCGCTTGCCGATGGGCTGGGCGGTGGTCTGGGGGAGGTCGAGTTCGACGCGGTCGCGGAGGGTGAGGTGGCCCTGGTCGTCGCCGTGGTCCCGGTCGTAGAGGCCGACGGCGATGCGGTGGGGGCGGCTGCCGGTGTGGTCGACGGTGAGGGTGTGGGTGCCGTCGGCGGCGCGGGTGATCCGGGGGGTGAGGGTGTCGACGCCGGCGGTGCGGAGCCAGGCGTCGGCCCAGGCGTGGACGTCGCGTTCGGTGGCGCCGGCGAGGTTGTCGATGAAGTCGGCGAGGGTGGCGTTGCCGAAGCGGTGGCGGGTGAAGTGGGCGTTGATGCCGGCGAGGAAGTCCTTCTCGCCGAGCCAGGCGACGAGTTGCCGCAGGGCGGAGGCGCCCTTGGCGTAGGAGATGCCGTCGAAGTTGAGGAGGGCGGCGGCGGTGTCGTCGACGTGTCCGGGGGCGACGGGGTGGGTGGAGGGGCGCTGGTCGGCGTCGTAGCCCCAGGCCTTGCGGGCGACGCCGAAGTCGACCCAGGTGTCGGTGAAGCGGCTGGCCTCGGTGAGGGTCTGGTAGCCCATGTACTCGGCGAAGGACTCGTTGAGCCAGATGTCGTCCCACCACTTGAGGGTGACGAGGTCGCCGAACCACATGTGGGCCATCTCGTGGGCGATGACCATGGCGCGGGTCTGGCGTTCGGTGTCGGTGACGGCGGAGCGGTAGACGAACTCGTCGCGGAAGGTGACGAGGCCGGGGTTCTCCATGGCGCCGGCGTTGAACTCGGGGACGAACGCCTGGTCGTAGGAGTCGAAGGGGTACGGCTCCTCGAACTTCTCGTGGTAGCGGTCGAAGAGGGCGCGGGTGACGTCGAGGATCTCGTCGGCGTCGGTGTCGAGGTGGGGGGCGAGGGAGCGGCGGCAGTGGATGCCGAAGGGCAGGCCGCGGTGTTCGGTGCGCACGGAGTGCCAGGGGCCGGCGGCGACGGCGACGAGGTAGGTGGAGATCAGCGGGGTGGTGGCGGCCCGCCAGGTGCCGTCGTCCTGGCGCTCGGTGATGCCGTTGGCGAGGACGGTCCAGCCTTCGGGGGCGGTGACGGTGAGGTCGAAGGCGGCCTTGAGGTCGGGTTGGTCGAAGGCGGCGAAGACGCGCTGCACGTCGTCCATGAAGAGCTGGGTGTAGAGGTAGGTCTCGCCGTCGGTGGGGTCGGTGAAGCGGTGCATGCCCTCGCCGGTGCGGGAGTAGCGCATGGCGGCGTCGACGCGCAGTTCGTGCTCACCCGGGGTGAGGCCCTTGAGACGGAGGCGGTTGCCGTCGAGGGTGGCCGGGTCGAGGGGTTCGCCGTCGAGGGTGACTGAGCGCAGGTCGGCGGGCTTGAGCTCGACGAAGGTGTCCGCGGCCTTCTTCTTCCCCCGCACGGTGAAGTGGATGACGGTACGGGAGTCGAAGGTCTCGTCGCCGCGCGTGAGGTCGAGTGCGATCTCGTAGCGGTGGACGTCGAGGAGCCGAGCACGGGCATGCGCTTCGTCGCGCGTCAGTACGGACATGAGGGACATGCTGCCTGATGCCCTTGACGCAGGACAGGGGCGGGCCTGGTACGCGACCTATGTCCGGTCGTACGCGCCGTGCGCCCGGCCGTATGCGGCCTATGCCCGGTCCTTGGCGCCGTCGGCCTGCGCGGGGAGGCGCCCCCTGCCGCGGTGGCCGCCGTCGCTGTGGCGCTTGATCTCGTCGTGGTCCTTGAGGCGTGCGCGCAGGTCGCGCACCTCGCGTTCCAGGGCCTGGGAGCGTTCGTGGGCGTCGTAGAGGTAGCGGACCTTGGTGCGCAGGGCCCAGGGGTCGATGGGTTTCATGACGAGGTCGGCGACGCCGAGGCGGAAGGCGGTGGCGGTGAGTTCGGCGTCGGGGCCGAAGCCGGTGAGGAGGATGACGGGGATGTGCTGGGTCTGTTCGACGCCCCGCATGTAGCGGACGACGTCGAGGCCGCTGACGCCGGGCATGCGGACGTCGAGGAGGAGCAGGCCGACCTGGCCGCGGAGGACTTCCTTGAGTGCCGCGTCGCCGCTGGTGGCGCGCGTCAGCAGGTAGCCCAGCGGGGCCAGGGCGCTCTCCAGGGCGTACAGCGTGTCCTCATGGTCGTCGACGATGAGGATCTTGGCTTCCGACGGCATGGCTACTCACGGTGTGTGGTCGATTCCTGACAAGGAGTGCCCACGCAGGATGCCCGCTGGAGGACGCGATGTCACTCCCCCGTGTCCGGCGCGGTACCGGTGGGGCCGGTCGTGCCGGTCGTGTTCGTCGTGCCGGTCGTGTTCGTCGTGCCGTTCAGGGCGTCGTCCGCGATGCGTTCGTGGTGCCGGATGACCTCGGCGATGATGAAGTTCAGCAGCTTCTCCGCGAACGCCGGGTCGAGCTTGGCGCTTTCGGCCAGTCCGCGCAGGCGGTTGATCTGCTGGGCCTCGCGGCCCGGGTCGGCGGCGGGCAGGTGATGCGCGGCCTTGAGGTGGCCGACCCGCTGGGTGCACTTGAAGCGTTCGGCGAGCATGTGGACGACGGCGGCGTCGATGTTGTCGATGCTGTCGCGCAGCCGGGTGAGTTCGGCCCGTACGTCCGCGTCGACCTCGCCGGCCCGCGCGGCGCCGGTGTTCGACTCGTTGGTGTCGCTGGTGGTCATGGTCGTCACCCTACGACGCGGCGGTGGGCCGTCCTCCGGGGGCGGCTTTCGGTGAACACGCGTACGCACCGGCTTAGAGTGGAACGTATCGAAGCGTCTTTCGGGGGTGCGGACGTGGCGAACGGCGGACCTGTCGAGCACGGCTACCCGCATCTGGACACCGTGCGGGCGTCGATCACCGCGCTGTACAAGCGGCTCTCGTACGACACGATCCAGACCTTCGCCACCAGTGTGGCTCCCGTGGACGTGGCGTTCTGCGACACCGACGATCTGCATCTGGGGGCGCAGCGGGTGGCGCGGGAGCTGGTGCGGCACTTTCGGCTGCCGGACGCCCGGATGATCGTCGCGTTCCGGGAGATGACGCACGCGGCGCATGTCGAGCTGGAGGCGGGGCCGGAGTACTTCGTCGAGCTCAACGACCGTTTCCGGACGCATCGGCGGGACATCGGGGCGGCCCTCGCGCACGAGGTCATGCACGTCTATCTGCACCGGCTCGGGCTGTCCTTTCCCGGTGTCCGCGAGAACGAGATCCTGACGGACACGGCGGCGACGTATCTGGGGGCGGGGTGGCTGCTGCTGGACGCGTACCGGGAGGACGCCGCGTCGTCGCAGAAGCTGGGGTACCTGACGCCGGAGGAGTTCGGGTACGTGCTGGCCAAGCGGGCGCAGGTGTTCGACGAGGATCCGTCGGTGTGGTTCACCAGTGCGCAGGCGTATGCGGCGTACACGGCGGGCCGGGTGCGGGCGCGCGGTGACGAGCGGCAGCCGCCGCTGACGGCGGCGGGGTGGGCGGGGCGGCGGAGGTACGCGCGGGATCGTCGCCATGCGCGGGACGAGCCGCGGTCGGCATCGCCGGGAGTCGGGGTGTCCGGGGTGGGTGTGCCGTATGTGTTCACGCCGGAGGAGCGGGGGGAGTTGCGGGTGTCGTTTCCCTGTCCGACGTGTCAGCAGCGGATTCGGGTGCCGGTGCGGGGGCGGGTGCGGGCTCGGTGCGGGTTGTGTCGGACGGTGCTGGAGTGCGACACGTAGGGGTGGGGGCGCGTGAGCGGGCGGTGAGTGCGCTCGGGGGGCGTGGGGGCCTGTCGCGCAGTTCCCGCGCCCCTCGACGGCCTGACAGGTGCGGTCGCGGTCATGAGGCGCCGTACACCGGTCGCGGTGTCGTCGCCTCCGCGAGGAGTTTGCGTACGGTCTCCCCCGCCTCGCGCGGGGTGCGGCGGGCGCCCCTGTCGTCGGTCGGGCCCGGGTGCCAGCCCTCCATGACGGTGATGCGGCCCGCCTCCGTCTCGAAGACGCGGCCGGTGACGCCGTCGCTCGCGGGGGAACCCAGCCAGACCACCAGGGGGGAGACGTTCTCGGGGGCCATGGTGTCGAAGCCGGTGCCGGGGGCGGTCATGGTCTCGGCGAAGACCGTCTCGGTCATCCGGGTGCGGGCCGCGGGGGCGATGGCGTTGACCTGCACGCCGTAGCGGGCGAGTTCCGCGGCGGCGACGAGGGTGAGGCCGACGATGCCGGCCTTGGCGGCGCTGTAGTTGCCCTGGCCGAGTGAGCCCGACAGGCCCGCGCCGCTGCTGGTGTTGATGATGCGCGCGGTCGGGGTCCGGCCCGCCTTGGTCTCGGCGCGCCAGTGGGCGGCCGCGTGTTTCAGGGGGAGGAAGTGGCCCTTGAGGTGGACGCGGAGGACGGCGTCCCAGTCGTCCTCGTCGAGGTTGACGAGCATGCGGTCGCGCAGGAAGCCGGCGTTGTTGACGAGGGTGTCGAGTCGGCCGTAGGTGTCCAGGGCGGTGTGGACGAGGGAGGCGGCGCCGTCGGTGGTGGCGATGTCCCCGCCGTGCGCGACCGCGTCCCCTCCCCCGGCCCGGATCTCCTCGACGACGCGCGCGGCGGGGCTGTCGGGGTCCGGTGTGCCGTCGAGTCCCACGCCGAGGTCGTTGACGACCACGCGCGCGCCCTCGGCGGCGTACGCGAGCGCGTGCGCGCGCCCGAGGCCGCGGCCCGCGCCGGTCACGACGACCACGCGCCCTTCGCAGAGCCGTCCCGCGCGGGTCCGGTGTGTGCCGCTCATCGTGCTGCTCCTTCGTCGGTGTGGGCCGTCGCCGCGTCCAGGAAGGCGGGGCGTTCGCCGCCGCCGTGGACGAGGAGGGAGGCGCCGGTGATGTAGGCGGCCGCGTCGGAGGCGAGGAAGACCGCCGCGTCGCCTATGTCGGAGGGGGTGGCGAGGCGGCCCAGCGGGACGGTGCGGGCGACGGCGGCGATGCCGTGCTCGTCGCCGTAGTGGAGGTGGGAGAGCTCGGTGCGGACCATGCCGAGGACGAGGGTGTTGACGCGTACCTCCGGGGCCCACTCCACGGCCATGGAGCGCGCGAGGTGTTCCAGGCCCGCCTTGGCGGCGCCGTAGGCAGCCGAGCCGGGTGAGGGACGGCTGCCGCTGACGCTGCCGATCATCACGATCGCGCCGCCCGCCCGCCGGAGGTGCTCGTGGGCGGCGAGGGAGACGGTCAGCGGAGCGGTGAGGTTGAGTTCGACGACGCGGGCGTGGCGGCGGGCGTCGGTCGCGGTGAGCGGGCGGTGGGGCGTGCCGCCGGCGTTGTTCACGAGGACGTCCACGCGGGGCAGTTCGGCGAAGAAGCGGTGCACCGCGTCGGGGTCCCGGACGTCCAGCGGCATGAACTCCGTTCCCTTGAGCGGCACTTCGGGCGGTCTGCGGGCGCAGGTCACGACCTCGGCGCCGGCTTCGGCGAAGGCTCGGGCGATGCCGGCACCGACGCCGCGCGTGCCGCCGGTGACGACGGCGACCTTCCCGTTGAGCCGCATCCGCTGCTACCTTCCGCAGGAGAGACGCACCAAACAAACGTTAGGTGGAAGGTAGCTGATGCTCCGATGACTGTCTCCACCTCGTCCCCGGAAAAGGGGATTTCCGTCGTCAGCGTCGATTTCCCGCCGGTGAACGCACTGCCGGTGCGCGGGTGGTTCGAGCTGGCCGAGGCCGTGCGCGACGCGGGGCGCGATCCAGAGGTGCGGTGTGTCGTGCTGGGCGCGGAGGGGCGCGGGTTCAACGCCGGGGTGGACATCAAGGAGATCCAGGCGGCGGGGCACAGCGCGCTGATCGGCGCCAACCACGGTTGCGCGGAGGCCTTCGCCGCCGTGTACGAGTGCGAGGTGCCGGTGGTCGCCGCCGTCCAGGGGTTCTGTCTGGGCGGCGGGATCGGGCTGGTGGGGAACGCGGACGCGATCGTGGCGAGCGAGGACGCGACCTTCGGGCTGCCGGAGCTGGACCGGGGCGCGCTGGGCGCGGCGACGCATCTGGCCCGGCTGGTGCCCCCGCATCTGATGCGCGCGCTGTACTACACCTCGCGGACGGCGACCGCCGCCGAGCTATGGGCCCACGGCTCGGTGTGGCGGGTCGTACCGCGTGCCGAACTGACCTCCGCCGCACTGGGGTTGGCGCGGGAGATCGCCGCGAAGGACGGCCGGCTGCTGCGGTTGGCCAAGGCCGCCATCAACGGCATCGACCCCGTCGACGTCCGCCGCAGCTACCGCTTCGAGCAGGGGTTCACCTTCGAGGCGAACCTCAGCGGGCTGGCCGACGAGGTCCGCGACAGATTCGGGACGGCGGGGAAGGCGGGCACGGCCGGCGCAGCCAAGGTACGTCCGGCCGTCGAGGGAGCGGCCGAGGCACGTCCGCCTGCCGAGCGAAGGGGCGCGGCCGGGGCAAGCGACGCGGTGGAGGGCAGGGGCGCGATGGAGGGGGACCTCGGTGAGTGACAAGACCATGACCGCCGACGAGGCCGTCTCACGGCTGGCGAGCGGGATGACACTCGGCATCGGCGGCTGGGGCTCGCGCCGCAAGCCGATGGCCCTGGTGCGGGCGCTGCTCCGGTCGGGCATCACCGATCTCACGGTCGTGTCGTACGGCGGCCCGGACGTGGGCATGCTCGCCGCCGCCGGACGCATCCGGAAACTGGTCGCCCCCTTCGCCACCCTGGACTCCATCCCCCTCGAACCCCATTTCCGCGCGGCGCGCGAGCGGGGCGCGTTCGAGCTGACGGAGATCGACGAGGCGATGTTCATGTGGGGCCTGCGGGCGGCCACGCACCGGCTGCCCTTCCTGCCGGTGCGGGCGGGCATCGGCTCGGACGTGATGCGGGTCAACCCCGGTCTGCGGACGGTCACCTCGCCGTACGACGACGGGGAGACCTTCGTCGCCATGCCCGCCCTGCGCCTCGACGCCGCGTTCGTGCACGTCAATCGGGCCGACCGAGGGGGCAACGGCCAGTATCTGGGCCCGGACCCGTACTTCGACGACCTGTTCTGCGAGGCGGCCGACACGGCGTACGTCTCCTGCGAACGGATCGTGGACACCGCCGAGCTGACGAAGGAGGCCCCGCCGCAGACGCTGCTGGTCGGCCGCCACGTGGTGACAGGTGTGATCGAGGCCCCGAACGGCGCGCACTTCACCTCGTGCGCCCCCGACTACGGCCGGGACGAGGCCTTCCAGAAGACGTACGCGGCCATGCCCTGGGAGGACTTCGCCGAGCGGTTCCTCTCCGGCGACGAATCCGCCTACCGGTCGGCCGTACGGGCCTGGGAGAAGGAGGGCTCGTGAACGAGGTGCCGACGACGAGCGGAGCGACGCGTGCCGAGTACTGCGTGATCGCCTGTGCCGAGGCCTGGCGCGGGGCCGGGGAGATCCTCGCCAGTCCGATGGGGCTGATCCCGTCGCTGGGCGCGCGCCTCGCCCGGCGGACCTTCGCGCCGGACCTGTTGCTGACGGACGGCGAGGCGCTGCTCGTCGACCTCGACGGCACCGTGGAGGGATGGCTGCCCTACCGCAGGCACCTGGCCCTGGTCACCGGCGGCCGACGGCACGTGATGATGGGCGCGAGCCAGATCGACCGGTACGGCAACCAGAACATCTCCTGCGTCGGCGACTGGGCGAGGCCGCGGCGACAGCTGCTGGGGGTGCGCGGAGCGCCGGTCAACACCCTGAACAATCCGACCAGTTACTGGGTCCCCAAGCATTCCCGGCGGGTCTTCGTCGAGCAGGTCGACATGGTGTGCGGGGTGGGTCACGACCGCGTGGCCGCGCATCCGGCCGCCGCCCGCTTCCACCGCCTGCCGCGTGTCGTGTCCGACCTCGGGGTGTTCGACTTCGCGACGCCCGACCGCGCGATGCGGCTGGCCTCGCTGCATCCCGGGGTCACGGTCGAGCAGGTGGCGGAGGCGACCGGTTTCGCGCTCGCCGTCCCGGACGAGGTGCCGTACACCCGGGACCCCACGGCGGAGGAGCTGTGGTTGATCCGCGAGGTGATCGATCCGGCGGGCACCCGCGACCGTGAGGTCCGGGGCTGATGGAGACCCCGCTCACCCGGCTCGTCGGCGTCCGCCATCCGGTCGTACAGACCGGTATGGGCTGGGTGGCCGGTCCCCGGCTGGTCTCCGCCACGGCGAACGCCGGGGCGCTCGGCGTCCTGGCCTCCGCGACGATGACACCCGCGCGGCTCCGGGACGCCGTACGGGAGGTGCGGTCCCGCACGGACGCGCCGTTCGGGGTGAACCTGCGGGCCGACGCGGGCGACGCGCGGGAACGGGTGCGGATCATCGTGGAGGAGGGCGTCAGGGTGGCGTCGTTCGCGCTCGCGCCGTCCAGGGAGCTGATCGCCGAGCTCAAGGACGCGGGCGTGGTCGTGATCCCGTCCGTGGGCGCCCGGCGGCACGCCGAGAAGGTGGCGGCGTGGGGCGCGGACGCGGTGGTCGTGCAGGGCGGCGAGGGCGGCGGACACACCGGGGAGGTGGCGACGACCGTGCTGCTGCCGCAGGTCGTGGACGCCGTCGACATCCCCGTCGTCGCCGCCGGCGGCTTCCACGACGGGCGTGGTCTGGTGGCCGCGCTGGCGTTCGGCGCGGCCGGGGTGGCGATGGGCACCCGGTTCCTGCTCACCTCGGACTCGACGGTGCCGGACGCGGTGAAGGCCCGCTATCTGGCGGCGACCGTCAAGGACGTCACGGTCACGCGGGCCGTGGACGGGCTGCCGCACCGCATGCTCCGCACGGAGTTCGTGAGCGCGTTGGAGGCGTCCGGACGGGCGCGCGCCCTGGTGCGCGCCGTACGGCACGCGGCGGGCTTCCGGCGGCTCTCCGGGCTCACCTGGCGCGGCATGGTCCGCGACGGCCTCGCGCTGCGGCACGGCAAGGACCTCGCCTGGAGCCAGGTCCTGCTCGCCGCCAACACGCCCATGCTGCTCAGGTCCGCGATGGTGGACGGCCGTACGGACCTGGGGGTGATGGCGGCCGGGCAGGTCGCCGGGGTGATCGACGACCTGCCGTCGTGTGCGGAGCTGGTGGAGCGGATCATGAGGGAGGCGGACGAGGTACGGCACCGTCTCGGCGGCGCCTGACCCTCGACGCCCACCGCTCGGCGCCTGCGGCCGGCCACCGCCCAGCGCGGCTCGGCGGCGTCTGCCCCCAACAGCCCACGGTCCGGCCGCCCGGCAGCACCCAGCCACGACCACGGACCCGCCGTACGGCCACCCCACGCACACGACACCCGACAACCCTCACGGGAGGCGACGCAGCCGCGATCGGCGGCGCCTGCCCCGGCACCCCCACGGATGCGCCGCCCGGCACCCAGCCACCGCCACGGACCCGCCGTACAGCACCTCACGGACGCGACATCCGGCGACCCTCACGGGAGGCGACGCGGGACGCCGACCACCGCCCCAGACCCGCCGCCCGGAGAGCCGCTCGACGCCTACGGCTCCACCGAGACCTGCGGCTCCCTCACCATCAACTGGCCCACTGGCGCCCAGGCGATGGCTCCTGCGGGCTGCCCGTGCCCGGCTTTGACGCCCGGTCGTCGACCACGAGAGCTGCGCGACCGGCCGCCACACCGCGTCTCGGCGGCGCCTGCCCCCCCCCGACAGCCCCACCGAGCCACCGACCCGCCACCCGGCACCCGGCACCCGGCACCCGGCACCCGGCACCCGGCAGCACCCAACCACCGCCAACGGACCCGCCGGACAGCGCCCCGTGCCCTCAGAGCCTCTCGATGATCGTCACGTTCGCCTGTCCGCCTCCCTCGCACATCGTCTGGAGGCCGTAGCGGCCGCCCGTGCGCTCCAGTTCGTGCAGGAGGGTCGTCATCAGCTTGGCGCCGGTCGCGCCCAAGGGGTGGCCCAGGGCGATGGCGCCCCCGTTGACGTTGACCTTCTCCGGGTCGGCGCCCGTCTCCTTCAGCCACGCCAGGACGACCGGCGCGAAGGCCTCGTTGATCTCGACGAGGTCGATCGCGTCGAGGGTGAGGCCGGACTTCTTCAGGGCGTACGCCGTCGCCGGTATCGGCGCGGTGAGCATCCGTATGGGGTCCTCACCGCGTACGGAGAGGTGGTGCACGCGGGCGCGCGGGGTCAACCCGTGCTCCCGTACGGCGCGTTCGGAGGCGAGCAGGAGCGCGGCGGCGCCGTCGGAGACCTGCGAGGAGCAGGCGGCGGTGACGGTGCCGCCGTCGATGACCGGCTTCAGCGCGGCCATCTTCTCCAGCGAGGTGTCGCGGCGCGGCCCCTCGTCGACGGTCACGTCCCCGTACGGCTCGGTCTCCCGCGCGAAGCGGCCCTCGTCGACGGCCCGTACCGCCCGCCGGTGGGAACGCAGCGCGTACTCCTCCTGGTCGCGCCGGCTGATACCCCACTTCGCGGCGATCATCTCGGCGCCGGCGAACTGGTTCACCGGCCGGTCGCCGTAGCGGGCCCGCCAGCCCTCGCTGCCCGCGAAGGGACCGTCCGTGAGTCCGAGGGGGACGGCGGCCTGGCGGGAGGCGAAGGCGATGGGGATCATCGTCATGTTCTGGACGCCGCCCGCGACCACCAGGTCCTGGGTGCCGGAGAGCACCGCCTGCGCGGCGAAGTGCACGGCCTGCTGCGAGGAGCCGCACTGCCGGTCGACGGTCGTGCCCGGTACCTCCTCGGGCAGTCCGGCGGCCAGCCAGCTGGTCCTGGCGATGTCGCCGGCCTGCGGGCCGACGGTGTCCAGACAGCCGAAGACGACGTCCTCCACGGCGGCCGGGTCCACCCCGGCGCGTGCGACGAGCGCCTTGAGGGCGTGTGCGCCGAGGTCGGCCGGATGGACCTGGCCGAGCCCTCCTCCGCGCCTCCCCACGGGCGTCCGGACCGCTTCGACGATGTAGGCCTCGGCCATGGCGACTCCCTTGACGTCAGAGGTGGTTCACCGCATGCGAATGAGCTCTGGTGCTCGCCGGCTCGGCGGGTGCGGCGGCGATCCCGTCGAGGACCATCGACAGGTACTGCCGCGCGATCTCCTCCGGGCCGAGTGGTCCGCCGGGCCGGTACCAGGAGGCGGCGACCCACACCGTGTCGCGCACGAACCGGTAGGTGAGCCTGGTGTCGAGGTCGGCCCGGAACTCCTCGGCGGCCACCCCGCGTTCCAGCGTGGCCAGCCATGCCTTCTCGAACTTGCGCTGCGACGCCGCGAGGAACAGGAACCGGTCCTGCGCGACCAGCTTCTTGGCCTCGTTCTGGTAGATCGCGACGGCGGCGCGGTGCCGGTCGATGGCGCGGAACGACTCGACGACCAGCGCCTCGAAGGTCTCCCGGGGGCGCAGTTCGGCGTCCAGGACGGCGTCGTAGCCTTCCCAGAGTTCGTCGAGGAAGGTCCGCAGGATCTCCTCCAGCATCGCGTCCTTGGACTCGAAGTAGTAGTAGAGGCTGCCCGCGAGCATGCCGACGTCGTCCGCGATCCTGCGGACGGTGGTGGCGTTGTAGCCCAGGTCGGCGAAGACCGTGGCGGCCCGGTCGAGGAGTTCCCGGCGGCGGGCGGGCGCGGCGGAGGGCTTGTCGCCGGCGGTCGTCGGGGGCTTCTTCTTGGTCGGCACGCTGTTCCTCGTCCTCACGGGTGCTGGTTGCTGACGGAGACGATCTCACCCGTCAGGTAGGAGGAGTAGCCGGACGCGAGGAAGACGATCACGTTGGCCACCTCCCAGGGTTCGGCGTACCGCCCGAGGGCCTCGCGCGCGGTCAGTTCCTCCAGCAGTTCCGGGGTGGTGACCTTCGCCAGGTGCGGGTGCATGGCGAGGCTCGGCGACACGGCGTTGACGCGGACCCCGTACGCGGCCGCCTCGATCGCCGCGCACCTGGTCAGGGCCATGACGCCCGCCTTCGCCGCGGCGTAGTGCGCCTGGCCGGCCTGGGCGCGCCAGCCGACGACGGAGGCGTTGTTGACGATCACGCCACCACCGGCTTCCCGCATCAGCCGCAGGGCGGCCCGGGTGCAGCGGAAGGTGCCGTTCAGTGTCACGTCCAGCACCCTGGACCACTGTTCGTCGGTCATGTCGACGAGGTCCGAGGTGCCGCCCAGGCCGGCGTTGTTGACGACGATGTCGAGCCGTCCGTGCAGCCGTGCCCCCGCTTCGAACAGGGCCCGTACCTGGTCGTCGTCGGTGACGTCGCACGGCACCGCTCGGACGGAGTCCGCCCCGAACTCGGCGACCAGCTCGGTCTTGTACTCCTTGAGCCTGCGCGTGTGGGCGTCGCTGATCAGCACCCGCGCGCCCTCCTCGAGGAAGCGTCGCGCGGTGGCCCCGCCGATGCCCGTGCCGGCCGCCGCGGTGATCACGGCGGTGCGTCCGGCGAGCAGGCCGTGGCCGGGGACGTACGTCGGAGGGTCGACGTTCCTCATGCGGGCACGCTAACCTACCAAACACTTGTTAGGGAAGGAGCAGCGCTCCATGGACCTCGCCCGTTCCCCCGCCGACGAGGCCTTCCGCGCCGAGGCCCGCGCCTGGCTGCGCGCCCATGTCCCGTCGGAGCCGCTCCCCTCCCTGGAGACCGAGGAGGGCTTCGCCGCCCACCGCGCCTGGGAGGCCGAACTGGCCGCCGACCGCTGGTCGGTGGTGAACTGGCCGGTCGCGTACGGCGGCCGCGACGCGGGCCTGCCGCGCTGGCTGGTCTTCGAGGAGGAGTACTACGCGGCGGGCGCTCCGGGCCGGGTCGGCCAGAACGGCGTCAACCTCCTCGCCCCGACCCTCTTCGACCACGGCACGGAGGAGCAGCGGGCGCGCGTGCTGCCGCCGATGGCCTCCGGCGAGGTGGTGTGGGCCCAGGCCTGGTCGGAGCCCGAGGCCGGGTCCGACCTGGCCTCGCTCACCTCCAGGGCCGTGCGCACGGACGGGGGCTGGCTGCTGAGCGGGCAGAAGACCTGGTCGTCGCGGGCGGCGTTCGCGGACCGGGCGTTCGGCCTGTTCCGCAGCGAGCCCGGGACCGCCCGGCCTCACCAGGGGCTGACGTACCTCATGTTCGACCTGCGCGCCCCCGGGGTGACGGTCCGCCCGATCGGCCGCCTCGACGGCAGGCCCGCGTTCGCCGAACTCTTCCTCGACGACGTGTTCGTGCCGGACGAGGACGTCATCGGCGAGCCCGGGCAGGGCTGGCGCGTCGCGATGTCCACCGCGGGCAACGAACGGGGTCTGACGCTCCGCTCCCCGGGCCGCTTCCTGGCCTCCGCGCACCGCCTGCTCGACCTCTGGCACGACCGGGGAAGCCCGGCGTCCGCCCGCGACGCGGTGGCCGACGCGCTGATCGGCGCCCGCGCCTACGAGCTGTTCACCCACGCGGCCGCCTCCCGCTTCCGGGAGGGCACGCCGATCGGACCCGAGGCCAGCCTGAACAAGGTCTTCTGGTCCGAGTACGACATCGCCCTGCACGAGACGGCGCTGGACCTGCTCGGCGAGGAGGGCGAGTCGGCGGACACCGACTGGTCGGAGGGGTACGTCTTCTCCCTCGCCGGCCCGATCTACGCCGGCACCAACGAGATCCAGCGCGACATCATCGCCGAGCGCCTCCTCGGCCTGCCGAAGGGGCGCCGCTGATGCGTGGGCCGGCCCGGAAAGGCCGCTGATGCGGAGCCCTCCTGAACGGGATGCCACTGATGCTCGGAGCCGCCGGCCCGAATGGCTGCCCCCGACGTGTGACCTCGACTGCGAGGGCAGTCCGCTGACGGGCGGTCATTCGCCCGAAAGGCCACCGCCGACGCGCGGCCCGACCCGCGGGCCACCGGACGCGCGACCCCGACCCAAGGGCCACCGCCGACGCGTGGCCCCCGCCCGAAAGGCCGCCACCCGATGCGTTTCCTCCTGGACACCGAGCAGCGGGCGTTCGCCGAGTCGCTGGACGCCATGCTGACGGCCGCCGGCACACCCGCCGTCGTACGGGCCTGGGGGCGCGGGGAGCACGAGGCAGGGCGTGCGCTGTGGGCGCGTCTCGCGGAAGCGGGCGTCTTCGCGCTGGCGGCGCCGGAGAAGTACGACGGGGTCGGCCCGCTCCCCGTCGAACTGACCGTCGCCTTCGTGGAGTTGGGGCGACATGCGGTTCCGGGGCCGCTCGTGGAGACGGTGACGGCGGCGGTCCTCCTGGCCGGCCTGGACGATCCGGGCCCGGCCGAGCGCCTGCTCCCGGCGCTGGTGTCGGGCAAGGCGATGGCGACGGTGGCGCCCTCGCCGGGCTCGTACGCGCTGGACGGGGACGCGGCGGCGACCCGCCTGGCCCTCGCCCCGGAGACGGGCGAACTCCGCCTCGCCCCCGGTCACGGCCCCGTGCGCCCGTCCCTGGACCCGGCCCGCCGTCCGACCCGGCTCTCCCCCGGCGGCGACCTCCTCGCCACCGACCCGTCCCTGCTCGCCCACGCCGTCGTCCGGGCGCGTCTCGCGGTCGCCGCGCAGGCCCTCGGCGTCGGACTGTCCCTGCTGGACAGGACGGTGGCGTACGTGAGGCAGCGCACCCAGTTCGGTGTGCCCGTCGGGTCGTTCCAGGCGGTGAAGCACCGGCTGGCGGACGCCAAGGTGGCCCTGGAGTTCGCGCGTCCGCTGGTGTTCGGGGCGGCGGTCACCCTGGACCCGGCGGACGCGGCGGCGGCCAAGGTGACGGCGTGCGAGGCGGCGTACACGACCGCGCGCACGGCGCTGCAGCTGCACGGCGCGATCGGTTACACCGCGGAGTACGACCTGTCGCTCTGGCTGACCAAGGCGCGTGCGCTGCGGAGCGCGTGGGGCAGCCCCGCCGAGTGCCGGGGCGTGGTCCTCGGCGGTGGTGGCTTCCGCCGGTGATCGCGGTACTCCTCGACCGTGGGTCGCGGGATCCGCGTCCCGGGCCCGAACACGACCCGTCGACCGGCCGGGCGGCCGGTCGACGGGTCGGACCCGGGACTACGGGACGATCCCGCCCGCCCGCGCCGCCGCCAGCCAGCTGGGAAACTCGCCCAGCAGTCGGTCGTACAACTCCGCGTCGGACACCGCCCCCGGATCAGAACCGGCGTGAAAGAAACCGGCGTTGTCGACGACCCGCTTCCCCGGCACCGCCAGCTCGTCCAGCCGGCGCAGGAAGTCGAACTGCTTGCTGCCGGGATCGCCGAAGCCGATGAACTGCCAGAACAAGGGAAGGCGGGCGGCCTTGCACACATACTTCTCGGCGGCGAGCCTGCTGGTCGGCCCGCCGTCGGTCTGGAACACCACGAAGGCCGGGTCGGCTCCGCCGCGGTCGAGATGGTGGTCGATGACGGCGTCCATGGCCACGTGGTAGTTGGTCTTCCCCATGTGCCCGAGCCCGGCCACGATCCGCTCGATCCGGCCGTGGTGACCTGTGAGAGCGATCTCGGTGACCGCGTCGACCCCGGTCGAGAAGAACACGACCGGCACGCTCCCGTCGTCGTCGAGCTGCGCGGACAGCCCGAGCACCCGATCGGCGAGTGCCTGCACGCTGCCGTCCCTGTAGTACGGCCGCATGGAGCCGCTGTGGTCGACCACCAGGTAGACGGCGGCGCGCTGCCCCCGCAGACCGTGCTTGTCGAGGGAGACCCCGGCGGCCTTGTACAGGTCCACCAGCGCGGGGGCGGTCTCCCGCACCTTGCTGAGACTGATCGCGGACATGAGGGTCCTCCCGGCACTGGAGCACGACGAAGATCCCGAGGCTAGGGCAGTCCCCCTCAGCACACTCCCGCCCAGGTTCGCTATTTTGTTCGCCGCCGTCCTCACCGGCTCGTCATCAGCCCCGCACCCACAAGGAGCCGGCCGTGGAACCCGAGTCCCCGTCGTCGTCCGAGCCCGCCGTCACCACCTGCTACCGCCACCCGAAAGTGGAGTCCTACGTCCGCTGCACCCGCTGCGAACGGTTCATCTGCCCGGACTGCATGCGCGACGCGGCCGTGGGCCACCAGTGCCCGGAGTGCGTGCAGGAGGGCGCGAGAACGGTCCGCCAGGCCCGCACGGCCTTCGGCGGCCGGATCTCGGCGGTCCCGCTGGTGACGTACGTCCTGATCGGCCTGAACGTGGTGGCCTACGTCGCCGAACTGCTCCGCCCGTCGATCGTCGACGACTTCGCGATGCTGGGCCGGGGCCTCGCAGGCCCGGACGGTCTGCACTACGTCTGGCAGAGCGCCTACCCGGCCGACTTCCACCTCGAAGGCGTGATCGACGGCGAGTGGTACCGCCTCCTCACCGGCGCCTTCCTCCACATCCCGCCCACCGACGGCACGTTCGGCATCCTGCACATCGTGATGAACATGGTCACGCTGTGGAACGTGGGCCGGGTGGTGGAGGCCCAGCTGGGCCGGGCCCGCTACCTGAGCCTGTACCTCCTCTCCGCCCTCGGCGGCTCCGTCCTGGTCCTCCTCCTCGCCCCCGACGCCAGCACGGTCGGCGCCTCCGGCGCGATCTTCGGCGTCTGCACGGCGTACTACGTGCTGGCCCGCCGCCTGGGCGCGGACCCGGCGGGCATCAACCGCTTCATGGCGGGCCTGCTGATCTGGCTGGTCATCTCGGCGGTCGTGACATCCTGGCAGGGCCACCTCGGCGGCCTCCTGACTGGCGGCCTGATCGCTCTGGGCTTCGCGTACGCACCCCGGGACCGGCGCAGGGTGCTGGTGCAGGCGGGGGCGTGCGTGGGGGTGCTGGCGCTGCTGGTGGTGCTGGCGCTGGCCAAGGCGGCGGCGATGACGGGCTGAGCGGAGCACGCGCGTACCTCCAACACCCTCCACGCATGCGGCGGTTCTGGAATCATGTCGCTGATCGGCAGGTCGGCGAGGGAGTTCCGGGTGGGGTCGGGGGGCACGGTTCAGAATGAGTTCCAGGGGCGGCGACGGGCGCTGCTGATCGGGGTGACGGCGACACCGGCCCTGGCCGACGATCCGGAGCTCCACGCCATGTACGGCGAACTCACCTGCGCCGAGAGGGATGTCGAGGCGGTCGCCGAGGCACTGGAGAAGTCGGAGTACGAGGTCACCCGGCACCACGCGGGCCGCGTCCGCGAGATCGACCTGGTCAAGAGTGGCATTCAGCGCGCGTTGCGCCAGTTCTTCACCTCCTGCGAGCCGGGCGACACCGCCTTCGTCTACCTCTCCGGTCACGGGGTCACCATCGGTGACGACGACTTCCTGCTGGCGGCCGACGCCCAGCCCGGTGAGCCGCTCTCGGACGGCTCACCGGCCCTCATGCAGAGTTCCCTGCTTCCCGCCAACCCCGTCGGGCTGCAACTGGGCTTTCGACCGCAGGGGGTGACCACGGTCATCTGCCTGGACGCCTGCCGGGAGACGGAACCGCCCCAGCGCGGCGACGAGGACCAGACCGGTGCGTGGGTGGGCGCGCAGGACGCCGCCTGGCTCTACAGCTGCGGCGACGGGCAGCGGTCGTACGCCGACCAGGAGCACGGCAGTTGGTTCGGCCGGGCCTTGGCACACGCGCTCGCACCCGAGACCCCGCCGACCACGTTCGGCGAGATCATGCGGTACACCGAACACGAGATGCGCCGTCTGGCCGGTGACGAGCCGGTCGAGCCACCGACGGTCAGGCATCTCGCCCCGTTCCGCCAGCCCGTGGACACGCTCGAACTGTGCAAGGGCTACAAGGAGCCCCTCCCATGGGCCGAGATGGTGACCAAGTCCGCCCTGTGGGAGCACACTTCGGGCAGCGAAGCGGTGCAGGCCCGGGTCAAGGCGGGTCTGGCGGAGCTGGCGGAACAGGTGGGCCGCAACGTACGGAGCGCGGGGGCCCACCAGGACGACCCGTGGTCGGACGCGCGGTCGACGTACCCGGCCCGTTTCGAGCGTCAACTCGTCGGGCTGGTCAAACGCGCCCAGCACAGCGCCCCACAGGCCCTCCTGTCGCCGGCCGAGACGGCGGTGCTGCTCGCGGCGCCCCTCGTGTACGAGGACATCACCGCCGTCGCTCTGGAGGACCTGCGCCAGGTGCTCGACCGTGAGCGCCCCGCCGATGTCGAGCCCGAGCCCCACGCCGAGCTGGTGTTCGCCGCGGTCGAGGACGTGCGCCGGGCGCACAAGCAGGTCCAAGGCACCCTGGAGACCCTGCGCGGCCGTGGTCTCGTCACGGAGGCCAAGGCCGCCGAGCACTGGCTGCGGCACCGGTTCATCGCGGACTGGGACGCCCTGTGGGAGCGCACCGGCGACTACCCGTCGGTGGACGTTCTGCTGTGCAGACTGGCCCGGGTGATCGCCGACTCCGCCGAGGAGGTGCCGCTCGGCGGGCCTTCGGAACAATCGCTGCAACGCATCGACGGACAGCTCCGCCAGGTGCTGGGTCACGTGACGGTCGAGCCCGGCGACCGGCCCCGCGTCAACGACTTCGAGAACGACACGTGGAACACCTTCGCTCCGGTGCTCGGCGGCAGATGGCGTGCCCAGGAGCTGGCGCAACTGCTGTGGACGGCGGGCCTGCTGTCGGCCGACCCGCGCAGGATGTCCAGCGTGCTCATCGACCACCTCGGTGCGCACGAACCGCTGGCCGCGCACACGGTCGTCGGTGCGCTGTCCGAGGAGTTCGAGCTGGCCGCGGTGGGCGAACTGTCGGCGGGCGGATACCGGCTCGACGTGCGCTTCCCCTGTCCGCACCCGGCGCTGCACGCGGCCGTGGAGGAACTCGCGGCCCGGGCCGACGCGTCGGTCTCAGCGATCCGCGAACGCTGGCTGGCGCAGCGTTCCAGCATGCCTTCCCTCCTGCGTGGACTGCCCGAACGCGTCACCGCGCGGCAACTGGTCCCCGAGCCCGGCCAGTACACCGCCCCGCTGGAGCGCTTCCGTCTCGCCGAGGACGAGATCCGGCCCCTGCTCATGGGCGCGCAACTGTACGGCGACAGGATGCTGGCCGTCCGTGAGCTGTACCAGAACGCGCTGGACGCCTGTCGGCTGCGGGACATGCGGGACCAGTACGGCCGCAGACAGGGTGAGGCCGCCGAGAAGTGGACGGGCCGGATCACCTTCACCCAGGGCTGGGACGAGGAAGGGCGTCTCTACATCGAGTGCGAGGACAACGGCACGGGCATGAGCCGCGCCAAGCTCACCTCGATGTTCGCCCGGGCGGGCAAGCGGTACGAGCAGGACCCCGAGTTCATGCAGGAACGCCGCGAGTGGCGACGCGCGGGACTCACGCCCGTGGCGCTCAACTCCCGCTTCGGCATCGGTGCCTTCAGCTACTTCATGCTCGCCGAGGAGGTCGTCGTCACCACGGCCCCCGTCGACCGCCACGGCCTGCGCGAATCCCTCGACCAGGCCTCCCGCGCCGAGATCCAGTCGGGCTCCGGCCTGCTGCGCATCACCCCGGGCAAGGGCGCGCCCTCCGACGGAGGCACACGGGTCCGCCTGTACCTCGCCCTGGGAGAGGACGAACAGCCGCCTTCGCTGGTGGAGACGTTGCAGTCGGTGCTGTGGGTGAGCGACTACACGGTGCGGGCGGTGGAGTACGCGCGGGACGACCCGGAGCGGGAGGTGCGGGGCAGGACGTGGGCACCGGGGAGGCTTCAGGCGGTGGCACGCTGGCGCGGACCCGCGGCGCACGCGGAGGGCTCCGATGTGTGGCTCGTCCAGGGCCCCGGTCAACTGCTGCTCGACGGAGTCGTGATCTCGGACGCGCCCTCCGTCTTCGGATACGTGGTCAACCTGCGGGAGCGGCACCGGCCGGTGCCGAGCGTGGACCGCAACAACCTCCTGTCGTACGACGAGGACATGGTCCTGGAGGAACTGCGTGCGACCGTTTCGGAGGCGGCCGCGCAGTGGAGCGAGGTGTCCCTGCGGTGGCTGTGGGAGCTTGCGCGGACGCGGCCTCCGCTGGCTGTGGCGCTGCTGGACGCGCTCCCGAAGGACGTGACGGCGATCCTAGAGCCCCTGGAGAGCGACGTACGGCTGCTGCGTGAACGGCTCCCGTTGCGGTCCACGGGCTGTCTGCCCATCGACGCGACGATCGTCTCCCGAGGGAACACAGCCAGTCGGCAGAACCTGGACCGTTCTCTGTTCAGACGGTGGCGCATGACGCGGCTGGAGCACGCACCCGTCCTCAAACAGGGCTTCTCACCTGCCGGATATCCTGAGCCGGCCAGTCTGGACGCGCTGATCTTCCATGAGACCTCGTCGCCCCGAGGGGGGTGGGCCAGCGCTCTGACAGCCGCGGCATGGGCGGGTGTTCCCCTCAGAGACACGGTCAAGGCGCTGCGCCGCTATGCCATCGCCGGAGTCCACGTCCCCGCGGTCCCGGACATCCGTTCGCGACTCTCGGTACGGATCAGCCCCGCCGCGGCCGACCTCTACGCCGCGTACACGGCGCGGCCGACCCGTGGTCGAGCGACACACGCGCCGATGGTCGTCATCTCCAGCGAGCACCAACTGTCTCTCGGCGAGTGTGTGACCCTGCTGTGTCGGCTCCGGGCCCTGGATGTCGACCTTCCGCCGGCCCCTGAACTGGACGAGGCACTCGCCCGGGAGCGGTTCACCCGGGCGGAAGCCCAAGTGCTGGCCGCCGACACCACCACCGGGCCGCTCTCGACGCCCCGGTGGTATCCCGGTGAAACATCGATCACCCATCTCAGGAAGCGCGTCTCGCTGATCGGTGCCGGTGCGTCGGCGGCAGGGGAACTGCTGGGCCGCCTCCGCCACATGGCTCCCTTGGGATTCACCGTCCTGGGAGCTCCCGGAACACCGCTGACCGAACACGACGCCTTGACGTCCGCCGAACGCCTGCTTCTGCGCGTCGACCCCTCCCACGGCAACCCCTGGCAGGAGGGGGTCGTGTCCTTGCGGCAACTCGTGGCCGCGTCGGAAGGAGTCACCGTCTCGCTCGGCGAGGCAGCACGGATCCTCAACGAGGCCTCCCGCTACACGGGGATCCGGGCTCCCGACGTCCCCGTCGAGGCCCTCGGATGGACGCCCCCTTCGTGGGTTGCCCGTGCCATGCGGTACTGGCGGAAGCAGACACAAGTGTTCGGACCCTGGGAACTCGTGAACTCATTTCTCGACGGTCGGACCCTGGATTCGCGAGGGACCGACGAGTTCAGAGAGACGGTGAAGGTCCTGGCTGCCTGCGGACTCCTCGCAAGCGACCCGTCATGGGATCAGGAGGCTCTGATACGGCAGGCGGCGGCTCCGCAGGTCGGCTCCGCCAGCACCGCGTTCTCGGAGAGCCTTCTCGACGCTCGGCCTGTGCCCGTCTCGTACTGCCTCGAACTCGCGGGCCTGGGCGAGACACTGGGAACTGTCCTGGACTGGCTGGAAGCGGAGAGCGAGAACCTGCCCCTGGACCTCCCCCAGCTGTCGTCAGAGGCCCGCTCGGTGCGGGTCACGGCGCTCGACTCGTACCTCCTCCCCGCCAAGGACTCGGAGCCGGAGGCTTCCGACACCCGTGCCAGCTCGACCATCCGACGTCTCCTCCGGCACGCCGACAGGCTCGGTACGCCCCTGTCGTCCTCCATCGGTCGGCTGACCACCCTCACTGCCATCGGCGTCCCACCCCTGCCCGGCGAGGTCACCGGCCCTGACGCCGATGCTCTCGCCGACTTCCGGCCCGACCGCTTCGACCTGGTGGCCTTCAACTCCGACCTCCTGGGCCCCGGCACCCTGGGCCCCCTGGAACTGGTCCTGCTCGCCGGCCGCTTCGGCCGGACCCTCAAGGCGACCTACGACCGCTACGTCCCCTTCCGCTGCCTCGGGCTCGACGTCACCGTCCGCGAACCCACCCCGCAGGAGGCCGAGATCATCCCGCACTGGGCCGACGTCATCGTCCTCACCGAGCAGCTCACCGGCCGGGCCCCCGCCGTCTCCGGGACGGTCACGCCGGACCACGTCACCCTCTGTTCGGAGGAGACGGACCTCACGGAGGCGGAGGTGCGCGAGCGTCTGGGCCGCTACGCCGCGCTCTTCGGGCTGCGCGTCCCGAACCAGGAACAGGAAAGCGAGAGAGTCAGTTGAGCCCACTCCTCCCCTACAACGACGAACCCCACCACACCACCCCGGTGACCTTCCAGTGGACGCGGACCGTGTCGAACGGCAAGGAGATGTACGTGGCCACCGGCGCCTGCCCGGAGTGCGGTTGCACCATGACCAGGCGGTTCACGGCGGCCCAGTACGCCCAGGCCAAGGGCGGTGGTTTCTGGAGCCGTCGCAAGGATCCCGGCTCCCAGCCCTTCAGCACCCTGTGCCGCTGCACCTCCCTGCACACGGACCGCCCCGACGGAGTCGAGATCGGATGCGGTGCCCGGATCACCATCGCGTCCTGGACGAACGGGACCTGACGATGCCGTACACCCGCGCCGAACTCGACGACGCCGAGCGCCGCCTGGAGCAGATGACGCGCCCCGAGCGCCAGCTGGCGGCCGCCCTCCAACAGGCCGAGGGCTACCGCAACTTCGTGGCCTCCCTCACCGGGCTGCTGACCGCGGTCTTCGTCCTCAAGGGCCAGGAGGACCTGAGCAAGTTGCCGGACTGCCCGCGCTGGGCGGTCATCACGCTGCTCGCCGGCGGTTTCCTGGCCCTGATCATCGCCTCGTGGCTCACCGTGCTCGCCGCGCACGGACGCCCCGGCGCGGACTTCTACGGGGAGCCGACCCGCCTGCTGGACTACGAGACGCAACGCCCCAGAAGGATCTGGACGCTGATCGAGTGGGCGACATGGCTCGCGCTGCTCGGCATTCTCGCCGTCGCGGTCGCGGTCGTCATCACCTGGCTGGCCCCGGCCAAGTAGGCGCGGGGACGTCGGAACATGCGACGGCGCCCGCCCTGTAGTCCGGTCGGGGACTGGTGGGCAGGCGCCGTCAGTGTTCCGTACGCCGTTGTACGGGACGTCTGTCGATCCGGTGGATCACTGACACGGCGGGTCAGGACCCGGGCGGTCAGGACCCCGGCGGATCAGACCATCAGCGAACGGTCCGTCGGCCGGATCGGCGCCGGCAGCTCGCTCGCGCCCGTGAGGAAGCGGTCGCAGCCGCGGGCGGCCGAGCGGCCCTCGGCGATCGCCCAGACGATCAGCGACTGACCGCGGCCCGCGTCACCGGCCACGAACACACCCGGCACGTTGGTCTGGAAGTCGGCGTCACGCGCGATGTTGCCGCGCTCGTCGAGGTCCAGGCCGAACTGCTCGACCAGGCCGTTCTCGCGGTCGGTGCCGGTGAAGCCCATCGCCAGGGTGACCAGCTGGGCGGGGATTTTGCGCTCCGTGCCCGGCTTCTGCGTCAGCTTGCCGTCGACGAACTCGACCTCGACGAGGTGCAGCCACTGCACGTTGCCGTCCTCGTCGCCCTCGAAGTGGGTGGTGGAGACGGAGTAGACCCGCTCGCCGCCCTCCTCGTGCGCGGAGGTGACCTTGTAGAGCATCGGGAAGGTCGGCCACGGCTGGTTCGGGGCACGGTCCTCGCCCGGCCTGGGCATGATCTCCAGCTGCGTGACGGAGGCCGCGCCCTGGCGGTGGGCGGTGCCCACGCAGTCGGCGCCGGTGTCGCCACCGCCGATGACGACGACGTGCTTGCCCTCGGCCGTGATGGGGGGCGCCACGAAGTCGCCCTCCTGCACCTTGTTGGCGAGCGGCAGGTACTCCATCGCCTGGTGGATGCCGTTCAGCTCGCGGCCGGGGACCGGGAGGTCACGGGCGGTCGTCGCACCCGCGGCGATCACGACGGCGTCGTACCGCTTCTTCAGGTCCGTCGCCTTGAGGTCGCGGCCGATCTCGACGCCCGTACGGAAGCGGGTGCCCTCCGCGCGCATCTGCTCGATACGGCGGTTGATGTGCCGCTTCTCCATCTTGAACTCGGGGATGCCGTAGCGGAGCAGACCGCCGACGCGGTCCGCGCGCTCGTACACCGCGACCGTGTGGCCGGCCCGCGTCAGCTGCTGGGCGGCCGCGAGACCCGCCGGGCCCGAGCCGATGACCGCGACCGTCTTGCCGGAGAGGCGCTCCGGGGCCTGGGGCGCGACGTCGCCGCTGTCCCACGCCTTGTCGATGATCGAGACCTCGACGTTCTTGATGGTGACGGCCGGCTGGTTGATGCCGAGGACGCACGCCGACTCACAGGGAGCGGGGCACAGACGGCCCGTGAACTCCGGGAAGTTGTTCGTGGCGTGCAGGCGCTCCGAGGCGGCGCCCCAGTCCTCGCGGTAGGCGTAGTCGTTCCACTCGGGGATGAGGTTCCCGAGCGGACAGCCGTTGTGGCAGAACGGGATGCCGCAGTCCATGCAGCGGGACGCCTGCTTCGAGATGATCGGGAGCAGCGAGCCCGGAACGTAGACCTCGTTCCAGTCCTTCAGCCGTACGTCGACGGGGCGGGACTTGGCGACCTCGCGCCCGTGGTTGAGGAAGCCCTTCGGGTCAGCCATTGATCGCCGCCTCCATCATCTTCTCGGTGATCTCGGTCTCGGAGAGACCGGCCTGCTCGGCGGCGGCCTTGGCGGCGAGCACTGCCTTGTACGTGCTGGGGATGATCTTGCTGAAGCGCTCCACGGCGACGGTCCAGTCGGCGAGCAGCTTCTCGGCGACCGTGGATCCGGTCTCCTCGGCGTGGCGGCGCACCACGTCGTGCAGCCACTGCTTGTCGTCGTCGGACAGGGCCTCGACGGCGCCCACGTTGCCGGCGTTGACGTTGTCGCGGTTCAGGTCGATGACGTAGGCGATGCCGCCCGACATACCGGCCGCGAAGTTGCGGCCCGTCTCGCCGAGGACGACCGCGTGGCCGCCAGTCATGTACTCGCAGCCGTGGTCGCCCACGCCCTCGGACACCACCAGGGCGCCGGAGTTGCGGACACAGAACCGCTCACCCGTACGACCGCGGAGGAACAGCTCGCCGCCGGTCGCGCCGTAGGCGATGGTGTTGCCCGCGATGGTCGAGAACTCGGCGAGGTGGTCGGCGCCCCGGTCGGGACGGACGATCACCCGGCCGCCGGAGAGGCCCTTGCCGACGTAGTCGTTGGCGTCGCCCTCCAGGCGCAGCGTGACACCGCGCGGGAGGAAGGCGCCGAAGGACTGGCCCGCGGAGCCGGTGAAGGTGATGTCGATGGTGTCGTCGGGCAGACCCGCCCCGCCGAACTTCTTCGTCACCTCGTGGCCGAGCATCGTGCCGACCGTGCGGTTGATGTTGCGGACCTTGACCTGGGCGCGCACCGGTTGGGCGTCGGTGGCGTCCGAGGCGGCGAGAGCGTCGGCGGCGAGCTTGATCAGCTCGTTGTCGAGCGCCTTCTCCAGGCCGTGGTCCTGCTCGATGAGCTGGTGGCGGACGGCGCCCTCGGGCAGCTCGGGCACGTGGAACAGCGGCTCCAGGTCCAGGCCCTGTGCCTTCCAGTGGTCGACCGCGCGGGTCACGTCGAGCGCCTCGGCGTGGCCGACGGCCTCCTCGATGGACCGGAAGCCCAGCTCGGCGAGGATCTCGCGGACCTCCTCGGCGATGAACTCGAAGAAGTTCACGACGTACTCGGCCTTGCCGGTGAACCGGTCGCGCAGCGTCGGGTTCTGTGTGGCGATGCCGACCGGGCAGGTGTCCAGGTGGCAGACGCGCATCATGACGCAGCCGGAGACGACCAGCGGGGCGGTCGCGAAGCCGAACTCCTCGGCGCCGAGGAGCGCGGCGATGACGACGTCACGACCGGTCTTCAGCTGGCCGTCGGTCTGGACGACGATGCGGTCGCGCAGGCCGTTGAGCAGCAGCGTCTGCTGGGTCTCGGCGAGACCGAGCTCCCAGGGACCGCCCGCGTGCTTCAGCGAGGTCAGCGGGGAGGCACCCGTACCACCGTCGTGGCCGGAGATCAGGACGACGTCCGCGTGCGCCTTCGACACACCGGCCGCGACCGTGCCGACGCCGACCTCCGAGACCAGCTTCACGTGGATCCGCGCCTGCGGGTTCGCGTTCTTCAGGTCGTGGATCAGCTGGGCCAGGTCCTCGATGGAGTAGATGTCGTGGTGCGGCGGCGGGGAGATGAGGCCCACGCCCGGCGTCGAGTGACGCGTCTTGGCGACCCACGGGTAGACCTTGTGGCCGGGCAGCTGACCGCCCTCGCCGGGCTTGGCGCCCTGGGCCATCTTGATCTGGATGTCGTCGGCGTTGACGAGGTACTCGCTCGTCACGCCGAAGCGGCCGGAGGCGACCTGCTTGATCGACGAACGCCGCGCCGGGTCGTAGAGACGGTCCGGGTCCTCGCCGCCCTCCCCGGTGTTGGACTTGCCGCCCAGCTGGTTCATGGCGATGGCGAGCGTCTCGTGCGCCTCGCGCGAGATCGAGCCGTACGACATGGCGCCGGTCGAGAAGCGCTTGACGATCTCGGAGACCGGCTCGACCTCGTCGATCGAGATCGGCGCACGGCCCTCGCCCGCCTTGAAACCGAACAGGCCGCGCAGCGTCATCAGACGCTCGGACTGCTCGTTCACGCGGTCCGTGTACTGCTTGAAGATGTCGTAGCGACGCGTCCGGGTCGAGTGCTGGAGGCGGAAGACCGTCTCCGGGTCGAACAGGTGCGGCTCGCCCTCGCGGCGCCACTGGTACTCGCCGCCTATCTCAAGGGCGCGGTGGGCGGGCGCGATGCCGCTGGCCGGGTAGGCCTTGGCGTGGCGGGCGGCGACCTCCTTGGCGATGACGTCGATGCCGACGCCGCCGATCTTGGTGGCCGTGCCGTTGAAGTACTTCTCCACGAACTCGTCCGCGAGGCCGACGGCCTCGAAGACCTGGGCGCCGCGGTAGGAGGCGACGGTGGAGATGCCCATCTTGGACATGACCTTCAGGACGCCCTTGCCGAGGGCGTAGATCAGGTTGCGGATGGCCTGCTCGGCCTCGATACCGGAGAGGAACGTTCCGGCGCGGACGAGGTCCTCGACGGACTCCATCGCCAGGTACGGGTTGACGGCCGCGGCGCCGAAGCCGATGAGCAGGGCGACGTGGTGGACCTCGCGGACGTCACCGGCCTCGACCAGCAGGCCCACCTGGGTGCGCTGCTTGGTGCGGATGAGGTGGTGGTGGACGGCCGCGGTGAGCAGCAGCGACGGGATCGGCGCGTGCTCGGCGTCCGAGTGACGGTCCGAGAGGACGATCAGCCGGGCGCCGTTCTCGATGGCCGCGTCGGCCTCGGTGCAGATCTCCTCGATGCGCGCGGCGAGGGCCTCACCGCCGCCGGAGACCCGGTACAGGCCGGAGAGGGTCGCGGCCTTCATGCCGGGCATGTCGCCGTCGGCGTTGATGTGGATGAGCTTGGCCAGCTCGTCGTTGTCGATCACCGGGAAGGGCAGGGTCACGCTGCGGCACGACGCGGCGGTCGGCTCCAGGATGTTGCCCTCGGGGCCCAGCGAGGAGCGCAGCGAGGTGACCAGCTCTTCGCGGATCGCGTCCAGCGGCGGGTTGGTGACCTGCGCGAACAGCTGGGTGAAGTAGTCGAAGAGCAGGCGCGGGCGGGAGGACAGCGCCGCGATCGGCGAGTCCGTGCCCATGGAGCCGATGGGCTCGGCGCCGGCCTTGGCCATCGGCGCGAGGATGACGCGCAGCTCCTCCTCGGTGTACCCGAAGGTCTGCTGGCGGCGGGTGACCGAGGCGTGGGTGTGCACGATGTGCTCGCGCTCGGGCAGGTCGGACAGCTCGATCTCGCCGGCCTCCAGCCACTCCGCGTAGGGGTGCTCGGCGGCGAGGCCGGCCTTGATCTCGTCGTCCTCGACGATGCGGTGCTCGACGGTGTCGACCAGGAACATCCGGCCCGGCTGCAGGCGGCCCTTGCGGACGACCTTGGCGGGGTCGATGTCGAGGACGCCGACCTCGGAGCCGAGGACGACGAGACCGTCGTCGGTGACCCAGTAGCGGCCGGGGCGGAGGCCGTTGCGGTCGAGGACCGCGCCGACCTGCTTGCCGTCGGTGAAGGTGACACAGGCCGGGCCGTCCCAGGGCTCCATCATCGTGGAGTGGAACTGGTAGAAGGCGCGGCGGGCCGGCTCCATGGAGTCGTGGTTCTCCCACGCCTCCGGGATCATCATCAGCACGGAGTGCGGCAGGGTGCGGCCACCGAGGTGGAGCAGCTCCAGGACCTCGTCGAAGGACGCCGAGTCGGAGGCCTCCGGCGTACAGATGGGGAAGATCCGGTCCAGCTTGTCCTGCGGCCCGAACAGGTCGGAGGCCAGCTGGGACTCGCGGGCCACCATCCAGTTGCGGTTGCCCTTGACCGTGTTGATCTCACCGTTGTGCGCGACGAAGCGGTACGGGTGGGCGAGCGGCCAGGACGGGAAGGTGTTGGTGGAGAACCGGGAGTGCACCAGCGCGATCGCGGAGGCGAAGCGGCGGTCGGACAGGTCCGGGAAGAAGGGCTCCAGCTGGCCGGTGGTCAGCATGCCCTTGTAGACGATGGTCCGCGCGGAGAGCGAGGGGAAGTAGACGTCGACCTCGCGCTCGGCGCGCTTGCGCAGCACGAACGTCTTGCGGTCGAGGTCGATGTCCTTCGAGGTGCCGTCGGAGACGAAGACCTGACGGAAGGCGGGCATCGTCGAGCGGGCCGTGGCGCCGAGCAGCTCGGGGGCGACGGGCACCTCGCGCCAGCCGAGGACGGTCAGGCCCTCCTCGGCGGCGATGGCCTCGATGCGGGCGACGGCGTCCTCGGTGCCCTCCTCGGGCAGGAAGCCGGTACCGACGGCGTACGAGCCGGCCTCGGGCAGCTCGAATCCGGCCACCTCACGGAAGAACGCGTCGGGGACCTGCGAGAGGATGCCGGCGCCGTCACCCGAGTCGGGCTCCGAACCGGTCGCCCCGCGGTGCTCCAGGTTGCGCAGAACCGTGAGCGCCTGCTCGACCAGCGCATGGCTCGCCTCGCCGGTGAGGGTGGCCACGAAGCCGACGCCACAGGCGTCGCGCTCGTTGCGGGGGTCGTACATACCCTGCGCAGCAGGGCGAGCATCCATGAACGACCACTTCTGGCCACTCGTGGAGTGCTGGGACGGCTGGCGCGGCGTACGCATCGGCTCTCCCGTCGTCGTCATCTGGCATATGCGATTGCCGAGGGACGACGCTGGCCCTCTGCGTAAGGTGCAAAATTTCGTGCAGGTTACATGATGGAACGATTCTCGGGAAGCGGATACTTCGTCCCAACATGCGGACGCCACGCCGCGGAGGGGTCGCCGCGCACGGTGGCGTGATCAAACGCGATCAAGGGGGAGCCGACCGGACAGATCGATGTCGGTCGACCGGGGCGCAGGAGGCGTCGTCGCCCACTACTTCAGGTGCTTCAGGTGCTTGACGGGCGTCGTTGCCCGCGGCGCTTACGGCTCATGCCCAGCGGTTAAGCATTCGAAACCGCCTGGTAACGACTACTTATACGGTCCCGCGCATACGTAGCCATCCGATCCATCATACGGCCGCTCCGAACAGGCTGCCCAGGGCGTACGTCACACCCGCCGCAGCACCACCGAGGGCGAGCTGCCGCAGCCCGCTGAACCACCAGGTTCTGGCCGTCACTCTGGCCACCACGGCTCCGCACCCGAAGAGCCCGGCGAGCGCCACCAGCACGGCCGGCCACAGCGCGCTCGCGCCGAGCAGATACGGCAGTACGGGCAGCAGGGCGCCCAGCGCGAACGAGCCGAAGCTCGACACGGCGGCGACGACGGGCGAGGGCAGGTCGCCGGGGTCGACGCCCAGCTCCTCGCGCGCGTGGATCTCCAGGGCCTGTTCGGGATCGCGCGAGAGCTGCCGCGCGACCTCCCGGGCGAGCCCCGGCTGGACCCCGCGGCTCTCGTAGAGCGCGGCGAGCTCCTGCTCCTCGTCCTTGGGGTGCTTGCGCAACTCCCGCCGTTCGACGTCGAGTTCGGCCTGGACGAGTTCGCGCTGCGAGGCCACGGAGGTGTATTCGCCGGCGGCCATGGAGAAGGCCCCGGCGGCGAGCCCCGCCAGCCCGGCGACGACGACCGCCTCCCGCCCGGCCGTTCCGCCGGCGACACCGGTCATCAGCGCCAGGTTGGACACGAGCCCGTCCATCGCCCCGAACACGGCGGGCCGCAGCCAGCCGCCGTTCACGTCCCGGTGGGTGTGGTTGTCCCGGTGCGCCTCGTGCAACGCGGCCTCGGTGTCGATGATCGCCACGATCAAGCCCCTTTCCTCACGTCGAACGTACGCTCGGAAAATCGCTTCTGCCAGCAAGGAAGGCCGTACTTACCCGGGTTGGCGGCTGTTCGAGAAACGACTGCCGCTCATTCGTACAGGGCTCTGCACAGATGTCGACCGGGTGATACACGAGCGTTCCGCGCGCCGCCGGGGCGCCGGATGTGGGAGAGATCTTCCCAGTGAAAGCTGGCAAATCTTCAGAGCGGATCAACTGCCCATCGGGCCAGACCTGCCCACGGGCCAGAGAGGCGACCGTATGCCTTCCATCGCCTGCATTCCCTCGGTCCCGGCACCCGGCGACGCCGCCGACCTCCGCGAGCGGGCACGGGGGGCCATGCTCGGGCTCGCCGTCGGGGACGCGCTGGGGGCGCCCGCCGAGAACATGAAGCCCTCCGAGATCCGCGCGCGCTGGGGGCGCATCACCGGGTACGTGGCCGAACGCCCCTCGGGCACGGACGACACCGAGTACGCCATCTTCTCCGGGCTGCTGCTGGCCCGGCACGGCTCGGCGCTCACCGTCACCCACGTGGAGACGGCCTGGCACCAGTGGATCGCGGACCGGGACGAGGGGCCGTTCCGCGGCGCGGGCTTCAGCGAACGCGGCACCCTGGAGAACCTCCGCCGCGGGCTGGCCGCGCCCATCTCCGCCCAGCACCGGCACGCCTGGAGCGACGGCCTGGCCATGCGCGCGGCCCCCTTCGGCGTCTTCGCGGCGGGCCGCCCGGCGGAGGCCGCCCGTCTGGTCGCCATCGACGGCTCGGTCAGCCACGACGGTGAGGGCATCTACGGCGGCCAGGCGGTCGCGGCGGGAGTGGCGGCGGCGATGGCGGGAGCGCCGACGATCGCGGTCGTGGCCTCCGCGCTCGCCGTGATCCCCGAGGACTCCTGGACCGCGCGCTCCCTGCGCCGGGCGGTCGCCGTCGCCCACCGGGGCGAACGCGCGGTCCGCTCCGCCGTCGTCATCGGCGGCTACCCCTGGACCGATCTCGCCCCCGAAGCCGTCGCCCTCGCCTTCGGTGCCTACGCGGCGGCGGACGGCGATTTCACCGAGTCGGTGCTCACGGCGGTGAACATGGGCCGCGACGCCGACACGACCGCCGCGGTCGCCGGCGCGCTGGCCGGCGCGACCCGGGGAGCGGCGTCGATCCCGGCCGAGTGGACCGCCGCGATCGGCCCGGCCAGAGGCAGCTGCCTGCCCTCCATGGCCGGGCATCACGTCCTGGACGTGGCCGAGCTCCTGGTCCCGACCGAGGGCGGCAAATGGGCCACGGGCACGGCCCTGTTCCCCCACGGCGACCTGCCCCTGCCGACCCCGACCACCTTCACCCTCGCCCCGGCCGACACGACGGAGACCCCCGCATGACCCCACCCGCCCCGTGGGACGACACGACCCCCACGTCACCCTCCACGCCGTACGAGGAGCTGCCGCCCAGGACACCGGCCCCACCGCGCGACGCCCCGGCTCCCACAGCACCGCACGTACCACCGGCAGAGCCGACGGACCCGCCCGACATCGGCGAGCGGCATCTCCTGGCGGAGCCGATCGAGCGCACACGCCCGAACGCACCGAAGCCGACCATCACCGAGCCGACCGTCACCATGCCCCTCACGCCCACGCCCACACCCACACCCACACCCACACCCACACCCGACACCGAACCACTCGTCCCCGCGCCGCCGGCCGAACCTCTCGCCCCCGAACACCTCGCCCCCGCCCGCCGGGTCCCGGCGAAGCCCCTCACGCACGGAGCCACGGCCGCCGACGGTGGAGGCACCCCCCAGGGGCCGACCTCACTCGACGACGGGATTCGCACGGGCGGCGCGGGTGGGAGACCCAAAGCCGAAGGCGGAGCCGAGGCCACGGCCCGCGCCCCCCGCCGTATCGAGGGCCTCCTCCTGGGCCTCGCCGCAGGCGACGCCGCCGGCTGGCCCGCCGCCCGTCACCGGGCCGCCCGCATGCCCGAGTGGACCCGCCGCCTCACCCGCGAACTGGACACCTTCGCCGAGCAGAACGCCACCACCACCCTCCCCGTGCCCATCGCCCTCAACCAACCCCCCGAACCCCTGCGCCTCGGCCCCTCCGACGACGCGGAATGGGCGGCCTTCGCCGCGGAGGCCCTCCTCCGCGCCGGCGACGCCGCCGCCCTCGGCGACCTCAGCCTGGAACGCCGCACCCGCGCCTCCATCGACCTCTCCTGGAACGCCGTGGCCAGCGAGATCGCCGCCGCGGCCGAACGCGCCCCCGAGGTCGAGTCCGCCGTACTCCCCCTGCGCGCCCGTATCTCCGTACGCGCCGGCCTCGGCAACCTCGCCACCGGCTTGCGCCCACCCGCCACCGGCCACGACAACCCGCACTACTTCGACGACGCGGCCTGTGTCCGCGCCTGCGTCCTGGCGGTGGCCCACCCGGGCGACCCCCGCCGCGCCGCCGACCTGGCCGAGTTCGACGCCCGCTACACCCAGGACGGCGACGGCGTGCACGGCGCCCGCGCGATGGCCGCGGCGCTCGCGCTGGCGCTCGCCGGCGCGGACGTCGACGACTGCGCGGCCGCGGCCCTGGCCGAACTCCCCGCCTCGACGGAGATCGGCCGCAACGCGCGCCACGCCCTCGACCTCGCCCACCGCCACAAAAAAGAAGGAACATTCGCTCTGATCCCCCTCCTGGAGCACCAGATCGTCGACCACGTCTACAGCTACGGCATCGCCGCCGCCGAGACCGTCCCCGTGGCCCTCGCCCTGGCCACAGCCGCCCGCGGCCGGATCGCCGAAGCCGTCCCCGCCGCCGCCTGCCTCTCCCGGGTCGCCGACTCCGCCCCGGCCCTCGCCGGCGCCCTGACCGGAGCACTCGGCGGCGGCGTCGCCGTCCCCGACACCTGGCGGGACGCCTGCCGCACCCTCTCCGGCTGCGCCCTCCCCCGCCTCACCGGCACCGACCTCGTCCACCTCGCCGAACTTCTCCGCACAGCGGAACTCCCCACCCCGCACGGCGTTAGCCGGGCATGACGCCCGCATCGCATCCCGCACCCGTCCCGGCGCCCGCCCCCGCGGCCGCTCCGGAAGCCAAGCTCGACGAACGCATCACCGGCGCCCTCGTCGGCGCCGCCGTCGGCGACGCCCTCGGCGGCCCGGTGGAGGGCTACACCCCGGAACAGATCCTCGAACGCCACGGCGGCCGCGTGCACGGGGTCGTCGGCCCCTGGAACGGCGACCGGTGGCGCACCGCCCGCCCCATCGCCCCGTACCACAAGGGCGACGGCCACGTCACCGACGACACCTTGATGACCCATGCGCTCGTCCGGGTGTACGACCGCGTACGCGACCACCTCGACGCGTACGCGGTCGCCGAGCACCTGGTGCCCGACATGATGACGACCCCGCGCTGGATCCCCGAGCTGGAGGCCGAGGCGCTCCCCCTCCAGCGGGTCTTCCTCGCCGAGAAGTGGCTGGTGGCCCGTATCCACTACGGCCACATCGACCCCCGCGAGGCCGGCACCGGCAACATCGTCAACTGCGGTGCCGCGATGTACATGGCCCCCGTCGGCCTGGTCAACGCGGCCGACCCGCGCGGCGCGTACGCCGAGGCGCTCGACGTCGCGGGCGCCCACCAGTCGTCCTACGGCAGGGAGGCGGCGGGCGTGTTCGCTGCGGCGGTCGCCGCGGCGTGCATGCCGGGCGCGACGGCGGAGTCGGTGGTCGAGGCCTGCCTCGCCCTGGCGAAGGACGGCACCCGCGCGGCGATCGAGTCGGTGTGCGAAGTGGCCCGCCGCCACACGGACTTCGAGTCGGCGCTACGGCCGCTCCGCGAGGCGGTCGCCCCGTTCGACACGGTCGGCCCCGACTACCGGGCCCCCTCCCTCGGCGCCCGCCGCCCTTCCCGCCTCCACACGATCGAGGAACTCCCCGTCGCGCTCGGCATGGTGCTCGTGGCCCGCGGCGACTACCGCCACGCGGTGCTGGGTTCGGTGAACTACGGCCGCGACTGCGACTCCATCGCCACGATGGCCGGCGCCGTCGCCGGCGCGCTCGGCTCGGAGGTCCCGTCCGACTGGGCCAAGACGGTGGCCGAGGCGAGCCGCCTGGACCTGCACGCCCCCGCCCGGACGTTGACGGAGGTCGCGCTCCAGATCCACACCCAGGACGTCCGCCGTCGCCGCGCCCACGAGTCGGCCTTCACCGCCCTGGCCCCCGTCCGGTGACCGCCCTGCGTCTCACCTGGGTACAGCCCGAGGACCTCCTCGGCCACGAACTCCACCAGGCCCGTCAGGACGGCCGCGAGCCCTCGGTCATCGCCGCCCGCTGGCGGGCGGCGGGCGGCCCCCCGGCCCCCCTCCGCGCCGGCGCCTCCCCCCACCGGGTCTCCCGCTACCTCCGCCAACTCGCCGAGGACCTGCTGGACGAACTGGCGGATTTGCCGAGCGCGTTGAGGGACGACGAGCCGACGGACCTCGGCAGGATCAAGGCGTTGTGCCCGAACTGGCCCACCCGGCCGACCGAGCCCAGGCGGCCGACCGAGGCCACGCGGCCACCCGAGCCCACGCACCCGACCGGGGCCCCGGCTCCGACCGTGCGGTCCCACCCCGCTCAGCCCGCCTCCACCCGGCCGGCGGGGGCCCGCGCGACCTTCCCCGCCCCGGCCACCTACGCGCGGCGCCTCGAAGCCGCCTGGCTCGGCCGGGCCGCCGGCTGCCTCCTCGGCAAGCCCGTCGAGAAACTCCCCCTCCACGCCATCCGCCAACTCGCCGCGGTCACCGGCAACTGGCCCCTCAGCACGTGGTTCACCGCCCGAGGCGTCCCCGCGGAACTCCTCACCGCCCACCCCTGGAACCGCCGCTCGGCCCCCACCTCCCTCGCCGAGAACATCGACGGCATGCCCGAGGACGACGACCTCAACTACCCCCTCCTCAACCTGCTCCTCCTTACCCGCCACGGCCGGGACTTCACCACCGCCGACGTAGCCGGCCTCTGGCTCGACGAACTCCCCGCGGGCCGCACCTTCACGGCCGAACGCGTCGCCTACCGCAACCTCCTCACCGGCATCGAGCCACCCCACACCGCCCGCCACCGCAACCCGTTCCGCGAATGGATCGGCGCCCTGATCCGCGCCGACGTCCACGGCTGGACCAACCCCGGCGACCCGGCCGCCGCGGCCGAACAGGCCCACCGGGACGCCACCCTCACCCACACCGCCAACGGCGTCTACGCGGCGATGTTCGTCGCGGCCACCATCGCCGAGGCGGCCACCGGCACCCACGACGTCCACCAGTGCCTGCGCACCGGCCTGACGGTCGTCCCCCCGGACTCCCGCCTCGCGCGAGCGATCAACCACGCCCTCCGACTCACCGCCGGCACCGAGGACTTCGACACGATCGTCGACGAACTCCACGCCACCTACGCCGACCACCACTGGGTCCACGCCCTCCCCAACACCGCTCTGCTCACCGCCGCGCTCACCCACGCGGACGGCGACTACACGGCCTCCATCTGCCGTGCGGTGTCCGGTGGTTGGGACACCGACTCCAACGGTGCGACGGCGGGCAGCATCGCGGGGCTGCTGACCGGCCACCCGGACGCGCTCCCCGACCGCTGGACGGCTCCCCTCAAGAACCGCCTGGCCACCTCGATCGCCGACTTCAACGGCGTCGGCTTCGACACCCTGGCCCACCTCACCCTCCGGGAGACCCCCCACCCATGACCCAGGCGCCACCCCCGCCCCAGGCGTACGACCCTCCGCTCAGCCACCTCCGCGTCCTCGACCTCGCCACCCTCTTCGCGGGCCCCCTCGCCGCCACGATGCTCGGCGACTTCGGGGCGGAGGTCATCAAGGTCGAGCACCCCACGAAACCGGACCCGTCCCGGGGCCACGGCCCGTCGAAGGACGGCGTGGGCCTGTGGTGGAAGCTGCTGGGCCGCAACAAGCGCACCCTGACGCTGAACCTCTCCACCCCCGGCGGCCGGTCCACCCTGCTGCGTCTCGCCGCCACCGCCGACGTGATCATCGAGAACTTCCGCCCCGGCACCCTGGAGAAATGGGGTCTGGGCTGGCAGGAGCTGTCGGCGGTGAACCCCGCTCTGGTCCTCGCCCGGGTCACCGGATTCGGCCAGTTCGGCCCGTACGCGCACCGCCCCGGCTTCGGCACGCTCGCCGAGGCCATGAGCGGATTCGCCGCGATCACCGGCGAACCGGACGCCCCACCGGTCCTGCCACCCTTCGGGCTCGCCGACTCGATCGCGGGCCTCGCGACGGCGTACGCGGTGATGACCGCACTCGCCGCGCGTGACCGTACCGGCCAGGGGCAGACGGTCGACATGGCGATCATCGAGCCGATCCTCACCGTTCTCGGCCCCCAGCCCCTGTGGTACGACCAACTGGGCCATGTCCAGCCCCGCACGGGCAACCGCTCCGCGAACAACGCGCCCCGCAACACCTACCGCACGGCGGACGGTTCCTGGGTGGCCGTGTCCACCTCGGCCCAGTCCATCGCGGAACGCCTGATGCGCCTGGTCGGCCGGCCCGAGCTGATCGACGAGCCCTGGTTCGGCTCGGGGGCGGAGCGGGCCCGGCACGCGGACGTCCTGGACGAGGCGGTCGGCGCGTGGATCGCCCGTCACACGCGGGAGGAGGTCGTCGAGGCGTTCGAGAAGGCGGAGGCCGCGGTGGCCCCCATCCAGGACGTCCGGGAGGTGATGACCGACCCCCAGTACCGCGCCCTGGACACGATCACCACCGTCGACGACCCCGACCTCGGCCCCCTGCGCATGCAGAACGTCCTCTTCCGCCTCTCCAGCACCCCCGGTGCGATCCGCTGGGCGGGCCGTCCGCACGGCGCCGACACGGACTCGATCCTGACCGAACTGGGCCTGTCCGCACCGGAGATCGAGACCCTCCGCCGGGAAGGTGCCCTGTGACCCCCCAGTCGCCGACACCCTTCCCCCTGACCTGGCTGTACGTCCCCGGCGACCGCCCTGAGGTCGTCACCAAGGCCCTGGCCTCCGGCGCGGAGGTGGTGATCGTGGACCTGGAGGACGCGGTGGCCCCCGACCGCAAGGCCTACGCCCGCGCGGCCACCGCCGAACTCCTCGCGGCACCGCCGCCCGTTCCGGTCCACGTACGCGTCAACGCCCTGCACACCGCGGACGCCGAGGAGGATCTCGAAACCCTCGCCCCGCTCCCCGGCCTGGCCGCCCTCCGCCTGCCGAAGATCACGTCCCCCGACGAGGTGGCGAAGGTCGCGGAACGCATCGCGCCGGCGGAAGGAGGAGCGATCCCCCTGTACGCCCTCATCGAATCGGCCCTGGGCGTGGAACGGGCGTACGACATCGCCACCGCGCACCCCGCCCTGCGGGGCATCGCCCTCGGCGAGGCGGATCTCCGCGCCGACCTGGCCGTCAGCGACGACCGGGCGCTGGACTGGCCGCGCTCCCGGGTGATCCTCGCCGCCCGTGCCGCCGGTCTCCCGTCACCCGCCCAGTCGGTCTACCCGGACACGAAAGACCTGGAGGGCCTGGCGGCCACCTCCGCCCACGGCCGCGCGCTCGGGTTCCTGGGCCGCGCCGCCATCCACCCGCGCCAGCTCCCGGTGATCGAACGCGCGTACACCCCGACTCCCCAGGAGGTGGAGTCGGCCGAGCGGACCCTCAGAGCGGCGACCGGTACGGCCGGGGCACTGGCCCTCCCCGACGGCCACTTCATCGACCCGGCCGTCGTCGCCGCGGCGCGCAGAACCCTGACCCTTGCGGCCCGCCCCAGCAGACTTTGATCGCCCCCGCCGCGCCCCTTCAGGGGCGCGGGGAACCGCGCGAGCAACCACGAACCACCCGCAGCCGCCGACGAACCCGAATCCCCGAGCTGCTAGGCACCCCGAACCACAGACCCACCCGCCCCGAAGGGACAGGTGGGTCGGCAGCACATCGACCGATACGCGGTGCTCAGCTCTTCTTCGCGGACTCGGTCTCCTTCTTCTCGCCCTTCTCGCCCTCCACGCCGGAGGCCTCCGCGTCCTTCTCTTCGTCGGCCTCGGCCTCGGCCTTGCCCGACGGCTTCTCCGACTCCTCGTCGCCGACCGTGGCAGCGCCCTCGTCCCCGTCACCGTCGGGGCCCCCCGGCTCGACGATCTCCTCGCGCCCCGGCCGCTTCCGGGCCGACAGGACGATGTAGATCACGGCGAGGATGAAGACGAACAGCGCGGTCCAGTTGTTGAGGCGCAGTCCGAGGATGTGGTGGGCCTCGTCGACCCGCATGTACTCGATCCAGAACCGCCCCGCGCAGTACGCGGCGACGTACAGCGCGAACGCCCGCCCGTGCCCGAGCTTGAACCGGCGGTCCGCCCAGATGACGAGGAGCGCGACGCCGATGCACCACAGCGACTCGTAGAGGAAGGTCGGGTGGTACGTACCCGGCAGCCGACCGTCCGTGGAGGACGTGATCTCCACGGCCCACGGAAGATCCGTCGGCTTTCCGTACAGTTCCTGGTTGAACCAGTTGCCCCAGCGGCCGATCGACTGCGCGAGAGCGATCCCGGGCGCGACGGCGTCGGCGTACGCGGGCAGCGGGATGCCACGTCGGCGGCAGCCGATCCACGCCCCCACCGCGCCGAGGGCGATCGCGCCCCAGATGCCGAGGCCGCCCTCCCAGACCTTGAAGGCGTCCACCCAGTCACGGCCCTCGCTGAAGTACAGCTCGTAGTCCGTGATCACGTGGTAGAGCCGGCCGCCGATCAGGCCGAAGGGCACGGCCCAGACGGCGATGTCGGCGACCGTTCCGGCCCGTCCGCCCCGCGCGACCCAGCGTTTGTTGCCGAGCCAGACGGCTACGAAGACACCGATGATGATGCAGAAGGCGTAGCCGCGCAGCGGGACGGGACCGAGGTACAGCACCCCGCGCGACGGGCTGGGAATGTAGGCAAGTTCCATGGCAGGGTCGACGCTACCCTGCCGGGCCTGGCCGACGGCAGGCAGCCCGGCAACGGGTCCATAACGCCGCCCCGTTGCCGCCTTGACACCCCACGGGCCCCACGAGGCACTCCCGGCCTCAGCCCGCGGCCTTCGCCTCCACCATCTCCTTCAGCTTGGCGGGGGTCATGGACTGGTCCGCGTAGATGTTGGTGCCGTTGAGGAAGACGCTCGGCGTGCCGGAGAAGCCGCCCTTCTGGAAGGCCTCGTTCGACTTGGCGACCCAGCTGTTGTGCTTGCCGTCCTCGACGCAGGTGCGGAAGGCGGCGGTGTCCAGCCCGTCCACCTTCTTCGCCAGGTCGAGGAGCTTGGTCTCGCTCGCGAAGGCGTCGTCCGTCTCGGGCGGCTGGTTCTGGAAGAGCACGTCGTGGTACGCGGGGAACTTCCCCTCGTTCTGCGCGCACGCGGCGGCGTTGGCGGCCTTGCGGGAGCCGCTGCCGCCCATGTTGCCGTCGATCAGGGTGGCGAGGTGGTACTCGACCTTCAGCTTCCCGGCCGCGGTCAGCTCGTGGATCGTCGAGCGATAGGCGTCCTCGAAGGACTTGCAGGCCGGGCAGCGGAAGTCCTCCCACACGGAGAGCGTCGACCTGGCGCCGGCGTCCCCGACGGGGATCGCGAGGCTGTCCTCGCCGTTCGCCCCCGAGGGCGCGACCACCGGGCCCGAGGTGTCGGCCCCGTCGTCCTTGCCCGCGTTCGCCGCGACGACGCCGATCACGGCGGCCAGCCCCAGCACGCAGACCACGGACGCGCCCACGATCAGCACCCGACGGCGCTTCTCGGCGGCCTTCTGCTTCTCGCGCTCCTCCGCCAGCCGTTCACGGGCGGTGCGCTTTCCCTCACGGTTCTTCTCGCTCACATCCCGCAGAACGAACCGGGGAGGCGCTCAGCGCCTCCCCGATCCCACTTCCACCCGTTCGAGTGAGCGGATTGCCTGCTACGTCCAGCGATCCCCGTACGACAAACGGGTGAACGTCACGGGCTCGGGCTCCCGCACACGCCGGGTCGCACGCCTCACCATCCGGCCGCTCACGCGACCCGGCGTACGCCCTTCGCCAGGTCGCCCGCCAGTTCCCGTACGGCGTCCAGGCCGGCCGCCTCGTCGGGCGCGTCCAGCATCCGCTTCACGAACGCGGAGCCGACGATCACACCGTCGGCGAACCCGGCGACCTCGGCGGCCTGCTCGGCGTTGGAGACGCCGAGGCCGACGCAGACCGGCAGGCCCGAACCCGTGGCCCGGGTGCGTTCCACCAGGTCCTGGGCCTGCGCGCCCACCGACTCCCGGGTGCCGGTGACCCCCATCAGCGAGGCCGCGTAGACGAAGCCGCTGCCGGCCGCGGTGATCTCCGCGAGCCGAGCGTCCTTGCTGCTGGGCGCGACCACGAAGACCGTGCCGAGGCCGTGCTTCTCCGCGTGCTCCCTCCACAGCGCCGACTCCTGGACGGGCAGGTCGGGCAGGATGCAGCCCGCGCCGCCCGCCTCGGCCAGCTCGGCCGTGAAGCGCTCCACGCCGTAGCGGTCGATGGGGTTCCAGTACGTCATGACAAGCACCGGCTTCCCGGTGGCCTCGTACGCCTCACGGACCGTGCGCATCACGTCGGCGATCTTGACGCCGCCGCGCAGGGCGATGTCGTCGGCGGTCTGGATGACGGGTCCGTCGAGGACCGGGTCGCTGTGCGGCAGCCCGACCTCGACGACGTCGGCGCCGCCCTCGAAGACCGCCTTGATCGCGGCGATACCGCCGTCGACGGTCGGGAACCCGGCCGGCAGATAGGCGATCAACGCGGACCGGCCCTCCGCCTTGGCGGCGGCGAGGGTGTCACTCAACAGCTGGATGTTCCCGCTCACTTGGCGTCCCCCTCGATCTCGGCGAGATCGGCCGCGTCGGCGGCGACCTCGGCGTCGGCACCGCTGTCGTACAGGCCGAAGTAGCGCGCGGCCGTGTCCATGTCCTTGTCGCCGCGCCCGGACAGGTTCACGACGATCAGCCCGTCCTCGCCCAGCTCCTGGCCGACCTCCAGGGCGCCGGCGAGCGCGTGGGCGCTCTCGATCGCCGGGATGATGCCCTCCGTGCGCGACAGCAGACGCAGTGCCTGCATGGCCGCGTCGTCCGTGACGGCGCGGTACTCGCCGCGGCCGCTGTCCTTGAGGTGGGCGTGCTCGGGGCCGATGCCCGGGTAGTCGAGGCCGGCCGAGATCGAGTACGGCTCGGTGATCTGGCCTTCCTCGTCCTGGAGGACGTACGAGCGCGAGCCGTGCAGGATGCCCGGCTCCCCGGCGGTCAGCGTCGCCGCGTGCTCGCCGGTCTCGATGCCGTGCCCGGCCGGCTCGCAGCCGATGAGGCGTACGCCGGTGTCCGGGATGAAGGCGTGGAAGAGGCCGATGGCGTTCGATCCGCCGCCGACGCAGGCGACGGCCGCGTCGGGCAGCCGACCGGCGCGTTCGAGGATCTGCCGCCTGGCCTCGACGCCGATGACCCGGTGGAAGTCGCGGACCATGGCGGGGAAGGGGTGGGGCCCGGCGACGGTCCCGAAGAGGTAGTGGGTGCGGTCGACGTTGGCGACCCAGTCCCGGAACGCCTCGTTGATGGCGTCCTTGAGGGTCCGGGAGCCGGACTTCACGGCGACGACCTCGGCGCCGAGCATGCGCATCCGGGCGACGTTCAGGGCCTGCCGCCGGGTGTCGATCTCGCCCATGTAGATCGTGCAGTCGAGGCCGAAGAGCGCGCAGGCCGTGGCGGTGGCGACGCCGTGCTGGCCCGCTCCCGTCTCGGCGATCACCCGCGTCTTGCCCATGCGCTTGGTGAGCAGGGCCTGCCCGAGCACATTGTTGATCTTGTGCGACCCGGTGTGGTTCAGGTCCTCGCGCTTGAGGAAGACCCGGGCCCCGCCGGCGTGCTCGGCGAACCGGGGCACCTCGGTGAGCGAGCTGGGCCGCCCCGTGTAGTGGACGAGCAGATCGTCGAGCTCGCGCGCGAACTCGGGGTCGTGCTTGGCCTTGTCGTACTCCACGGCGACCTCGTCCACGGCGGCGACCAGCGCCTCCGGGATGAACTTGCCGCCGAACGCGCCGAAATATCCCTCGGCGCTGGGAACCTGACCCTCGGGGTCGGGAATGAAGAACTCACTGGACATGCGGATACCTCGCAGGGGCAGGGCCCCGTCGTTGGCCGGACTATGACTCGCGTGATCACGTACACGCGCCGTCCGTGGCGCCGCCGAACCGTCGCCGCAGGGGAGGGAACACCCGGCGGGTCGGGAGGACGGACGCGGCTCAGCTGCCCACAGGGCGTCGGCGCGTACGTGTCCTGGGCCATCGCATGCCGTTCACCTGACCCGGCTCGTCACCGATGACGTAGCGGACCCGGCGCCCGTGGACGCGACGGGCGGGCGCCCGGCAGCCACGGGGACGGCACCCGCGCGCGAGGCGGGCGTAGGGGTCCCTGGGGGTCATGGTGATCGAGAACATCGGGGCACAGCCTACCGGGACCGACTCACCCGTGTGGGCGGCACCGGCCCCGGCCGACGGCACTCGGTCCGCCGCCCCGGAGGCCGCCGCCCCGCACGCCGTCGCCCCGGCCGGGGCGGGCCCCGGCCGGTCGGCGGTGCGGGTGCGGTCGGTCATGGCCGGGTCAGCTCCGGCCGTGCCGCAGCGCCGGGTGCTCGCCCGCGGCCACGAGGTCGGCGACAGCGGTCTTGGGGTCCTTGCCGGTGACGAGGGACTCGCCCACGAGGACCGCGTCGGCGCCGGCGTTGGCGTAGGCGATGAGGTCGTGCGGGCCTCGGACGCCGGACTCGGCGATCTTGACGATGGAGTCGGGGATCTCGGGGGCGACCCGCTCGAACGTGGTGCGGTCGACCTCGAGGGTCTTGAGGTTGCGGGCGTTGACGCCGATCACCCGGGCGCCGGCGTCGACCGCGCGCTCGACCTCGTCCTCGTCGTGGACCTCCACGAGCGGGGTGAGTCCGATCGACTCGGCACGCTCGATCAGCGACTCCAGCGCCGACTGTTCGAGGGCCGCGACGATCAGCAGCGCCACGTCGGCGCCGTACGCCCGCGCCTCCCACAGCTGGTACGAGGTGACGATGAAGTCCTTGCGCAGGACGGGGATGTCCACGCGGGCGCGGACGGCCTCCAGGTCGGCCAGCGAGCCGCCGAAGCGGCGCTGTTCGGTGAGGACGGAGATGACGGCCGCGCCACCCGCCTCGTAGTCGGCCGCGAGCCCGGCCGGGTCGGCGATCGCGGCGAGCGCGCCCTTGGAAGGGCTGGAACGCTTGACCTCGCAGATCACCTTGACGCCGTCGCCGCGCAGGGCGGCCGCGCCGTCCTTGGCCGCCGGAGCCTTCGCCGCGCGCTCCTTGAGCTCGTCGAGGCTGACGCGCGCCTGCCGCTCCGCGAGGTCGGCACGGACTCCGTCGATGATCTCGTCGAGCACACTCACGCGAGCGGCCCCCTTTCAGACGGTGAAAATCGGTGACAACGTTTGACGGTCATGTATTGACAGTCGAGCGGTTCTCAGGGTTCAGGCAGTTCACTGCGATGGTATCCGGAGGAGGGCGTAGGCCTCGCATCCGGTTGACGGCGGTCCCACTACCTGGACGTTCGCCGTTCGATCAAGGATGGAGCCAGCCACCGAACGGCAGGTTCCGGACAACCGTGAAGACCAGCGCCAACGCGCCGACCGACCACATCTGAACGGTCCCGAACCGAAGGCTCAGGGGTCGTCCGCGCGCTGCCTGGACCACCCAGACGGTCCACAGCGCCGCGAACCCCACGAAGCCCGCGACGGCCAGCGCGTTGTTCGTGAGCGCGGTCGCGAGGTCGCCGTGCGCGAAGGCGTGCGCGCTGCGCAGACCGCCGCAGCCTGGGCAGTAGAGGCCGGTGAAGCGCCACAGCGGGCAGACCGGGTAGTGGCCGGGTTCGTTGGGGTCCACGGCCGCGACGTACGCGAAGGCGCCGCCGACGGCCGTGAGCACCCCGGCGGGCACCCAGAGCGCGCGGCTCCGCTGTGGCGCGGGCGGTGCGGTCTCGACGTTCACACACCGCATTCTGCCCCGCGCGGGCCGTACACGCGCACGAGGGGCGGTCCGGCGGTTTCGTGCCGCCGGACCGCCCCTCCCGCTGACGTCAGCTCTGGGCGGCGGCCGGCTCGGTGCTCGTCGTGGTGTTGGCGCGCACCGCCGCCGTCTCGTACACGGCGTGCGCGTCCTTCGGCTGGCCCATGCCCATGGCGCGCATGACCATGCCGACGACGCCGCCGAGGACGACGATGACCATGCCGGCCCAGAATCCCAGCGGCTGGGCCATCACCATGTAGGCGCCCGAGACGCAGAAACCGATGAAGGCGATGGTGACGCCGGTCCAGGCGGCCGGGGTGTGACCGTGGCTGCTGCCCGCCATGACTTGCTCCTCGTTGTTCATTGCGTCGTGCTCGGTGCGTGACGCTCGATGCCTGTGCTGAGTCGGACGCTCGTCGTCCATTGTTCCGTACGGGTACGGGTGCCATGAGCGGGGGTGTCCACTCTCACGTTCCGGATGCGTGCCCGCGCGCGGGCGGGCAGCGTCAGGCCGGGTCGGGTCCCGTCGGGTCCTCGCCGCGGTCCAGGGCCTTCCACATGTCCTCGGGCCGGTCGGGGTCGATCGGCCTGGCCCTGCGGGGGCGGGGGGTGCCGTCACGCTCGTAGCGGCCGGACATCGTGGGCCACTGCCGTCCGTAGCGCAGGGCGAGCAGCCCGGCGAGCAGGATGAGCGCGCCGCCGACGGCCGCGACGTACGGCCAGCCGGTGTGGCTGAGCGCGTCGACGGTCGCGGCGGTGTCGCCGGAGGCCTCGGCCGCCTTGTCGTCGAGCGCCGAGCTGTCGTACGCGCCGAGCAGCGCGGCGGCGACGGTGCCCGCGCCGGAGAGGGCGAGCAGGGCGGCGACCAGGACGCGCCCGGACCGGCGCACGGCGAAGACGGCGACGAGCGCGGCGAGGCCCACCACGGCGAGGGACGCCGGGACGCCGGTGACGTCGCTGCCCCTGGCGGTCAGCGGGAAGGAGCCGCCGGCCACCGTGATGGTGCCCTCCGACCAGCGCTGCCGGGTGGCGAGCAGCACGACGGCCGCGCCGAGGGCACCGCTGAGCAGGGCCAGGGCGAGGCTGCGCCGACCGGAGCGGTGGGACGCGGGTTCGGAACGGGGGTCAGGACTTGCGGTCACGTGCTCCACTATCGCCTGCGCCCCGGGTGGGTTGTCACCCGGGGCCACGTGAGAAGCGCCCTATTGTCCGAGTCGGTTGGCCGTGTGCACCGCCCTCAGGACCGCTGCCGCCTTGTTGCGGCATTCGGTGTCCTCGGCGACGGGGTCGGAGTCGGCGACGATGCCGGCTCCGGCCTGGACGTAGGCGGTGCCGTCCCTGAGGAGGGCCGTGCGGATGGCGATGGCGGTGTCGGAGTCCCCGGCGAAGTCGAGGTAGCCGACGCAGCCGCCGTACAGGCCCCGGCGGGACGGCTCCAGTTCGTCGATGATCTGCATGGCTCGCGGCTTGGGGGCGCCGGAGAGGGTGCCCGCGGGGAAGCAGGCGGTGAGGACGTCGAAGGCGGTGCGGCCCGGCGCGACCCGGCCGGTGACGGTGGACACGATGTGCATGACGTGCGAGTAGCGCTCGACCGACATGAAGTCGACGACCTCGACCGAGCCCGGTTCGCAGACCCGGCCCAGGTCGTTGCGCCCCAGGTCGACGAGCATCAGGTGCTCGGCGCGCTCCTTGGGGTCGGCGAGCAGCTCGTCGGCGAGGGCCTGGTCCTCCTGCGGGGTGGCGCCCCGGTGCCGGGTGCCGGCGATGGGGTGGACCATGGCCTGTCCGTCCTCGACCTTGACCAGGGCCTCGGGGGAGGAGCCGACGACGTCGAAGCCGTCGAAGCGGAACAGGTACATGTACGGGGAGGGGTTGGTGGCCCTCAGGACGCGGTAGACGTCCAACGCGCTTGCCGTGCACGGGGTTTCGAAGCGCTGGGAGGGGACGACCTGGAAGGCCTCGCCGGCCCGGATGCGCTCCTTGATGTCCTCGACGGCCTCCTGGAAGTCGGGGCCGCCCCACAGCGCGGTGTACTCGGGCAGCTCGGACGGCGGGAGGGCCGCCGGGGGCTGCGCCACGGGCCGCGCGAGGTCGGCCTCCATGGCGTCGAGGCGGGCGACGGCGTCGGCGTGGGCCTCGTCGACGCCGGTGTCCAGGTCGTTGTGGTTGATGGCGTTCGCGATCAGCAGGACCGAGCCCTCCCAGTGGTCCATGACCGCCAGGTCGCTGGTCAGCAGCATGGTCAGCTCGGGCAGCCGCAGGTCGTCCCGCTCGCCGGGGCCGATCTTCTCCAGGCGGCGCACGATGTCGTAGCCGAGGTAGCCGACCATGCCGCCGGTGAAGGGCGGCATGCCTTCCTGGTGCGGGGTGTGGAGCGCCTCGATGGTGGCGCGCAGCGCGGCGAGGGGGTCCCCGTCGACGGGGACGCCGACGGGTGGGGTGCCGAGCCAGTGGGCCTGGCCGTCGCGGGCGGTGAGGGTGGCGTGGCTGCGGACGCCCACGAAGGAGTAGCGGGACCACGAGCGGCCGTTCTCGGCGGACTCCAGCAGGAAGGTGCCGGGGCGCTCGGCGGCGAGCTTGCGGTAGAGCCCGACGGGGGTGTCGCCGTCGGCGAGGAGCTTGCGGCTGACGGGGATGACACGACGGTCGGTGGCCAGCTTGCGGAACGTCTCGAGGTCCATGGCGGCTGACCTTACTGATCCAGTGACGGTACGTCGGAATCGGCGGCGCCCGGGGCGCCCTCCACGACCTTGAGGACGTCCTCGTCGAAGCAGGTGCGGTCGCCGGTGTGGCAGGCGGCGCCGACCTGGTCGACCTTGACGAGGAGGGTGTCGGCGTCGCAGTCCAGGGCGACGGACTTCACCCACTGGAAGTGGCCGGAGGTGTCGCCCTTGACCCAGTACTCGCGGCGGCTGCGCGACCAGTAGGTGCAGCGCCCGGAGGTGAGGGTGCGGTGCAGGGCCTCGTCGTCCATCCAGCCGAGCATGAGCACCTCACCGGTGTCGTACTGCTGGGCGATGGCGGGCAGGAGCCCGTCGGCGCCGCGCTTGAGGCGGGCGGCGATCTCGGGGTCCAGCGCACTGGGGGTGCCGGGGCCGGCGGGGGCTCCGGGATCGAGGGGGCTGCTGGAGGACGGCGTGCTGGTCATGCGTGCCATTGTGCCGCGCCACGCCGACCGGCCTCGTCCGTTGTCCACAGGCCGGACCTGCTTGTCGTACGAACGCCGCTCCGGCCGGGCGCCCGTGCCTCCCCGGCCCGGGGCGGTTCGCCGCGTCCCGGCCGGACCTGCGCTGGGCGCGGCGCCCGCACGGTCGTAGGCTGGCTGGCATGTCGACCCATGCCAAGCGTGAACGGCTTCTCTTCGCCGACCTGTTGGAGACCGCGGGCCCTGAGGCCCCCACCCTGTGCGAGGGCTGGACGACCCGTGATCTGGCCGCGCACGTGGTGGTGCGCGAGCGCCGCCCCGACGCGGCCGGGGGCATCCTCATCAAGCAGCTCGCGTCGCGCCTGGACCGGGTGATGGAGGAGTTCGCCGCGAAGCCGTACGAGGAGCTGATCCAGCTCGTCCGTACCGGTCCGCCGCGTTTCTCGCCCTTCTCCCTCAAGCAGATCGACGAGGCCTCGAACACGATCGAGTTCTACGTCCACACCGAGGACATCCGCCGCGCCCGGCCCGAGTGGTCCCCGCGCGAGCTCGACCAGGTCTTCCAGGACGCCCTGTGGTCCCGTCTGGAGCGCACCGCCCGCCTCATGGGCCGTGGCTCCCCCACCGGTCTGGTCCTGCGCCGCCCCGACGGTCAGACGGCGGTGGCCCATCGTGGCGCCCCGGTCGTCACCGTCACCGGTGAGCCTTCCGAGCTGCTGCTGTTCCTGTACGGCCGCCAGCAGGTGGCCGACGTGGAGCTGGAGGGCGAGAAGGAGGCGATCACCAAGCTGCACGAGACGAAGCAGTTGGGGATCTGAGGCGCGGTCGCGGCGGGTGCGCCCCGGGTGGTGAGCCCCGGCCGCCCGGTGCGCGGGGCTCACCTCGACGGTCCGGGGCGTCACCGTACGGCGTGCCCGGCCCCCCGCAGCGCGTCCTTGACCTCGCCGATGCGCAGGTCGCCGAAGTGGAAGACGGAGGCGGCGAGGACGGCGTCGGCACCCGCCTCGATGGCCGGGGAGAAGTCGGCGAGCTTGCCGGCGCCGCCGGAGGCGATGACCGGGACGGTCACGTGCTTGCGGACGGCAGTGATCATCTCCAGGTCGTAGCCGTCCTTGGTGCCGTCGGCGTCCATCGAGTTGAGCAGGATCTCGCCGGCGCCCAGCTCGGCGGCGCGGTGGGCCCACTCGACGGCGTCGATGCCGGTGCCCTTGCGGCCGCCGTGGGTGGTGACCTCGAAGGAGCCTTTGGAGCCGCTGCGGGAAGGGGTGCGGCGCGCGTCGACCGAGAGCACCAGCACCTGGCGGCCGAACCGCTCGGCGATCTCGCGGATCAGGTCGGGGCGGGCGATGGCGGCCGTGTTGACGCCCACCTTGTCCGCGCCGGCCCGCAGCAGCTTGTCGACGTCCTCGGCGGTGCGGACGCCGCCGCCGACGGTCAGCGGGATGAAGACCTGCTCGGCGGTGCGGCGCACCACGTCGTAGGTGGTCTCGCGGTTGCCCGACGAGGCGGTGATGTCGAGGAACGTCAGCTCGTCGGCGCCCTCGGTGTCGTACACCTTCGCCATCTCGACGGGGTCGCCCGCGTCGCGAAGGTTCTGGAAGTTGACACCCTTGACGACCCGGCCGTTGTCCACGTCCAGGCAGGGGATGACTCGGACCGCCAGGGTCATGAATCCACGGCTCCTTAGAAAAACCCAGAAAGGCTCGGCCAGGCTCGCGAGAGGCCTAGCCCCGGAATGCTTCGATCTCTACTTCGACCAGGATGCGCGGGTCGACGAACCCCTCCACGACCAGCAGGGTCGCGGCCGGACGCACCGGGTCGAAGATCTCCTTGTGGGCCCGCCCCACGGCTTCCACGTCCCGCATGTGCGTCAGGTACATCCGCGTACGGATCACGGCCCCGGCACCGAGCCCGAACTCGCCGAGCGCCTCGACCGCGCTGGTGAAGGCCACCTTGGCCTGCTCGTACGGGTCGCCCTCCCCGTAGAGCACATCGCCCTTGAAGGCCGTCGTGCCCGCCACCAGGACGCGGTCGCCCGCCGCGACGGCGCGCGCGAAACCGAAGGACTCCTCCCAGGGACTCCCGCTCTGGACACGCCGTACGGCATCGGACGTCATGACGACACAGCCTCCAGGGCCTCTTCCAGGGTGAACGCCTTCGCGTACAGGGCCTTCCCGACGATGGACCCCTCGACACCGAGGGGCACCAGCTCGGCGATGGCCCGCAGGTCGTCGAGGGAGGAGACCCCGCCGGAGGCGACGACCGGGCGGTCGGTGGCCGCGCAGACGTTCCTCAGCAGCTCCAGGTTCGGGCCCTGGAGGGTGCCGTCCTTGGCGATGTCCGTGACCACGTACCGCGCGCAGCCCTCCTTGTCGAGGCGCTCCAGCGTCTCGTAGAGGTCGCCGCCGTCGCGGGTCCAGCCGCGGCCCTTGAGCGTCGTGCCGCGTACGTCGAGGCCCACGGCGATCCGGTCGCCGTGCTCGGCGATGACCTTGGCGACCCACTCGGGGGTCTCCAGGGCGGCGGTGCCGAGGTTGACCCGGGTGCAGCCGGTGGCCAGGGCCTTCGCCAGGGAGGCGTCGTCCCGGATGCCGCCGGAGAGCTCGACCTTGATGTCCATGGCCCGGGTGACCTCGGCGACCAGGTCCCGGTTGTCGCCGGTGCCGAACGCGGCGTCCAGGTCGACCAGGTGCAGCCACTCGGCGCCCGCGCTCTGCCAGGAGAGTGCGGCCTGGAGCGGGGAGCCGTAGGAGGTCTCCGTGCCGGACTCGCCGTGGACGAGCCGGACCGCCTGGCCGTCACGGACGTCGACGGCGGGGAGGAGTTCGAGCTTTGCCATGGCTACAGGGTTCCGATCCAGTTGTTCAGCAGCTGCGCTCCGGCGTCGCCGGACTTCTCGGGGTGGAACTGGGTGGCCCACAGGGCGCCGTTCTCCACGGCCGCCACGAACGGCTTGCCGTGCGTGGACCAGGTGACCTTGGGGCTGGTCAGGGTCGGGTTGTGCGTCTCCAGGGTCCAGTCGTGGACGGCGTAGGAGTGCACGAAGTAGAAGCGGGCGTCGGCGTCGAGGCCGGCGAACAGCTCGGTGCCGGCCGGGGCGTCGACGGTGTTCCAGCCCATGTGGGGCACGATCTCGGCCTGGAGCGGTTCGACCGCGCCGGGCCACTCGTCGAGGCCCTCGGTCTCCACGCCGTGCTCGATGCCGCGCGCGAAGAGGATCTGCATGCCGACGCAGATGCCCATCACCGGGCGGCCGCCGGAGAGGCGCCGGTCGATGATCCAGTCGCCGCGCGCCTCCTTGAGGCCCTTCATGCAGGCGGCGAAGGCGCCGACGCCGGGGACCAGCAGCCCGTCGGCGTTCATGGCCCTGTCGAAGTCACGTGTTATCTCGACCTCGGCGCCGGTGCGCGCGAGGGCGCGCTCGGCGGACCTCACGTTCCCGAAGCCGTAGTCGAAGACGACGACCTTCTTGGACGCGGTGCTCAATTCCACACCTCCAGCCGCAGGATGCCCGCGACGAGACACATCGCGGCGCCGATCGAGAGCAGCGTGATGAGGCTCTTGGGCATCTGCTGCTTGGCGAACGAGATGATCCCGCCGACCAGGAAGAGGCCGACGACGATCAGGACGGTGGACAGACCGTTCACAGCGCGCCCTTCGTGGAGGGCAGGATGCCGACCGCACGCGGGTCGCGCTCGGAGGCGTAGCGCAGCGCCCGGGCCAACGCCTTGAACTGGCATTCGACGATGTGGTGCGCGTTGCGCCCGTACGGCACGTGGACGTGCAGCGCGATCTGGGCCTGGGCGACGAAGGACTCCAGGATGTGCCGGGTCATCGTGGTGTCGTACTCGCCGATCATCGGCGCCATCTTCTCGGGCTCGGTGTGCACGAGGTAGGGGCGGCCGGAGAGGTCGACGGTGACCTGGGCGAGGGACTCGTCCAGCGGCACCGTGCAGTTACCGAAGCGGTAGATGCCCACCTTGTCGCCGAGGGCCTGCTTGAAGGCGGCGCCCAGCGCGAGGGCGGTGTCCTCGATGGTGTGGTGGGAGTCGATGTGCAGGTCGCCGTCGGTCTTCACGGTCAGGTCGAACAGACCGTGCCGGCCGAGCTGGTCGAGCATGTGGTCGTAGAAGCCGACCCCGGTGGAGATCTCCGTCCTGCCGGTGCCGTCGAGGTCGATCTCGACGAGGACCGACGTCTCCTTCGTCGTCCGCTCTATGCGTCCTACGCGGCTCATGCGTTCTGCTCCTTCTTGAGTTCACGGACCGCGTCGAGGAACGCGTCGTTCTCTTCGGGGGTGCCGGCGGTGACCCGGAGCCAGCCCGGCACTCCGTTGTCCCGGACCAGGACACCCCGGTCGAGGATCCGCTGCCACACGGTGTGGGAGTCGTCGAAGCGGCCGAACTGCACGAAGTTGGCGTCGGACGCGGTGACCTCGTAGCCGATCGCCAGCAGTTCCTCCACCAGCCGGTCCCGCTCCGACTTCAGCTGCTCGACGTACTTCAGCAGTGTGCCGGTGTGCTCCAGGGCTGCCAGGGCGGTCGCCTGGGTGACGGCGGAGAGGTGGTACGGCAGCCGGACCAGCTGGACGGCGTCCACGACCGCCGGGTGGGCGGCGAGGTAGCCGAGGCGCAGGCCCGCCGCGCCGAACGCCTTCGACATCGTGCGCGAGACGACGAGGTTCGGGCGGCCCTCGATGAGGGGCAGCAGCGAGTCGCCGTGGCTGAACTCGATGTACGCCTCGTCGACCACGACGAGCGACGGCTTCGCCGCCTGCGCGGCCTCGTACAGCGCGAGGACGGTCTCGGCCGGGACAGCGGTGCCCGTGGGGTTGTTGGGGGTGGTGACGAAGACGACGTCGGGCCGGTGCTCGGCGATCGCCTTCTCGGCGGCGGCGAGGTCGATCGTGAAGTCGTCGTTGCGGGGGCCGGAGATCCATTCCGTGCCGGTCCCTCGGGAGATCAGACCGTGCATCGAGTACGAGGGCTCGAACCCGATGGCGCTGCGGCCGGGCCCGCCGAAGGTCTGCAGCAGCTGCTGGATGACCTCGTTGGAGCCGTTGGCGGCCCACACGTTGGCGAGGCCGACCTGGTGGCCGGAGGTGTCCGTCAGGTACGCGGCGAGCCGGGTGCGCAGTTCCACGGCGTCCCGATCGGGGTAGCGGTTGAGGTTCCGGGCCGCCTCCCGCACCCGCTCGGTGATCCGCTCGACGAGCGGCTCGGGCAGGGGGTACGGGTTCTCGTTGGTGTTCAGTCGTACGGGGACGTCGAGCTGGGGCGCGCCGTAGGGGCTCTTGCCGCGCAGTTCGTCCCGTACGGGGAGATCGTCGATTCCGAAGCTCACTTGCCAGGTACCTTCCAGCCGAACCTTGCCTTGATCGCCGCGCCGTGCGCGGGGAGGTCCTCCGCCTCCGCCAGCGTCACCACGTGGTGCGCGACCTCGGCCAGCGCGTCCTCGGTGTAGTCGACGATGTGGATGCCGCGCAGGAAGGACTGGACGGACAGACCGGAGGAGTGGCAGGCGCAGCCGCCGGTCGGGAGCACGTGGTTGGAGCCGGCCGCGTAGTCGCCCAGCGAGACCGGCGCCCAGGGGCCGATGAAGATCGCGCCCGCGTTGACGACACGCTCGGCGACCCGGGCGGCGTCGGCCGTCTGGATCTCCAGGTGCTCGGCGCCGTAGGCGTTCACGACGCGCAGGCCCTCGTCGACGCCGTCGACCAGGACGATCGCGGACTGCCGGCCGGCCAGGGCGGGCCGGATGCGGTCCTCGATGTGCTTGGTGGCCTCGACCTGCGGCTGGAGCTCCTTCTCGACCGCGTCGGCGAGCGCGACGGAGTCGGTGACGAGCACGGCGGCGGCGAGCGGGTCGTGCTCGGCCTGGCTGATCAGGTCGGCGGCGACGTGGACCGGGTCGGCGGTGTCGTCGGCGAGGACCGCGATCTCGGTCGGGCCCGCCTCGGAGTCGATGCCGATGACGCCGGTGAAGTACCGCTTGGCGGCGGCCACCCAGATGTTGCCCGGCCCGGTGACCATGGGGGCGGGCGGGCAGGACTCGGTGCCGTACGCGAACATCGCGACGGCGGTGGCGCCGCCGGCCGCGTAGACCTCGTCGACGCCGAGCAGGGCGCAGGCGGCCAGGATCGTGGGGTGCGGAAGCCCGTCGAACTCGGCCTGTGCCGGTGAGGCGAGGGCGATCGAGCCGACTCCGGCCTCCTGCGCCGGGACCACGTTCATGATCACGGAGGAGGGGTAGACGGACCGGCCGCCGGGGGCGTAGAGGCCGACCCGTTCGACCGGCACCCACTTCTCGGTGACGGTGCCGCCGGGCACGACCTGGGTGGTGCGGTTGGTGCGGCGCTGCTCGCGGTGGACGATGCGGGCGCGCCGGATCGACTCCTCCAGGGCCGCGCGGACGGCCGGGTCGAGCTGCTCCAGGGCCTCGGTGAGGGCCTCGGCCGGGACTCGCACGGAGGTCAGCCGGACCCCGTCGAACTTCTCCGCGAAGTCGATCAGCGCCGCGTCTCCCCGATGATGCACGGCCTCGCAGATCGGACGCACCTTCTCCAGGGCGGCCGAGACGTCGAAGTCGGCTCGGGGCAGCAGGTCGCGCAGGGCGGGTCCCTCGGGGAGGGCGTCGCCGCGCAGATCGATTCGGGAGATCACAGGCCCAATTCTCTCAGACCCGCGTCGGCGGCCGTCCGCGCGTTCCAATGGCTGATACGGCCCCGCGCGGGAACCCGGAAGATCCTCTTCACGTCTTGCGTTCAGGCTGTCACTCAGCGGGCATCACCAGCGTAAACAGTTGCGCGATACACGCGAATGCGGAGGACGGGGGAAGGAAGAGTCGTGAGCGAGGGGCCCGGCATCCGGGACGACGGGGAACTGCCGGAGGACCTGACCGCCGCCGAAGCGGGCATGTGGCAGGCCTTCCGCAACGGCAGTGTGTACGACCTGCGGGACGGGGACGTCGCCGTGGACGATCCGCACGGCGGCCACCCCTGGGGCCCCGAGCGGACCGTGCGGGCCCGGATCGTGGCCTGGCTGCTGCTGGACGGACCGCCCGCGCTGGCCGGCCGGGTGTCCGCGCTGAAGCTGGTCGGCGTCCAGATCAAGGGCGTCCTGGAGCTCGCGGGCGGCCAGGTGGTGCCGTACGTCGAGATGAAGGGCTGCCGGTTCGAGAAGGAGATCCTGCTGCCGGAGGCCCGTTTCACGACCGTACGGCTGGTGGACTGCTCGGTGCCCCGGCTGGAGGCCGCCCGGCTGCACACGGAGGGCGATCTGCATCTGCCGCGCTGCCGGTTCCACAACGGGGTGCGGCTGGCGGACGCCCAGATCGGCACCGATCTGCTGCTCAACCAGGCGGTCGTCTACCGCGACCGGCACGGCCGCTCGCTCTCCGCCGACGGGCTGACCGTCGCCCAGGACGTCCAGGCCGAGATGCTGGAGTCGCACGGCGAGCTGAGCCTGCGCGGCGCGACGGTCGGCGCCTCGCTCAGCCTGCGCGGCAGCCGGCTCGCCAACCCCTACGGGCGCCTCGCCCTGAACGCGCCGCAGCTGACCGTCGAACGCACCCTGTACCTGACCCCGGCCGGCATCGGCAATCCGCTGCACACCAGCGGCAGCACACCCGCGCGCGGGACCCGTGTGCAGCGCTTCGAGTGCCAGGGCGGGATCCGGCTGGACGACGGGCGGTTCGGGGACTCCGTCGACCTGGAGCGGGCCAGGTTCACCTTCACGGACGAACAGGAGCTGTCGCTGCGTCGCGTGCAGGTGCCCGAACTGCGGTTCCTAGGGGAGAGACCTGAGCGCGGCAAGGTCGTCCTGTCGGGGGCCCGCGTCGGCGTCCTGATCGACAATTCGGCCAGCTGGCCCGGGCCCGGCAACCTCCACATGGGCGGCTTCCAGTACGAGACCCTGGTGCCGCGCGACCGGTTTCCGCTGGCCAGAAGGTTGGAGTGGGTGGCGGCGGCGACCGCCGAGTACAGCCCGGAGCCGTACGAGCGGCTGGCGACCGTGCTGCGGGCCGGCGGGGACGACGAGGGCGCCCGCGAGGTGCTCCTCGCCAAGCAGCGCCACCGGCGGGAGAACCTGCCGCTCGCGGCCAAGCTCTGGGGGTACGCGCAGGACTGGACGGTCGCGTACGGGTACCGGCCGGGCCGGGCCGCGGTGTGGATGGCGTTGCTGTGGGCGTTGACCTCGTACGCCTTCTCGCACGCCGACCATCCGCCGATGAAGAGCGGCGAACATCCGCACTGGGACCCGTCCCTGTTCGCCCTGGACCTGCTGCTGCCGGTCATCGACCTCGGCCAGGTCGGCTACTGGCAGCTGCGGGGCGGCTGGCAGTGGCTGGCGGCGGTGGTCATCATCCTGGGCTGGATCCTGGCGACGACGGTGGCGGCGGGCGCCACCCGCCTCTTGAGCAGGAACTGACCGATTCCGATCGGAAGTTGACCGGTGATTTCGACCTGATCTCCGCATCAGACAACCTGACTCGCTTTCCCTCCGTCTTCGTACCGGAACATCAACTCGCGAAACCACGAAGGTGAGCACCCGGACCGCGAGAGCGGCACCGGGCAAAGGCGCAAAGGGGGGCCAGGCGCCATGGATCCGCTGCGTGCGCTCGTCCGTACGGCCCGGATGGCACGCCACACCTCACGGCTAGCCGCGGGGCTGCCCGCCGACGACGAGGTGCTGCTCGACGCCCCCGACGAGCGGCTCGGGCCCGCGCTGGTGGCGGCCGGCCGCGGGGACCACACGCCCGTGGCGAAGCTGCTGGCGACCACCCGGGAGGCCGCCGAGTGGGAGAACCGCGACCGGTACGCGTTACGGCTCGCCGCGTTCGCCCACGCGCGCGACGAGTGGCTGCGGACCTGGCACCGGGCCGCACCGCACGACCCGGACGTCCTGCTGGTCAGGGCCGAACTGGCGGTGGCCCGCGGCTGGCGCTCCCCCGCCCGCGCCGAACTGCTGCGCGAGGCGGGCCCGTTGATCACGGCGGCGGCCGAGTGGGAACCCCGCGATCCGGTGCCCTGGCGGATCGCCCTCGACCACGCCCGGGGCACGGGGCTCGGCCACACCGGCTTCGAACAGCTCTGGAGGGAGGCGGTCCGCCGCTCCCCGCACCACTACGGCTGTCATGTCTCGGCCCTGAAGTACCTGTCCGCCGCGTGGTACGGCTCGCACCGCGAGTGCTTCGACTTCGCCGAGCGGGCCGCCGAGGACGCGCTTCCCGGGTCCCTGGTCCGGGCCCTGCCGGTGCGGGCGGCCTTCGCGTACCTCGCGGACGGTGGCGGGGCCGCGATCCCGCGCGCCCGCCTGGACCGGGCGGCTGACGGCGCGATCGCGCTCTCCGCCGAGTACGGGCCCGGCGATCCATGGCCGGCCGAGGTCCGCAACCTGCTGACCTACGTCCTGGTCCGGCTGGAACGCTGGTCCGACGCCCTGGCCCAACTGCGCATGATCGGCCCCTACGCCACGTCCTTCCCCTGGGACCGGGTGTCGGACGATCCGCTGGGCCAGTTCCTCCAGTTGCGGGACGGCGTGCGGCTGGAGGTGGCGTGCTCGATCCCGCTGCGCGCACGGCCGCGGAGGCCGGGGCGGGCCGAAGGATAGCTCCGGCGGGAGGTCACCAAACGAGTACGGACGAACGCGCCCGCCCCGACGACCATTAGGCTCTGGCCTCGTGACCACCGTCCGGCTGCCGCTCTTCCCCCTGAACTCGGTGTTGTACCCGGGACTCGTGCTACCTCTGAACATCTTCGAGGAGCGCTATCGCGCCATGATGCGCGAGTTGCTGAAGACCCCCGAGGACCAACCCCGCCGCTTCGCCGTGGTCGCCATCCGCGACGGCCACGAGGTCGCGCCGAGCGCCCCGGGCATGCCTGATCCGACCGCGCTGCCCGACCGGGGCCCCACGGCGGGCTTCGGCGAGGAACCGACGAAGGCGTTCCACTCCGTGGGCTGCATCGCGGACGCGGCCACCATCCGGGAGCGCGACAACGGCACGTACGAGGTCCTCGCCACCGGCACCACCCGTGTGCGCCTGCTCTCGGTGGACACCACGGGTCCGTTCCTGATGGCGGACCTGGAGGAACTGCCGGAGGACGCGGGCGACGAGGCGGGCGCGCTCGCCGAGGGTGTCCTGCGGGCGTTCCGCCAGTACCAGAAGCGGCTCGCGGGGGCCCGGGAGCGCTCACTGTCGACGGGCGCCGACCTGCCCGACGAGCCGGCCGTCGTCTCGTACCTGGTCGCCGCGGCGATGATGCTCGACACGCCCGCCAAGCAGCGGCTCCTCCAGGCCCCCGACACGGCGTCCCGGCTGCGTGACGAGCTGAAACTCCTGCGCGCCGAGTCCGCGATCATCCGTAGTCTGCCGTCGTTGCCCGCGTCGGAGCTGACGCGGGGTCCGACGAGCCTCAACTGACGTACACGAGAAGGCCGATGGCGAAGAAGTCGAAGAAGCAGCAGGCGGGTGGCACGCCCGCGACGGTGGCCCTGACGGCGGCGGGCGTGGAGTTCACCGTGCACGCCTACGAGCACGATCCGGCGCACCCCTCCTACGGCGAGGAGGCGGCCGAGGCGATGGGCGTGTCGCCCGAGCGGGTCTTCAAGACCCTGGTCGCGGACGTCGACGGCGCCCTCGTGGTGGCGGTCGTGCCGGTGGCGGGCTCGCTGGATCTGAAGTCGCTGGCGACGGCGGTCGGCGGCAAGCGGGCGGCGATGGCCGATCCCACGCTCGCGGAGCGCACGACGGGCTATGTCCGTGGCGGTATCTCCCCCCTCGGCCAGCGCAAGAGGCTCCGCACGGTGCTGGACGTGTCGGCGGACGCGCACGCCACGATCTGCGTGTCGGCCGGGCGACGGGGCCTGGAGGTCGAGCTGTCCCCGGGGGATCTCGCGAAGCTCACGGAGGCGGTGTCCGCGCGGATCGCTCGCGCGTGACCCTCCGGGGGGCGGCGCGTTTTCGGCTGCGGCCCGGAGGGGCTTCTCGCGCAGTTCCCCGCGCCCCTGAAAAGCAGGGGCTGCGCCCCATGCTTTTCATCCCGCGGCCCCATCGCCTTCAGGCCCGCGGCCCCATCGCCTTACAGGCCCGCAGGCCCGTTGCGCTTCAGGCCGCAGGCCGTGGTCTTTCGCGGCCCGCAGGCCGTGGTCTTTCAGGCCCGCAGGGCCTGAAGCTTTTAGGGGCGCGGGGAACTGCGCGAGAAGCCCCCACACACCCGCACCCGCCGACACACCCGAACCCCCGAACTATCAGGCGCCCGAAATCACACCACCGGCACGCCGTACCCGTCCTTCCCCGGCTCGGACTCGAACGGCTCGGGATCACGCGGTCCGAACAGCGCCGTCAATCCGAGGTGCACCAGCAACCCCGCGAACGGCCAAGCCAGCAGCGCACCCTTCGCCGCGAGCTTCAGCGGCGCCGAGAACGTCACCCCCTGCCCGACCTCCTCGGCCCGCGCGGCGACATCGGTCCCGGGCCCGAGCCACACCCCGAGCCGCCACGCCAGCACGGCCCCCAGCAGCCCGCCGACCATGAGCGCCACGACCAGCGGCACCCCGCCACGCCGGCGCAGCAGGAACACGACGAGCGCGCTCAGCGCCCCGACGCCCAGGGCCAGCAGCGTGAACGTTCCGTCGACACCCACGGCCTGCTCGCCCTCGGTGTCCTTGAAGTAGACCGCCGACCCGTCGGAGACGAGCGGTACGTGCGGCGCGAGCCACCACCACAGGACGCCCAGCAGCGCGCCACCGAGCAGCGCCATGACCACGGTGACGACGGCGGCCTCGATCAGCTCGGTCCTCAGGCCGGGGCCGGCCGGCTTCTCCGGCCCGTACCAGGGTTCCGCCCCGTCCCCACCGCTGGTGGGCGGCGGAGCCCAGGGGTCGTTCGGGGACTGGTCGTGCGGCGGCGGTGGAGGAGTCAACGGTGCGGTCACCCTGCCATCGTGCCAGGCCCGGCCGCGCGCCGCGTCACCGGACGGCGGCCCGCCGGTAGGCCCAGGTGGCGACGGCAAGCGAGACGACCCCGACCCCCGCGCACACGGCGAGGTCCCGGAGCACGAACGCCCAGTCGGGGTTCGGCCCGAAGGTCCGCGCGAAGGCCTCCACGCCGTACGTCGACGGCAGCAGGTCCCGGGCGAACTGGATGAAGACCGGCATCCGGTCGGCGGGCAGCACGCCCAGGAGCAGCGCCGCCGACATGCCGAGCTGTCCGAGCACGGTGGCGAGTTCCGGGCGCGGGGCGAGCAGTCCCAGCGCGGCGCCCAGGCCGGCGAGGGCGGCCCCGGCGAGCGGGATCACGGCGGCGAGCACCCAGAGGTGGGTCAGCGGCAGCCCGAAGAGCACACAGCCGAAGACGGCGGTCACGACGGTCCCCGGCACGGTGAAGGAGGCGTACGCCCCCGCCGCGCCCAGCACCACGGCCGCCGGCGGCACCGGCAGGGTCGCGTAGTGGTCGAGCCCGCCGCTGGAGCGCAGCTGCCCGAAGTACTGGGCCAGCAGGTTCAGCGCGACGAAGGCGACGACGAGCACCGCCGAACCGGCGACCACGGCGTGCGCCTCGGCCCCGCCGTCCACCACACCGCGCATCAGGATCATGATCCCGATCGACTGGAAGGTGGCCACGAACAGCAGCGGGATCCGTGCGACCCGCGCCCGGGACAGCTGCGCCCGGTACACCGCGCAGAGCGATGGCCACAGGCGCGCGCGGGGCCCGAGCTCGGCGGCTCGGCGCTCCACGCGCTCCTCCACGGCCAGGGCCTTGCCCGGCAGGATCTCGGCGGGTACGACACTCACGTCGAGCTGCTCCCCTTCGCTTCGGCTGTCGCCCATTTTCGTACGGCTGCGACAGCCATGTCGTTCACCTTCGCACCGACTGCTCTCCGGCTCACGCCCGCGTCCCTCACCCCTTGACCAGTCCCTGGGCGCTGCCCGCGCTGCCGCCGAGCGCCAGGTAGACGTCCTCCAGGCTCGGGGTGGCGAGGGTGAAGTCGTCGAGCGCCACGAAGGCCGCGCCCCCGGTCACGGTGGCCACCACGGCACGCGCCTCCTCGGGGGCGAGCCGGAGCGTCCAACGGCGCCCGGACTCCACCGCGCGCGGGCGCAGCGCCACGACCTCGGGGACGTCCAGCGGAGCCTTCTCCCGCCACACGAGTTCGACCCGCACCTCGCCCGCGACCTGCTCCTTCAGCCCGGTCGGCGAGTCGCAGGCGATGACCCGGCCCTGGTCGAGGACGGCGACCCGGTCGAGCACGGTCTCGGCCTCGATGACGTTGTGGGTGACCAGCAGGACGGTGGTGCCGGACTCGGCGCGCCGCCGGTCGACGGCGGCCCACACGGCGCGCCGGGCCACCGGGTCCATACCGCTGGTCGGCTCGTCGAGCACGAGCAGCGGACGCTCCCCGACGAGCGCGGTGGCGAAACAGGCGAGCCGCCGCTGCCCGCCGGACAGCTTCTTCAGCGGCCGCGCGGCGAGCCCGGTCAGTCCCAGTTCCTCCAGCACCGCGTCCCGCTCGGCCCGCGCCCGCCGTACGTCCAGCCCGCGCAGCCGTCCGGTGGTCTCCGCGGCGAGCGCCACGGTCAGCTCGTCCAGGGCGGTCGACTCCTGCCCCAGATAGGCGAGGATCCGCGAGGCCCGCTCCGGGTGCCGCACGATGTCGTGGCCCAGGATCTCGACGGTGCCGTCATCGGGCCGCATCAGGCCGGTCAGCTGCCGTACGAGCGTGGTCTTGCCGGCCCCGTTGGGTCCGAGCAGCCCGAAGATCTCCCCGCGCCGGACCTCCAGCGCCACCGCGTCGTTGGCCCGCACCTCGGGGGTCCCGGGCGTCCCGCGCCGTCCCCGGGTCGCCGGATACGTCTTGGTCAGGCCCCGCACAGCACACACGACATCCTCACCATGCCGGACCGCCTGTGCCGTACGCGTACTCACGAGGGACGAGCCTACGGGGTCATGGGTGCCGATTTCCTTCCGGGTCGCCTCAGCCGCGCCCTGAAGGGGCGCGGGGCCGTCCCACATGCGGCTCCACCTGCAGCCGCCCACGAAAAGGCACCCCCGAGCTACACGGCGTCCCTAACGCTCCGCCGCCGGCGCGTGCTCGACCCCCGTACGCACATCGATCTCCCGCCAGAACCCGGCCCTGATCGCGTACCGGTCGTGCTCGTCGATCTGGTCGTCCTTGTGCGCCAGCAGCCCGAACCGCGCGGCGTACCGCAGCAACTCCCCGTCCACCCGATGCGGCACCCGGGGATACATCCCCGACAGCTTCTGCAGGTGCGACTGGTCGGTCAGCCGGGCCATCCACCGCCGGGCGAACACCTGTCCGACCTCGAAGGGATCGCCCCCCACGGTCGTGATGTCCTCCTCCCGATCGGCCCACCGCTGCTCCGCCGTCGTCAGCTGCGCCAGTGTCGGCATCGCCGCGGCCTCCGGCGGCTCCGCGGCGCCCCCGGGCCGGTCCACCCAGCCCTTGTCGGAGGACCACCGGAGCGTGGCGGTGGCCGGATGCTGCACGGCGTGCGCTCCGGGCCCGCGCATCGCCGCCAGGTCCTTCGGCGTCGGTACGCCCTTGGGCGCGGCCGCCCGTTCCTCGCTCCCGTTGCGCGCGGTGTCGGCCGCCGACGCGTGCTCGGGCTCTCCCGGGGCCCGTTCGGCGGCCGCGGCGAGCGCCGACTCGGGCAGCGGCGCCGACAGGATCGCGGCGATCTCCGGTCGCGGCACCCGCTGGGGCGCACAGATCCCGCCGATGTCCTTGGCGCGCACGGCCTTGGTGATCCACATCCGGTCGAGCACCCGCCGCTCGTCGGCCTCGGCCACCAGGTCCTCGGACTGGTTGTAGTCGCCGTCGGCCGCCTGCACCGCCCACAGGTGTACGGCGACGCCGTGCTCCTTGGCGGCCATCATGCCCGGCAGCAGATCCCCGTCGCCGGTCACGAGGACCACGTCGGAGCACGCGCGGTTCCGGGCCAGTTCGGTCAGTTCGGCGTGCATGGCGGCGTCCACGCCCTTCTGCGCCCAGCGCCCGTCGCTGCGGGTCAGCGCGCCCAGCCGGACGGTCACCCGGGGCATCACGCGCAGCCGGCGGTGCTCGGGCTGCGGGACCCGGTCGGGGGCGCCGTCGAACCAGTAGATGCGCAGCAACGGCCGTTCGGTGTCGGCCTCGGCGCGCTCGCGCAGCCCCTGGATGAGGGCGGCGTGATCGACGGTGATGCGGGACCGGGAGGGTTCCCCGGCGAGGAGGCTGGCGGCCGCGCCGAGCAGATACCCGGCGTCCACCAGGACGATGCAGCGGTCCACGCGATCCACCCTCTTTCCGGGAGGTTTGCTTCGGGCTTCCTTCGAGTCTGCCCGACCGCGCGGAGGTTAACGGCCGGAACTCGATCTTCGGCGTGGCGTATCCGGGTGTACCCCCGTGGCGGCGACCCACGGTCCGACAACTCTCGTCACGGACGGTGATTTTCCGAAATGCGTGCCTTCTCATGCTATGTGAGTCTGGTCGCGGCCCTGGCCCCTAGATCCCCCACAGGAGGCAGATCACCATGGCCAAGAACAAGAAACAGGACCGTAAGCAGCCGCAGTCCGAGCGTGGTCAGCAGCAGACCCAGCAGTCCTCGCTGGAGTCGCAGGCCGAGCAGCGCGCGACCCAGGTGACACCCGGCGACATGGCTCGCAAGGGACGGCAGAAGCGCTTCGGCCACAACTGACATCCGCGCGGAGGGCTGTTGCAGCCCAGGTACGCCGAGGGGCGCATCCGAACACCGGATGCGCCCCTCGCCTTCGTCGGCTCAGCCGGCCAGGCAGGACGGTCCGAGCAGTACCTTCAGGTCGCCGAACAGGGCCGGGTCGGGCTTGACCCGGTGCCGGTCGAGGCGGAGCACGGTCGTCTTGGTCGGCCCCTGGAGCCTGATCCGGACCTCGCTGTCGCCCTTGTGATGGGTGAGGATCTCGCCGAGCCGGCTGACCATGGGCGGGGTGACCCGGGTGGCGGGGATGGTGAGGATCACCGGCGCGTTGGTGCCCGCGTTCGACAGGTCGGGGACCTGCATCTCCATCGCGACGAGCCGCGGCACGTCCTCGCGCTTGTCCAGGCGTCCCTTGACGAACACGACCGCGTCCTCGACGAGTTGGGTCGAGACGAGCTGGTAGGTCGCCGGGAAGAACATGCACTCGATGGAGCCGGCCAGATCCTCGACGGTGGCGATGGCCCAGGCGTTGCCCTGCTTGGTCATCTTGCGCTGGAGGCCCGAGATGATGCCGCCGATGGTGACGACCGCGCCGTCCGCGTGCTCACCGCCGGTGAGCTGGGCGATGCCCGCGTCCGCCTTGTCGGAGAGCACGTGCTCCAGGCCGAAGAGGGGGTGGTCGGAGACGTAGAGACCGAGCATCTCCCGCTCCTGGGCGAGCAGATAGGTCTTGTCCCACTCCTCCGTGGTGAACTCCACGTCGAGCCCGAAGCCCGGCTCGCTGCTGTCGTCCTCGCCCATACCGCCGAAGAGGTCGAACTGGCCCTCGGCCTCCTTGCGCTTGACCGCGACCACGTTGTCGATCATCGGGTCGAAGTGCGCGGTGAGGCCCTTGCGGGTGTGCCCCATGGAGTCGAAGGCGCCCGCCTTGATCAGCGACTCCGTGGTCCGCTTGTTGCAGGCGACCGCCTCGACCTTGTCGAGGTAGTCCGGGAAGGAGGCGTACTTCCCCTTGGCCTTGCGGCTGCGGATGATCGACTCCACCACGTTCGTACCGACGTTACGGACCGCGGAGAGGCCGAAGAGGATCACGTCGTCGCCCTGGGCGGCGAAGTTCTGCTCGGACTCGTTGACGTTCGGCGGGAGCACCTTGATCTTCATGCGCCGGCACTCGTTGAGGTAGACCGCCGACTTGTCCTTGTCGTCCTTGACAGAGGTGAGCAGCGCGGCCATGTACTCGGCCGGGTAGTTGGCCTTGAGGTACGCCGTCCAGTAGGAGACCAGACCGTACGCGGCGGAGTGGGCCTTGTTGAAGGCGTAGCCGGCGAACGGGACCAGCACGTCCCACAGGGCCTGGATGGCCTCGTCGCTGTAGCCGTTCTTCTTGGCGCCGGCCTGGAAGATGGTGAAGTTCTTCGCCAGTTCCTCGGGCTTCTTCTTGCCCATCACGCGGCGGAGGATGTCGGCCTCGCCGAGCGAGTACCCGGCGATGATCTGCGCCGCCTTCTGCACCTGCTCCTGGTAGACGATCAGGCCGTAGGTGACCGCGAGGACCTCTTCGAGCGGCTCCTCCAGCTCCTTGTGGATCGGCGTGATCTCCTGGCGGCCGTTCTTGCGCTCGGCGTAGTTGATGTGCGAGTTCATGCCCATCGGGCCGGGCCGGTACAGGGCCGAGACGGCGGAGATGTCCTCGAAGTTGTCGGGCTGCATCTGGCGCAGCAGCGAGCGCATCGGGCCGCCGTCGAACTGGAAGACGCCGAGCGTGTCACCGCGGCAGAGCAGTTCGAAGGTCTTGGGGTCGTCCAGCGGGAGGGAGAGCATCTCCAGGTCGATGCCCTTGTTGGCCTTCACCATCTTGATGGCGTCGTCCATGATCGTGAGGTTGCGCAGGCCGAGGAAGTCCATCTTCAGCAGGCCGAGCGACTCGCACTGCGGGTAGTCCCACTGGGTGATGGTCACACCGTCGGTGTGCCGCACCCAGATCGGGGCGTGGTCGACGATGGGCTCGCTGGACATGATCACGCCGGCCGCGTGCACACCCATCTGCCGGACCAGGCCCTCGACGCCCTTGGCGGTGTCGATCACCTTCTTCACGTCCGGTTCGTTCTCGTACATCGACCGGATCTCGCCCGCCTCGCTGTAGCGCGGGTGGGAGGGGTCGGTGATGCCGTTGAGGTCGATGCCCTTGCCGAGGACGTCGGCGGGCATGGCCTTGGTGAGCCGGTCGCCCATCGCGTACGGGTAGCCCAGCACGCGCGCGGAGTCCTTGATGGCGTTCTTCGCCTTGATCTTGCCGTAGGTGCCGATCATGGCGACCTTGTCGGCGCCGTACTTCTCCGTCACGTACCGGATCACCTCGACGCGCCTGCGCTCGTCGAAGTCGATGTCGACATCGGGCATGGAGATGCGCTCGGGGTTGAGGAACCGCTCGAAGATCAGACCGTGCGGGATCGGGTCGAGGTCGGTGATGCCCATGGCGTACGCGACGATCGAGCCGGCCGCGGAACCCCGGCCGGGGCCGACCGCGATGCCCTGCTTCTTGGCCCACATGATGAAGTCGGCGACCACGAGGAAGTAGCCCGGGAAACCCATCGAGATGATGGTGTCCATCTCGTACTCGACCTGCTTCATGCGGTCGTCCGGGATGCCGTCCGGGAAGCGGCGGTGCATGCCGCGCATGGTCTCCTCGCGGAACCAGCTGACCTCCGTGTACCCCTCGGGGATGTCGAACTTCGGCATCAGGTTCTTCGCCTCGAACATGCCGCTGGTGTCGATCTGCTCGGCCACCAGCAGGGTGTTGGCGCAGCCTTCCTGCCAGGCGTCCGAGGAGTCGATGGCGTACATCTCGTCCGTGGACTTCAGGTAGTAGCCGGTGCCGTCGAACTTGAAGCGGTCCGGGTCGGAGAGGTTCTTGCCGGTCTGGATGCACAGCAGCGCGTCGTGCGCGGTCGCCTCGTGCGCGTACGTGTAGTGCGAGTCGTTGGTGACCAGGGGCGGGATGCCGAGCTTCTTGCCGATCTCCAGGAGGCCGTCGCGGACCCGGTGCTCGATCTCGATGCCGTGGTCCATCAGCTCCAGGAAGTACCGGTCCTTGCCGAAGATGTCCTGGTACTCGGCGGCCGACTTCAGGGCCTCGTCGAACTGGCCGAGGCGCAGCCGGGTCTGCAGCTCGCCGGAGGGGCAGCCGGTGGAGGCGATGAGCCCCTCGGACCACTGGGAGATGGTCTCCTTGTCCATCCGGGGCCACTTCTGGAGCCAGCCCTCGGCGTACGCGTCCGAGGAGAGCTTGAAGAGGTTGTGCAGGCCCGTCTTGTTCGCCGCCCAGATCGTCTTGTGCGTGTAACCACCCGAACCGGACACGTCGTCCCGCTTCTGGTGCGGCTGGCCCCACTGGATCTTGCGCTTGTTGCGGCGGGACTCGGGGGCGACGTACGCCTCGATGCCGATGATCGGCGTGACGCCGGCCTTCTTCGCCGTGTGGAAGAAGTCGTAGGCCCCGTGGAGGTTGCCGTGGTCGGACATGGCGATATGGGTCATGCCCATCTCGTTGCACGCGTCGAACATGTCCTTGAGCCGCGCGGCACCGTCCAGCAGCGAGTACTGGGTGTGGACGTGCAGGTGCGTGAACGGCGGCTTTGACACGGCTTCGGCCTCCAGGGGGGACACAGGGACAACAGGCGTGAACGACTTCCCCACGGGCTGCTGACAGTCTGGGGGACAGCGTCGAAGTCTATGCCTCGGCAGTGACACGGCGAGGGGTCTCCCCCGTACCTTTCGGGGAGGAGTCGTGGGCACTCCCGTGCGCGCTCGCACGTTGAGAGGGCGACCCACCCGTGATCCACCAGGAGGCACCCAGCGATGTCGGTTCCGCAGCTCAACGACGAGCGACGCGGTGAGGAGATCCTCGCCGTCTTCGACACCGCCTTCGGCCGGCTCCTGGCCGCCGACCCGGCCGCGTTCCGCGTGAAGTTCCGGAAGATGGCGGCCTCGGCGTTCGCGTTCTACCGGGGCACGGCCTGCCTGTTCTACAAGGACCTGGACGAGGAGAACGCCGGGCGGGGTGGTGGGAGCGAAGGTGCCGGTCCGTACCTGGACGAGCGCACCTCGCGGGTGTGGATCCACGGCGACCTGCACGCGGAGAACTTCGGCACGTACATGGACTCCACGGGCCGCCTGATCTTCAACGTGAACGACTTCGACGAGGCGTACGTCGCCCCCTTCACCTGGGACCTGAAGCGCTTCGCCGCCTCCGTGGCGCTCATCGGGTACGCGAAGGCGCTCAGCGACGAGCAGATCACGGAGCTGGTGGAGATCTACGCGGCCGCCTACCGCGAGCGGATCCACGCCATAGCGACCGGCGCCAAGCGGGACGAGGTGCCCCCGTTCACCCTGGACACCGCCCAGGGCCCGCTGCTGGACGCGCTGCGCGACGCCCGGTCGCTGACCCGCTTCGGCCTCCTGGACTCGATGACGGAGATCCGCGACTTCGAGCGCCGCTTCGCGCCGGGCGGCGGCTCCATCGAGCTGGACGCGGCCACGCGGTACAAGGTGCTGGCAGCCTTCGACGGCTATCTGGAGACGCTGCCGGAGTCGTCCCTGACCCGCCCGGACTCCTACCGGGTGAAGGACGTCGTCGGCCGCCGGGGCATCGGGATCGGCTCGGCGGGCCTGCCGTCGTACAACATCCTGCTGGAGGGGCAGAGCGACGCCCTGGAGAACGACGTCGTGATCTACATCAAGCAGGCCCAGACCCCGGCCGTCTCCCGGCACATCACCGACGATCGGATCCGTGACTACTTCGAGCACGAGGGCCACCGCACGGTGATCTCCCAGCGCGCTCTGCAGGCGCACGCGGACCCGTGGCTGGGCTGGACCGAGCTGGACGGCGCCGGACAACTGGTCGCCGAGGTGTCGCCGTACGCGGTGGACCTGGACTGGAGCGACATCGACGACCCGGAGGAGATCTCGGCCGTCGTCGCCGACCTCGGCCGGGCCACAGCCACGATGCACGCGGCGGCGGACGACCTGACCGGGCAGTCCCTGGTGCCGTTCTCCACGGAGCGGGCCATCGACGCGGCGATCGCGGCCGACGAGGAGGGCTTCGCACCCCTCCTGGTGGACTTCGCGCACGCGTACGGGGCACGCGCGCGTGCGGACCACCAGATCTTCGTCGACCTCTTCCGCAACGGCCGGATCCCCGGCCTGTAGACGTCCGTCACTCACAGGGGCCCTTTAGCGGTCCCTTACGGGTGAACGTGGGAGACTCTCCAACGCCATGGACATATCCGGGACCCACTTCAGAGCCGTACGCGCGGCGTTGTTCACGGCGGTCGTCGTGACGCTCGGCACCGCGTCGCACGTGCTGCTGTCCGGGGTCCCGCTCCCGCTGACCACCGTCGCCGCGATCGTCGCCGCCGTCTTCCTCGTCGCCTACGCGCTGGCCGGCCGCGAGCGCGGCTTCGGACGCATCGCCGGTGTGCTGGTCCCACTGGAGCTGGCCGCCGACACGGTCTTCACCGCGGGGCAGCACGCCTGCTACGGCGAGGCGGGCGGCCCCGTCACGGGTCCGCTGCGCCAGGTCGGGCTGGACGTGCTGTGCGGCGGCAGCGTCGGCGCACCGCTGGCGGGGGTCACCGGCGGCTCCGAGCGAGCGGCCGCACTGCTGGCGGGCGCCGGACCGTCCACCGCCTGGCTGCTGCTCGCCGCGCACGTCGGCGTCGGGCTGCTGGCCGCCGCCTGGCTGCGGCGGGGCGAGCGGGCGCTGGGCCGGCTGCTGGACGCCGCGGTCGCCGCCGGCTTCCGGCCGCTGCTGATCGCGGTCGCCTCCGTCCTGGTGCGGCCCGCCCCGGCGGAGCAGCGGCCGAGGCGCGTCGTGCCCCGTACGGCCACCGCCCGCACCCTCCTCTTCGCCCACTCCCTGGGACGGCGTGGACCGCCGTGCTCCGTCACGTTCGCGTGACCGCCTTCTGAGCACGAGCACATCCCCGTCACACCTTTCCGCGCACCCCGGGTGCGCGTTTCCCAGGGAGAACACCCTTATGAGCAAGCGGAACAGCAGCGCGGCGAAGTCGGCGGCCCGTGAGCGGCTGCGTCTGGAGCGCGAGCGTCAGGCCAAGCGCGCGAAGGTCCGGCGTCAGGCGATCGTGGCGGCCTCGATCGTCGCGGTCCTGGCGATAGCCGGCGGCGTCGGCTACGCCGTGGTCCAGACCAGCAAGCCCACGGAGTGGGAGGCCGCCGCCGAGGCCACGGTGGTCGCGCCGGCCAACACCTCCGGCAAGAACGGCACGACCGTGCTGATCGGCGACTCCCCGTCCGACAACGTGGTCCACCTGTACGAGGACCCGCGCTGCCCGGCCTGCGCCAGCTTCGAGCAGACCGTCGGCGAGACCGTCGACAAGGGCATGGAGGACGGCGACTACAAGCTCTCCTTCACGATCGGCACCTTCCTCGACGGCAATCTCAGCGGCGAGGGCTCGAAGAACGCGCTGAGCGCGCTCGGCGCCGCCCTGAACGTCAGCCCCGAGGCGTTCCTCGACTACAAGGCCGCCCTGTACTCCGCGAAGTACCACCCGTCGGAGTCGACCGACGAGTTCGCCAAGGACAGCTATCTGATCAAGGTGGCCAACACGGTCGACGCGCTGAAGAACAACAAGAAGTTCCAGGACGCCGTCGAGAAGGGCACATACGACGCCTGGGCGATGCGGATGAGCAAGTCCTTCGACGACGCCGAGGGGGTCGAGTCGACCCCGACCATCAAGATCAACGACAAGACGGTCAGCAACCCGTCCTCGGTCGCGGACTGGGAGAAGGCGCTCAAGGACGCGGGCGTCACCAAGTAACGCCCCGCGTCGCGCACGGGACGGGTGGGTCTCCGGAGGCCGTTCCTCCGGACACCCACCCGTGCCTCCCACGCCGTGGCTACGGCGCGATGTACGGCTTGACGCGCCCCCGGTAGTCCTCGGGCCGGACCTCGTTGTAGTACTTGTCGGCGTCCTCGTCGTCCGAGGTGAAGATGTAGGCCGGGCACTCGTCGGACTCGGCCTTGCCGCTGTGCGCGTACTGCTCCTTGCCGGTGCGCGCCTCGACGACCCGCAGCCGGTACGAGGTGTTGTACGTCCGGATCTTCAGCGGCTTGCCGTCGGCCTCCATGTCGCAGACCTTGCCGGTCGCGGTGGCCTTGGTGCGCTCGACGCAGACGACCAGCTCCGCCTCGGCCGGCTTGTCCTCGTAGCCGAGGAACCAGCCCTTGGGGAAGTCGCCGTCGAGAGGCACGCTGCTCGTCCAGCCGTCGCCGGTGCTGTTCATGAGCTGCGCCGGGTGCACGGTCTTCTTCGTACGGTCGTAGGCCGGCAGTCCGGCGAAGCCGAGTCCGTCCGTGCAGACCCGCTCCAGGTCCTGGGTGGTCAGCGGAACCTCCGGTTCGTCGGCGGCGGCACCGGCCGACGACGACCCGCCGTCACTGCCTCCCCCCGTGCTCCCAGTGCTTCCAGTGCTCCCGGTGCTCCCCGTGGATGACGAGCACCCGCACAGGACCATGCCCAGCACTCCGGCGGCGACCCACACCTGGGCACGCTGCATCGACGACCTCCCTGCCGAAAGAGAAAGAAGCAGGCAGGGCATGTCCCCCCGGGTCATGCCCTGTCCCCCCTGCCCTGCCGAAACAGAAGCGTGCCGGACTCCGGGAGGACGGGCATCGGGGAAGATCCCCCATGTAGTCGTGCGTCCCCTGTGGAACCGGGGGCTACTCTGTACGCGCCTCGAAGACGCGTGCGAGGGATGCTCGACGGGGGTGGCGTACGGGGACGGCGCCCCCGGCGTACGGAGGGAACGTGCGCGCGGCGTGCGGGAGGCGTACGGGGTTGCCACGACCATCCCGACAGGGCGCAGGGGGCCTGGAGTTGTCGTCGTTCTCGTTGGAGCCTTCCTTCTCTTCGGAGCCTTCCTTCTCTTCGGAGCCGTCTTTCTCGTCACTGTCCTCGCCCGCCCTGGTCGGCAGGGAGGCGGAGCGCGAGCTGCTGGCAGCCGTCGTCCGGGCGGGCCTGGACGGGCGGGGTTCGTCGGTCTTCGTGCTGGGCGAGCCCGGCATCGGCAAGTCCCGGCTCGTCGAGGAAGCCGCGTCCGCCGCAGCGTGCACCGGGGCGCGCGTCCTGCGCGGACGCGCCGCGTCCGCCGGACGGGCGGTGCCGCTGCGCCCCCTGGCTGAGGCCGTGTTCTCCGCGTTACGGGGCGACGGGGCGCCCGCGGACGGGGATCTGGGCCCCTACGAACCGCTGCTGACCCGGCTGTGCGGGCTGGCACCGCAGGACGGCGCGCCCCTCGTCGGGTACGCCGAGGCGGTGCTGCGGCTCCTGCACGTCCTCGGCCGGGACGGCGGCTGCGTCCTGGTGCTGGAGGACCTGCACGACGCGGACGCCGACACCCTCGCCATCGTCGACTACCTCACGGACAACCTCTCCGGGCAGCGGACCGTCCTGCTGGCGACCCTGCGCGGCGAGTCCGGCCCGGCGCTCGACCTCGCCGGGGCCGCCACGTCCCGTCGTACGGCCCGGACGATCCGCCTCGCCCGCCTCGGGCCGGCCGGCACCGCCGAGCTGGCCGCCCGCTGCCTGGGCCACGACTCGGCCGAAGACGTCCCGACCCCGGTGCTGAAGCAGCTGCACACCGTGTCCGAGGGCGTTCCCTTCGTGGTGGAGGAACTGCTGCGCGCCATGGTCGACGGGGGTGCTCTCGTCCGGGACGGGGGCTCCCGCTGGACGGTGACCGGCTCGCTCGACGCCGGTGTGCCCGCCACGGTCGCCGCCGCCGTCCTGCAACGCGTGGACCAACTGCCGCCGGCCGGTGTCGCGCTCCTGGAAGCGGCGGCGGTCCTCGGCCGGCGCTTCCCCGTGGACATCGCCGCCCGCGCCGCCGGCCTGGACCGCGCCACCGCCCTCGCCCAACTCCGCCACGCCTCCCACGCCCACCTCGTCTCCGACGCCACCACCCCCTCCGACCCCGGCTGGCACACCTTCCGACACGCCCTCACCGCCGACGCCATCACCCGCCGCCTGCTTCCCGCCGAACGGGCGGCCCTGTGTCTGGCGGCGGCGGACGCGATCGAGGGGGCGTGGGGGGTGAGCGGCGAGGACACGAGCTCCGACGCGACGCACGCCGGTGGAAAGCTCCCGACATGCCCGATCACGCCGAGCACCGGGGACCACGACACGCCGAGCAGGGCGAACGCCCACGGCCCGGAGCGGCCCGGCGTTCCCGAACCAGCGGGCCCTCCCCACGCGCTCGCCCCGTCCGCCGCACTGGCACCCGCCCCCCACCGCCCCCTCGGCGAAGACGCCGGTGACGATCTGTACCGGCTCGCCGCGGAGTTGTGCGTCGCCGGTGGCCGGCCGGCGCGGGCGGCCGTGTTGCTCGCCGGGGCCGGCCGGCAGGCCGTCGCCCGGGGTGCGTTGCTGACCGCCGTGGAACTCCTCGACCGGGGCCTGGAACTGATCGCCGACACGCCCAACGCGCCGCCCGAGGCCGTGGCCCGGCTGCTGGAGGAGCTGCTCGGCACGCTGGTCCTCACCGGGGACGTACGGCGCGTACCCGAACTCGGTGAACGGCTGGACCGAGTCCTGACGGTGTCCGGCGCACCGCCCGGCCGACGGGCGGCGGCTTTTCTGACCCGGGCGCGGGCCGCGGCGACCGCCCAGCAGTGGGAGGAGGGGCTGACCGCCGTACGGCGGGCGAGGGACCTGCTCGGCGACACGCCCGACCCGGCGTCCCGCGCCGCGCTGGACGCGGTCGCCGCCCACCTGGTGCTGAACTCGCAGCGCCCGGACCGGCTGGAGAGCGCCCGCGCGCTCGCCGAGGGCGCCGTCGCGACCGCGGAGGAGGTGGGGCTGCCGGAGGTGGCGTGCAAGGCGCTCAACATGCTCGGGTACTGCCTGCGTCCCCGGGACCTGGGCGAGGCGGAGGACGCGTTCGCCCGGCTGGTCGCCACCGCCGAGGCCCACGCGCTGCCGGTGTGGCGGATCCGCGGTCTGCTGGAACTGGGCGTGCTCGACCGCGTCCGGTTCACCGGCACGGACCGGCTGCTCGCCGCGCGGGCGGCCGCCGAGGACACCGGCGCGGTCCTCATGACCGCCTGGGCCGACATGCATCTGACCCTCGCGCACATCCTGCGCGACGAACAGGACCGGGCCACGGAGTCCGCGCGTCGCCTCCGGGACACGGCCCGCCGACTGCGGTTGCGCGAGGTGGAGTTGATCGGGGCGGGCGTGGCCGGCATCATCGCCGCGTCGCTCGGGGAGCGGGAGAAGCTCGACGCCACCGTGCGCACGCTGGAGCGCGCGCTCGCCGGGCGCGGCGCCGGGGCGCTCTGGGGCTACGCCGACACCTCCGTGTGGGGCTGGGCCCACGGCATCTGCTCCCTGCTGCGGGAGGAACACGACCGCGCGTTGGCCGAGTTCACCGAGGCGGACGCCGTCATGCGGGCCCTGCCCAGCACCCGGGGCGTCACCGGCTTCCTCGGCCCGTACCTCCTGCTGCGCACCCTGCGCGGCACGACCGACTGGGTCGAACTCGACGGCCCCGGCACCGAACGATTCGCCCAGGTCCACTGGGACCGCCCCTTCGCCGGCTGGTCCCGGGCCGTCCTGCTGGGCCGCGAGGGCCGGACCGCCGAGGCCGCCAAGACGGCGGAGGAGGCCCTGACCGGCACCGCCACGATCCCGCTGGCCGCCCATCTCTGTCTGCGGCTGGGCGCCCAGGCCGCGCTCGCCGACGGCTGGGGCCGGCCCGTCGAATGGCTGCGCGCCGCCGAACAGTTCTTCCACGAGCGGGGCACGACCCGCGTGTCCGCCGCGTGCCGGGCGCTGCTGCGCGAGGCGGGCTCGCCCGTGCCGCGCCGCCGCCAGGGCCACGACACGATCCCGCGCGAGCTGCGCCGCGTGGGGGTGACCGCCCGGGAGTACGAGGTTCTGCGCCTGCTCGCCGCGCGGCTCGGCAACCAGGAGATAGCCGAGCACCTCTTCCTCTCCCCCCGGACCGTCGAGAAGCACCTCGCCAGCCTCCGCCACCGCACCGGCAGTCCCGACCGCGCGGCCCTGATCACCCTGGCCAGACGCTACGCCGAGGACCGCTGACCGCCGGGGCACGGGCTGACCGGAGCCCTGACCGCCATGGGCGATCCGACGAACAACGCACGACCGTCTGAACATTGAGCGGATTTCGGACCTCTGCCTTACCTCAGGCCTTACCGATCAGTAATCTCATCCGCCGTGACCAGTCGCAGATCTCACTCCAGACCCGATTCCCCTACCCGGCCCACGAGTTCGTCCGCCCCGAGCCGCCGCACGGTGGTCAAGGCGGCCACGGCCGGTGCCGTCCTCGCGGCACCGCTGGCGGCCGCGATACCGGCGCAGGCGGCAGAGGCCCCCGCCTTCCTGCACGGCGTCGCCTCCGGCGATCCGCTGCCCGACGGTGTGCTGCTGTGGACCCGGGTGACGCCCACCGCCGCCGCGCTGCCCGGCTCCGGCATCGGCCCGGACATCGAGGTCGGCTGGACCGTCGCCCTGGACAAGGCGTTCACCCACATCGTCGCCAAGGGATCGACGACCGCGAGCGCCTCCTCCGACCACACCGTCAAGGCGGACGTACGTGGCCTCGCGCCCGCCACCGACTACTGGTTCCGCTTCTCGGCCGGCGGCACCGACTCGCCCGCCGCCCGCACCCGCACCGCCCCGGCCGCCGACGCCACCGTCACCGGCCTGCGCTTCGGCGTGGTGTCCTGCGCCAACTGGGAGGGCGGGTACTTCGCGGCCTACCGTCATCTCGCCGCCCGCGGCGACCTGGACGCGTGGCTGCATCTCGGCGACTACATCTACGAGTACGGCACCGGCGAGTACGGCACCCGCGACAGGGTCGTACGACCGCACGCGCCGACCCACGAGATCCTCTCCCTCGCCGACTACCGCGTCCGGCACGCCCGTTACAAGACCGACCCGGACCTCCAGGCGCTGCACGCGGCCGCGCCGGTGGTCGCCATCTGGGACGACCACGAGATCGCCAACGACGCGTGGTCGGCGGGTGCCGAGAACCACACCGAGGGCGCGGAGGGCGCCTGGGCGGCCCGTCAGTCGGCGGCCAAGCAGGCCTACTTCGAGTGGATGCCGGTGCGCCCGGCGGTCGCGGGCACCACCTACCGACGCCTGCGTTTCGGCAAGCTCGTCGACCTCTCACTCCTCGACCTGCGCTCCTTCCGGTCGCAGCAGGTGGGCGTGGGCGACGGCGAGGTCGACGACGCGGACCGCACGCTGACCGGCCGGGCCCAGCTCGACTGGCTGAAGGCCGGGCTGAAGTCCTCCGACACGACCTGGCGTCTGGTCGGCAACTCAGTGATGATCGCCCCGTTCGCCCTCGGCAACCTCACCGCCGACCTCTTCGAACCCCTCGCCGAACTGCTGGGACTGCCGAAGGAGGGTCTCGCCCTCAACCCGGACCAGTGGGACGGCTACACCGACGACCGCCGCGAACTCCTCGCCCACCTGCGGCAGAACGCGATCCGCAACACGGTCTTCCTCACCGGTGACATCCACATGGCCTGGGCCAACGACGTGCCGGTCAACGCCGGTACGTACCCGCTGTCGGCGTCCGCCGCCACCGAGTTCGTCGTCACGTCGGTGACCTCCGACAACCTGGACGACCTCGTCAAGGTCCCGGAGGGCACCGTCTCCGCGGTGGCCTCCCCGCTGATCCGCGCCGCCAACCGGCACGTCCACTGGGTCGACACCGACCGCCACGGCTACGGCGTGCTGGACATCACCGCCGCGCGGGCGCAGATGGACTTCTACGTCCTGTCCGACCGCACGAGGGCCGACGCGACCTCGTCCTGGGCGCGCTCGTACCGGACGCGGAGCGGGACACAGAAGGTGGAGCGGACGTACGACCCCGTGTGATCCCGCCCTGGTCTCACAGGGTTTCGAGGAAGCCGAGAGCCACGTGCCAGGTGGCCTCGGCGGCCTCCTCGTCGTAGTCGGGGAGGTCGGGGTCGGTGTAGAGGTGGCCGGCGCCCGCGTAGCGGTAGACCTCGACGTCGGCGCCGACCTTGCGCATCTGCAGATACCAGGCGCTCAGCCAGTCGTCCGGCTCGAAGGGGTCGGGCTCGGCCACGTGCAGCTGCACGGGCAGGTCGTCCACCGACGCGGTGGCGGCGATGTCCGAGGTGCCGTGCAGGAGCAGCAGCCCGCGCGCGTTCTTGTCGCCCAGGGCGAGGGTCTGCGCGACGGCGGCACCGAGCGAGAACCCGGCGTAGACGAGCCCTCGCTCCGAGTAGGGGGCGGCGGCCAGCACCGCCCGCTTGAGGAGCTCTTCCCGGCCCAGCTCCTCGTGGAGGGCCCGGCCCTCCTCCACCGTGTCGAACGTCCGGCCGTTGAAGAGGTCGGGGGTCCACACCTCGTGTCCGGCACCGCGCAGCCGGTCCGCCGCCCGGCGCACGGCGGGCCGCAGACCGTAGATCGAGTGGAAGAGCATGATGTTCATGGGGCCATGGTGCCAGCAGGGGCGGACAGCGGTCCCCGGCGCGCGTACCCGGAGCGCGGCGGAAGTCACATGTTCATGACCCCGCGCGGCCGGTTACGTTCGAAGGCATGGAGAACCTACTCCGTCCATTGATCGTCATCGGTGGCTCGGTCGTCCTTACGCTGCTCATCGGCTGGACGACCGATCTGCTGCTGCGCAAAGCGGACCAGCGCCACCACGAGACACCTCTGTGGGGCCTGCTGCGCCGCGGCCGCATCCCCTACCAACTGGTCCTGTGCGCGGCCTTCCTCAGAGCCACGTACGACGAGGCGCAGCTGCTGGAACAGCACCGCACCGCCATCGGCCGCACGCTCACCCTGGTGCTGATCGGCGCCACGGCCTGGCTGGTGATCCGCATCGCGGCCGCGATAGTGGAGTTGACGTACAGCCGTTACGCCCGCGCCCACCGCGATCCGGCCCGGGTACGCCGGGTACGGACCCAGGTCACGCTGATCATGCGGGTCGTCTCGGCGATCGTCGGTGTGGTGGCCGTGGCCGCGATGCTGCTGACGTTCCCGGCGATGCGCGCGGCCGGCGCCTCACTGCTGGCCTCGGCCGGGCTCCTGGGGATCGTCGCCGGTATCGCCGCGCAGTCCACGTTGAGCAACCTCTTCGCGGGGCTGCAGATCGCCTTCGGCGACATGGTCCGCCTCGGTGACGTGGTCGTGGTGGAGGGCGAGTGGGGCACGGTCGACGAGATCACCCTCACGTTCCTGACGGTCCGCACCTGGGACGAGCGCCGGATCACCATGCCGGTGTCGTACTTCACCTCGAAGCCGTTCGAGAACTGGTCGCGGGGCGGCGCCCAGATGACCGGCACGGTCTTCCTGCACGTCGACCACGCCGCGCCGCTGCCCGCGATGCGCGACCGGCTCCGGGACATCCTGCGTTCCTGCCCCGCCTGGGACGGCCGCCACTTCGACCTGACGGTCACCGACTCGACCCCCTCCACCATGGAGGTGCGCGCCCTCATGACCGCCAAGGACCCGGACGACCTGTGGACCGTCCGCGTCACCGTCCGCGAACAGCTGATCCACTGGCTCACCGAGACCCACCCCTACGCCCTCCCCCGCGTCAACACCGCCGACGCGGTCCTGCCCCCGACCCACCCCGCCTCCCACAACGGCGACGGCACGGCCCCCCGCATCAATCGGAGCCGCGTCCACGAGCCCCCGAGGGCCGCGGACCGAGGGTGAGCACGGGCACCGTCGGCGCATCGGCGTGAACGTGGGGCGGGTCCGGCCTCGGGCCCGCCCCACGCCCTCAGTGCCCGCGCTCCGCGCCTCCGTTGACCTGGACGATCTGCGCGGTGACGTGTCCGGCGCCGGGCGACGCGAGCCAGTGCAGGGTGTCGGCGACATCCGCGGGTGTACCTGCCCGGCCCATGGAGGTCTCCGCGACGAGCCGGGCCCGCCGCGTCTCCTCCACCGGACCGCCGAAGAACTCGGTGTCCGCCACATAGCCGGGCGCCACGACGTTCACCGTGATCCCGCGCGGCCCGAACTCCCGTGCCAGATCGAACGCGTAGGGGTGCAGCGCCGCCTTGGACGCGGCGTACGCCCCGCTCCCCGACCCCCGGTACGCCGCGATCGACGACAGGAAGAGCACCCGCCCGCCCGGCGAGGCCAGCCGCTCCCGCAACGCCTCGGTGAGCAGCACGGCGGTCAGCGTGTTCAGCCGGAAGTTGACGCCCCAGGCGTGCGCGACGGCATCGAGCGGATCGCCCCCGTCCACCGCGGGCTCCAGCCCGCCGTTCCCCCCGGCGCTGTGGATCAGCACGTCCACGGTCCCGAACTCCGCCGTCACGAAGGCGGCGAGCCCCCGCACGCTCTCCGCGTCGGAGAGATCGGCCGCGTACGTGAGCGCCCCGGGCACCCCGGCCTTCTCCAGCACCTCCCCCCGCCGCCCGACCAACAACACCCGGTCCCCACCGGCCGCGAACACCTCCGCCGCCGCGCGCCCGATCCCCGTCCCGCCACCACTGATCACCACATTGCGAGCCATACCCCCGACCCTACAAACCCCCAACTCCCCCGAGCCGCCACCTCGGTGGCTCTCCGGCCCCTCGGCACAAGCACGTCACACGACGACTCCAGGCCCGCCGACTCACCGGCACGGTACCGGCGGGTCAGCGCAGGCTGCGCACATCCAGATGCCGGAGCACCCGGTCCACCACCTCGGGATTCGCGCCCGGCTCACTCCGCGCGGCCAGCACCTCGTGGCGAGCCGCGCTCAGCATCTCGCCCTGGATCCGCCGCATCCGCCGAAGCCGCCGCACCCGCTGCTCATGGCCCTCCCGCCGCTCGTCCTCCCCCACCTCCGGACTGATCCGCACCCCGATCTCGAAGGCCCGCCGCAGCAACCGCTCGGACATCTCCTCCGGCAGCTCCTCCACCTCCTCGATCTCCTTCAGCCGCCGCTTCGCCGCCTTCGCCGCCCGTACGGCCAACGCCTTCTCGAACTCCTTCTCGGCCCCCTCGTCGGCCCGCACCCCCAGCCGCCGCACCAGCCACGGCAGAGTCAGCCCCTGCAGCACCAGCGTCGCCATGATCACCCCGAACGCGATGAACACGATCTCGTCCCGGTCCGGGAACGGCGCCCCGCTGTCGGTCTCCAACGGAATCGCCAGCGCCAGCGCCACGGAGGCCACCCCGCGCATCCCCGACCACCACATCACCACGGTCTCGCGCCAGGACACCGGGATCTCCTCGTCGTAGTCCCGCTTCGCGTGCAACCGCCGCGCCAGCCACGTCGCGGGCAGCAGCCACAGCAGCCGTACGAGCACGACGACGACCACGACGGCCGCCGCCCAGCCGAGCATCTCGCCCCATCGCCCGGACGCCGTACGGATGGCGTTGTGCAGCTCCAGCCCGATCAGCCCGAAGGCGACACCGGTGACCAGCGTGTCCACGACGTCCCAGACGGTGTGCCCGGCGAGCCGCGTCAGGACGTCGTCCGCACCGAGCGCGTACTCCGCGAGGAACAACGCGGTCGTGAGCACCGCGAGCACCCCGGACCCGTGGAGCTCCTCGGCCATCACGTACGACGCGTACGGCACGAGCAGGGTCAGCCCGATCTGCAGCGTCGCGTCCTCGAGGAAGTCCATCAGCTTGTTGGCGGCCCAGCCGAGCCCGATCCCCACGGCGAGGGCGACGACGGCCGACAGCACGAGCTGGAGCGCGGCGCCCGGCCAGGAGAACGATCCGCTGACGGCGGCCGCGATGGCCACGTGGTAGAGCACGATGGCCGTGACGTCGTTGAAGAGGCCCTCGCCCTCCAGTATCGACACCAGCCGGCGCGGCAGCCCGAGCTGTCCCGCCACGGCCGTCGCCGCGACCGGGTCGGGCGGCGCGACGAGGGCGCCGAGCGCCACGGCCGCCGCGACGGGCAGTCCGGGCACGATCGCGTTCGCCACGGCGGCCACCGCGGCGGTGGTCACGAACACCAGCGCCACGGCCAGCAGGAGGATCGGCCGCAGGTTGGCCGTGAACTGCCGCCAGGAGGTCCGCCGCACCGCCGCGTACAGCAGCGGGGGCAGCAGCAGCGGCAGGATGAGCTCCGGCGGGATCTCCACATTGGGCACGAACCCGGGCAGGGCCAGGGCGATGCCCAGCAGCGTCATCAGCACCGGCGCCGGCAGCTTCAGCCGCTCCCCCACCGGCACGCTGACCACGGCCCCGACCAACAAGACGAAGAACAGGGCCAATTGATCCATGGGGGCGCTCCGCTGGTGCTAGACGATCACGACCGACCGGATGCCCAGGGTGCCCCACCCGCACCGCCGAACGCTAAAGCCTTCGCCGCATCGCCCGATGAGGGATGCCCGCGTCCGGGAACTCCGGCCCGTACGCCTCATACCCCAGCCGCGCGTAGAACCCCAGGGCATGCGTCTGCGCCCCCAGGTCCACCGCGGTCAGCCCGCGCTCCCGCGCCGCCTCCTCGACCGCCCGCACCAGCGCGACCCCGACGCCCAGCCCCCGGGCCTCCGGCACGACGGCGAGCCGCCCCAGGGACCCCACACCGGGCTCCCCACCGGTCTTGCCGGCCGCCGCCTTTCCGTACAGCAGCCGCCCGGCCCCGAGGGGGACCCCGTCGTCCCGCTCGGCGAGCACATGCACGGCCTCGGCGTCGTACGCGTCGTACTCCAGGTCCTCCGGCACGCCCTGTTCGACGACGAAGACCTGCTTGCGCACCGCGAAACACGCCTCGCGGTCAGCGGGGCCGTCGGCGACACGCACCTCGTAGGAGACCGGCGCGGGGCTCACGCGTACGTCTCCTCCCGGACCTTGTCCAGGGCCTTCTGCAGGTCCGCGGGGTAGTCGCTGCCGAACTCGACCCAGCTGCCGTCCCCGGGGTGCTCGAAACCGAGGCGTACGGCGTGCAGCCACTGACGGGTGAGGCCGAGCCGCTTGGCGAGCGTCGGGTCGGCGCCGTACGTGAGGTCACCGACGCAGGGGTGCCGGTGGGCGGCCATGTGGACGCGGATCTGGTGGGTGCGCCCGGTCTCCAGCTTGATGTCGAGCAGGGACGCGGCGCGGAACGCCTCGACCAGGTCGTAGTGCGTGACCGACGGCTTGCCCTCGGCGATGACCGCCCACTTGTAGTCGTGGTTGGGGTGGCGTCCGATGGGCGCGTCGATGGTGCCGCTCGTGGGGTCGGGGTGGCCCTGGACCAGCGCGTGGTACCGCTTGTCGACCGTCCGCTCCTTGAACTGGCGCTTGAGGGACGTGTACGCGTACTCCGACTTGGCGACCACCATGAGACCCGAGGTGCCGACGTCGAGCCGGTGCACGATGCCCTGCCGCTCGGCGGCGCCGGAGGTGGAGATGCGGTACCCGGCGGCGGCGAGCCCGCCGATGACGGTGGGTCCCGACCAGCCGGGGCTGGGGTGCGCGGCCACACCGACCGGCTTGACGATCACGACCACGTCATCGTCGTCGTGCACGATCTCCATGCCCTCGACCGGCTCGGCGACGATCTGCACCGGCGCGGGCGCCTGCGGCATCTCGACCTCGAGCCAGGCCCCGCCGTGCACCCGCTCCGACTTGCCGACCACCGACCCGTCGACCGTGACCTTCCCCGCGGCGGCGAGCTCGGCCGCCTTGGTACGGGAGAAGCCGAACATGCGGGAGATGACGGCGTCCACACGCTCGCCCTCCAGGCCGTCGGGCACGGGCAGGGTACGGATCTCGGGAATCGTGCTCACCCGACGAGTATGCCGGACCGCCACGACACGCCCGACCGCGCCTGTGGAAAACCCCGTCGGTCCCGCCGGGTTCAGTCCTTGTGGACGGTCCCGTCCGGGTCGAGCCCCCGGAACGACAGCAGCACGATCAGGATGCCGCCGCACACGATGGCCGAGTCGGCGAGGTTGAAGACCGCGAAGCCCTTCGGCGCGATGAAGTCGACGACCGCGCCCTCGAAGACACCCGGCGACCGGAAGATCCGGTCGGTGAGGTTGCCCAGCGCACCGCCGAGCAGCAGACCGAGCGCGATCGCCCAGGGCAGGCTGTAGAGCTTGCGGGCGAGCCGGGCGATCACCAGGATCACGATCGCCGCGATCACCGTGAAGATGATCGTGAAGGCCTCGCCGAAGCCGAAGGCCGCGCCCGCGTTGCGGATCGCCTCGAACTTCAGCCAGTCCCCGATGATCTCGATCGGTTCATGGTGCTCCAGCTTGGCGACCACGATCATCTTGCTGACCAGGTCGAGCGCGTACGCCAGCGCGGCGACCCCGAACAGCACGGCGATCCGGCGCCTGCCGCGCGGCTTCGCGGCCGTCTCGGCCCGCTGCGCCGCGGCGTCGTCGCCGCCGACGGACTGCTCCGGGTCGGCCCCGGCCGCGTCTGGAATGTCCGGCGTACCGATGATGCGCTCCGCCTCTGCCACGTGAGTCCCTCAACCTAGGTTCCTGACTGAGGACAAAGGTACGACACACCCGCCGCGGACCAGGGGCTCAGTGGGCGATCGCTAGCGGCGTTCCTGCTTCTGCTTGCACTCGACGCAGAGTGTGGCCCGGGGGAAGGCCTGCATTCGCGCCTTTCCGATCGGATTGCCGCAGTTCTCGCAGAGTCCGTAGGTGCCCGAGGCGAGCCGGTCCAGGGCGCGCTCGGTCTGGTCGAGCATCTCGCGCGCGTTGTGGGCGAGGGACAACTCGTGCTCGCGCGTGATGTTCTTCGCCCCGGTGTCGGCCTGGTCGTCGCCCGCGCCGTCCCCGGAGTCCCGCATCAGACCGGTCAGGGCCCGCTCGGAGGCCTCCAGCTCGGTCCTCAGCCGCGTCGCCTCGGACTGCAGCTCCGTCCGGGCCTCGTCCACCTCGTCGGGGCTCCAGGGGTCCTCACCGGGGCGTACCGCGAGCTCGCCGGGCTCCACCGCGGCGGGCCGTGCCTTGGGGACGGCGGTGGGCTTCTTCTTCGCCGCCGTAGCCGTACCAGGAGTGTTCTTCGCAACCACTGTCGTGGCTCCCGTCGTCTCGGCGGCCTCGGCCGCGTCCGCCTTCTTGACCGTGCTCTTCGTCGCAGAGGTGCTCTGCTTCACCGTCGTCGCCTTCTTGGCCGCGGCCTTCTTGACGACCGACTCGCCACCGACGGACTTCCTGCCCGCCGACTTCCCGGTGACGGACTTCCCGGCAACCGGCTTCCCGGCGACCGATTTCCCGGCGCCCGGCTTCTCCGCTGCGGCCTTCTTGGCCACCGCCTTCTTCGCCACCGCCTTCGTGGCCAACGCCTTCTTCGCCACCCTCTTCTTGCCGGCCGCCTGCACCGCCGAGGCCTTCGGCCCCTCGTCTCCACCGCCGGAGGCCACCGTGGATCTGCCGGACGCCGACTGCTGAACGGCGGTCTTCTTCGCCACCATGGCCGCGCCCCTTCACATTTTGTGATCTTGCACGCGCATCGTGCTGGGACGATAAATCGACCCGAGTCCCGCGGCAACGGGGCAGACCACACATTCCGCCCGTCCCGCACCCGTCGCGCGACGAGCCTGCAAGCGTTGTGCCCAGCTCCCCGCCGGGTATTCCGCCGCGCGGCACGTCCCAGGATCCGGACGCCCCGCCCGCTCCATTCGGGTCATCCCGCAGGTCACCACGCCCCCGCCCGCGAACCCGGGCGGATCGCCGCCGCACACCGCGCACGGCCGCCGGAAATCCGGTCGGCCCCTGTCCGTACGGCGCCGTACACTGGGCGGAGCGAGAAGCGTGGATGGGGACGAGTAGCGTCGTACGCAGCCCAGAGCGACCCGGGGACGGTGGAAGCCCGGGGGCGAGCGCGATGTGAAGATCACCCCGGAGCCGCCGGAAGAAACCCGCACCCCAGGGCGTAGTCCGTGGGGTACGGCGAGTAGACCCGGTATCGCGACCTCAATGAGGGGGTTCACCGGCGCGTACGGCGCGCGGGGGAGCCAAGGAGGGTGGTACCGCGGGAGCGCGCCGCACACGGCGTACGAAGGATCGAAGCTCTCGTCCCTCCGACGGAAGGCAGCAAGTCCGTTGGAGGAAGCCCGCTCATGACAGAGCCGACGTACCGCCAGGTGCCCGCCCAGGTCGATCTGCCCGCGCTCGAGCACGCGGTGCTCGACTTCTGGCGCGAGCAGAAGATCTTCGCCAAGAGCCTGGAGCAGTCCGAGGGCCGCCCCGAGTGGGTGTTCTACGAGGGCCCGCCCACCGCCAACGGCATGCCGGGCGCCCACCACATCGAGGCGCGCGTCTTCAAGGACGTCTTCCCCCGCTTCCGCACGATGCGCGGCTACCACGTGGCCCGCAAGGCCGGCTGGGACTGCCACGGCCTCCCCGTGGAGCTGGCGGTCGAGAAGGAGCTCGGCTTCAACGGCAAGAAGGACATCGAGGCGTACGGCATCGCCGAGTTCAACGCCAAGTGCCGCGACTCGGTGACCCGGCACACCGACGCCTTCACCGAGCTCACGACCCGCATGGGCTACTGGGTCGACCTCGACGACGCCTACCGGACCATGGACCCCGAGTACGTGGAGTCCGTCTGGTGGTCGCTCAAGGAGATCTTCAACAAGGGCCTGCTGGTCCAGGACCATCGCGTCGCCCCCTGGTGCCCCCGCTGCGGCACCGGCCTGTCGGACCACGAGCTGGCGCAGGGCTACGAGACGGTCGTCGACCCCTCGGTGTACGTCCGTTTCCCGCTCACCTCCGGTCCGCTCGCCGGTGAGGCCGCGCTCCTGGTGTGGACGACCACGCCGTGGACGCTGGTGTCCAACACCGCGGTCGCCGCCCACCCCGAGGTCACCTACGTGGTCGCCACGGACGGCAGCGAGAAGCTCGTCGTCGCCGAGCCGCTCGTCGCCAAGGCGCTCGGCGAGGGCTGGGAGACCACCGGCCAGACCTTCACCGGCGCCGAGATGGAGCGCTGGACCTATCAACGTCCGTTGGAGCTCGTGGAGTTCCCGGCCGAGGCCCACTACGTCGTGAACGCCGAGTACGTGACGACCGAGGACGGTACGGGTCTGGTCCACCAGTCCCCCGCCTTCGGTGAGGACGACCTCAAGGTCTGCCGCTCGTACGGCCTGCCCGTGGTGAACCCGGTCCGTCCCGACGGCACCTTCGAGGAGGACGTCCCCCTCGTCGGCGGCGTGTTCTTCAAGAAGGCGGACGAAAAGCTCACCGAGGACCTCCAGCAGCGCGGCCTGCTCTTCAAGCACATCCCGTACGAGCACAGCTACCCGCACTGCTGGCGCTGCCACACCGCGCTCCTCTACTACGCGCAGCCGTCCTGGTACATCCGCACCACCGCCGTCAAGGACCGTCTCCTCCAGGAGAACGAGAAGACCAACTGGTTCCCGGACTCGGTCAAGCACGGCCGCTTCGGCGACTGGCTGAACAACAACATCGACTGGGCGCTCTCCCGCAGCCGCTACTGGGGCACCCCGCTGCCGATCTGGCGCTGTGAGGAGAACCACCTCACGTGCGTCGGTTCCCGCGAGGAGCTGACCCGGCTCTCCGGCACCGACCAGTCGGAGCTGGACCCGCACCGCCCGTTCATCGACGCGGTCACCTTCCCCTGCCCCCAGGACGGCTGCGGCAGCACGGCCACCCGCGTCCCGGAGGTCATCGACGCCTGGTACGACTCGGGCTCGATGCCGTTCGCGCAGTGGGGCTACCCGTACAAGAACAAGGAACTCTTCGAGTCCCGCTACCCGGCCCAGTTCATCAGCGAGGCCATCGACCAGACCCGCGGTTGGTTCTACACGCTGATGGCCGTCGGCACCCTGGTCTTCGACAAGTCCTCCTACGAGAACGTCGTGTGCCTCGGCCACATCCTCGCCGAGGACGGCCGCAAGATGTCCAAGCACCTGGGCAACATCCTGCAGCCGATCCCGCTCATGGACCAGCACGGCGCCGACGCCGTCCGCTGGTTCATGGCGGCCGGCGGCTCCCCCTGGGCGGCCCGTCGCGTGGGCCACGGCACCATCCAGGAGGTCGTCCGCAAGACCCTCCTCACGTACTGGAACACGGTCGCCTTCCAGGCCCTGTACGCCCGTACGTCGAACTGGGCGCCCAGCGCGGCGGACCCGGCCCCGGCCGACCGCCCGGTCCTGGACCGCTGGCTGCTCTCCGAGCTCCACGCCCTCACCGACCAGGTGACCGGGGCCCTGGAGGCCTACGACACCCAGCGCGCCGGAAAGCTCCTCTCGGCCTTCGTCGACGACCTGTCCAACTGGTACGTGCGCCGGTCGCGCCGCCGCTTCTGGCAGGGCGACAAGGCCGCGCTGCGCACCCTCCACGAGGTCGTCGAGACGGTCACCAAGCTGATGGCCCCGCTGACCCCGTTCATCACCGAGCGGGTCTGGCAGGACCTGATCGTGCCGGTCTCCCCGGGGGCCCCCGAGTCCGTGCACCTCGCCGCCTGGCCCGAGGCGGACCTGACCGCGATCGACCCGGAGCTGTCCAAGCAGATGGTGCTCGTACGCCGGCTCGTGGAGCTGGGCCGGGCCACGCGCGCGGAGTCCGGCGTCAAGACCCGTCAGCCCCTCTCCCGCGCCCTGGTGGCGGCGACGGGCTTCGACGCGCTGAACCCCGAACTGCACGCGCAGATCACCGAGGAGCTGAACGTCAGCTCGCTGGCCTCCCTCTCCGAGGTCGGCGGCTCCCTGGTGGACACGACCGCGAAGGCCAACTTCCGGGCCCTCGGCAAGCGCTTCGGCAAGCGCGTCCAGGACGTGGCCAAGGCCGTGGCGAACGCCGACGCGGCCGCCCTGTCCCTGGCGCTGCGCGAGGGCACGGCCACCGTCGAGGTCGACGGCGAGACCATCACCCTCGCCCCCGACGAGGTCATCATCACGGAGACCCCCCGCGAGGGCTGGTCGGTGGCCTCCGACTCCGGCGCGACGGTCGCCCTCGACCTGGAGATCACGGAGGAACTGCGCCGGGCAGGCCTGGCCCGGGACGCCATCCGCCTGATCCAGGAGGCCCGCAAGAACAGCGGCCTCGACGTGGCCGACCGGATCGCCCTGCGCTGGACGGCGACGGACCCGGCGGTGACCGCGGCGCTGACCGAGCACTCGGCCCTGATCGCGGACGAGGTCCTCGCGACGGACTTCGCCTCCGGCGAGGCCGACGAGACGTACGGCACGCCCTTCGCGGACGAGGCCCTCACGCTGACCTTCCGCCTGCGCAAGGTCTGACCGACAGCGTCCGCCGAGCACGGCGGGCCTGGGGCGGCGGGGCGGCCGTCATGGCCGCCCCGCGCAGCTCGCCGCGCCCGCAGCCGGGGCGCGGGCCCAGCGGCCCCGCTGGCCTGTGCGGACCCGGCGGCCTTGCTGCCCTTGCACGCCCCAGCTGCCCCAGCGGCACGGGTGGGGGCAGCGGCCCCCTGTCAGCTCCGGTGAGCCCCTCCGCCCCCGCCCGGCGGCAGCCGCCGGGCGCTCCGAAGCCCTGGGGCACCGAGCATGTCGGTGCCCCAGGGCTTCGGCGTTGCGTACGGGGAACAGCCGCCCCCACTCCCGAACAAAAGCCCACCGAAACCCGCCCGCGCGCAGCGAAAGGGCGGGGCCCCGGATCGAAAATCCGGGGCCCCGCCCTGAACGCTGCCGACGCCTACGGCGTACCAGTAATCGTCAGTTGTCGTCCTCGTCGATGAGGAACCCACGCATCGGCGAGGGAGCCTGCCCCATCGGAGAGGGGCCCTGCGGCCGGACCGGAGCCATCGGCTGGGTCATGGCCGGAGACATCTGCTGCTGACCGCCGTAGGAGGGCGCGGCCGGAGCCGGGCCACCGCCCATGCCTCCACCCATGCCGCCCGGGTTGCCGCCGTACGACGGGGCGCTCGCGCCGGCCGGTGCCATGGAGGGCGCCGGGGACGGCGGCAGCGACGCGGTCGCCGGAGTGCGCGGCGGGGCGAGCGAGTCGTCCGCCTGGGTCTCCAGCTGACGCAGCTGCGACTCCAGGTAGGACTTCAGACGCGTGCGGTACTCGCGCTCGAAGCCGCGCAGGTCCTCGACCTTGCGCTCCAGCGTGGCGCGGGCGGACTCCAGGGAGCCCATCGCGACGCGGTGCTTCTCCTGCGCGTCCCGCTCCAGCGCGTCGGCCTTGGCACGGGCGTCCCGCTCCAGACCCTCGGCGCGGCTGCGGGCCTCGCCGACGATCTTGTTGGCCTCGGAACGGGCCTCGGCGATTGCCTGGTCGGCGGTCTGCTGGGCCAGCGAGAGCACCCGCGCGGCGCTGTCGCCGCCGGGACCCTGGCCGGGGCCGCCCATCGGACCACCCATGGGGCCGCCCATCGGACCGCCCATCTGCTGCTGCATGGGCTGGCCGCCCATGGGACCCTGGCCCATCTGGCCCTGGCCCATCTGCGGCTGCATCTGGCCCTGACCCATCGGGCCCTGGCCCATCGGTCCCTGACCCATCGGGCCGGGACCCTGCTGCCCACCCTGGCCACCGGGGCCGGCGGGCAGCTGCGGAGCACCGCTCGGCAGCTGGGGCGGCCCACCCATGGGGCCCCCCATCTGCTGCGGCGGGCCCGATATGCCGGCGGGTACGGGTCCACCGGGACCTCGCATACCCTGCTGCTGCATGCCGCCCTGTTGCTGCATGCCGCCCTGCTGCATGCCACCTTGCTGCATGCCGCCCTGCTGCTGCATGCCACCCTGCTGCATGCCGCCCTGCTGGTCCTGAGGCTCCGGAGGCTTGCGCATGTTCTGCTGGTTCTGAGCAGCCGCGCGCGTGGCCGCGGCCAGCTTGGCGCGCAGGTCCTCGTTCTCGCGCAGCAGGCGCGTCAGTTCGGCTTCGACCTCATCGAGGAAGGCATCGACCTCGTCCTCGTCATAGCCTTCTCGGAGGCGGACGGTCGTGAACTGCTTGTTCCGCACGTCCTCGGGGGTCAACGGCATCTCTTCACCTCAACGTAGTCGTCGGCATTCGGCAAGACCGCATCTCTCACACCGCTCCCATCCCGCTGGCTACCACCGCACGCAGGATGAAAACGATGATCATCAGCACGAAGAAGGACAGGTCGAGCGCCACGCCCCCGAGACGCAGCGGCGGAATGAACCGCCGCAGAAGCTTGAGCGGTGGATCGGTGACAGTGTAGGTGGCCTCCAGAACGACCACCATCGCCTTGCCGGGCTGCCATGAGCGGGCGAACTGGAAGACGTAGTCCATGACCAAACGGAAGATCAACACGATGAAGAACACCGTCAGCGCGATGTAGAGGATCGTCAAGACCACGCTCATGTCCGGTGTTTCCCTCTCCCCAATTCCGTGTTGCTCTACCGCTGTTTTCGGTCGTACGTCTCAGCTCTGGTTGAAGAACCCGCCCTCTGCGATGCGGGCCTTGTCCTCCGCCGTGACATCGACGTTAGCAGGCGACAACAGGAACACCTTCTGCGTCACCCGCTCGATGCTGCCGTGAAGACCAAACACCAAACCGGCCGCAAAGTCGACAAGTCGCTTCGCATCTGTGTCGTCCATCTCAGTCAGATTCATGATCACCGGGGTGCCCTCACGGAAGTGTTCCCCGATGGTACGGGCCTCGTTGTAGGTCCGCGGGTGCAATGTGGTGATCCGGTACGGCTCTCGCTCGGACACGACCTTGGGCATGATCACCGGTGCGTTCTTCTCCAGACTCGAACGTTCTTGTGTGATGGACGCCACGGGCGCGATCCGGGCGGGTCGCACCGATTCCGCGGGAAGCGAAGTGGCGTGCGACACCGGTTCGCGCTGCACCGGGGGCTGCACCACTCGTACCGATTCATCCCTTTGGGACTGGTGTGACTGGTGTGACTGATGCACCGCCTCGTGCCGGCGGTGGTCCCGCTCGGGCTCGGGGTCGAGCTCGGGCTCGAAGTCGTCATCGGGGTCGAATCCCCTGCCGTCGTACCCATCGTCCTCCACGAGGCCGAGGTAGACCGCCATCTTGCGCATCGCGCCGGCCATGCTCTGAGTCCTCCGCTCTGTGGTGGATCGACTGACGACTTCCAAGTGCCCGCGATCCACGAGGTCGTTGCGCCCGCCTCTCGACGGAATGACCATATTTTCTGCTGTGGTCCGACTTCTTGGCGACGTTACCCGAGCCCGGGACGGACTCCGAGTACCGCAGTGCCGACGCGCACATGTGTCGCTCCGGCCGCCACGGCATCCTCGAGGTCCGCACTCATCCCTGCGGAGACCATGTTCGCAGCCGGATGGGCTCGGCGCAGGTCGGTCGACAAATCCATCAACCGCTCGAACGCGGCCCGTTGGCGTCCGGCGTACTCCCCGGTGAGCGGCGCGACGGTCATCAGACCATCGACCCGCACCCCCGGCGACTCCGCCAGGAGGTCGGCCAGTTCTTCGATTCCGCCCGGACCGACACCTCCTCGCTCTCCCCGGCCGCTCTCGTCGGCGTCGAGCGCGACCTGGATGAGACATCCCACCTCACGGCCGGCCCGAACGGCCTCTTTCGACAGAGTCGTGACAAGCCTGGAACGATCGACGGACTGCACGAGATCCGCATAACGCACCACAGAACGGACCTTGTTGGTCTGCAACTGGCCCACGAAGTGCCACACAAGGGACAGATCCGAGCATTCGGCCGCCTTGGGCGCCGCGTCCTGGTCCTTGTTCTCGGCGACGTGGCGCACACCGAGTTCCGACAGGATCCGCACATCGCTCGCCGGGTAGGTCTTGGTGACCACGATCAGGGTCACCTCGTCCCGCTTGCGGCCCGCGGCCACGCACGCCGCCGCGATGCGGTCCTCCACCTTCGCCAGGTTTCCGGCGAGTTGTGCCTTACGGTCGGTCATGCCCCTCAGTCCAGCCAGACATATCCCGCGAGTCGCCCTGTGGCGCCGTCGCGACGGTACGAGAAGTGGTCGCGCGACTCCAGCGTGCACACCGGCGACTGCTCCCGGTCGTGCACCCCGAGGCGCTTCAGCTGTGCGTGCACTCCGGCGCACACATCCACGGCGGGCGTGCCCCAACTGGTCTCGGCGTACGCCGCCGGCTCGACGGTGGCCACCTCGGCGCGCATCGCCTCGGGCACTTCGTAACACCGGCCGCAGACGGCGGGTCCGGTGCGGGCGACGATCCGGGCGGGGTCGGCGCCGAGTTCGGTCATGGCCCGTACCGCCGCGGGGACGACCCCGGCGATCATGCCGGGCCGACCCGCGTGCGCGGCGGCGGCGACCCCGGCGACGGGGTCGGTCAGCAGGACGGGCACGCAGTCGGCGGTGAGGACGGCGAGCGCGAGACCGCGCCGGGTGGTGACGATCGCGTCGACGGACGGGATGGAGTCGGAGCCGGAACCGGAGCCCCACGGTCCGTCGACCACGGCCACGTCCGCGCCGTGCACCTGGTTCATCCAGACGACCCGGTCGGGCTCCAGACCCAGCGACTTGGCCGCGAGCTCCCGGTTGGTCGTGACAGCGGCGGCGTCGTCCCCGACGGCCCCGCCGAGATTGAGCTCCTCATACGGAGCGGCGCTCACCCCGCCCCACCTGTCGGTGAAGGCGAAGTGCGCGCCGCTCACGTTCTCGCGCCGTCCTATCACTTGAGGAAGTCCGGCACGTCCAGCTCTTCCGCGGCGCTGTCCGAGTAGGACCGGGACGGCGGGACCGGCGGGGCGACCGGAACGTCGTTCACCGGCTCCGGGGCGGGCGCCGGCGCCGGCTCCTCCTTCGGCTTGACGCTGCCGAGCGAGCCGAAGGACGGGCGGCTCTCGGCGGGCCGCGCCGGGGCGGGCTCCTCGCGCTTGGCCGCGGCCGAGCCGAGGATGTTGTCCCGCTTGGCCGGGGGCTGGCCGCCGTCGAAGCCGGCCGCGATGACCGTGACCCGGACCTCGTCGCCGAGGGCGTCGTCGATGACCGCGCCGAAGATGATGTTGGCCTCGGGGTGCGCGGCCTCGCTGACCAGCTGGGCGGCCTCGTTGATCTCGAACAGACCGAGGTCCGAGCCGCCGGAGATGGAGAGCAGGACGCCGCGGGCGCCGTCGATGGAGGCCTCCAGGAGCGGCGAGGAGATCGCCATCTCGGCGGCGGCCACCGCGCGGTCGTCGCCGCGGGCCGAGCCGATGCCCATGAGGGCCGAACCGGCCTCGGACATGACCGACTTGACGTCGGCGAAGTCGAGGTTGATCAGACCGGGGGTGGTGATCAGGTCGGTGATGCCCTGGACACCGGAGAGCAGGACCTGGTCCGCCGACTTGAACGCGTCCAGCACGGAGACCTGGCGGTCCGAGATGGAGAGCAGCCGGTCGTTCGGGATGACGATGAGGGTGTCGACCTCTTCGCGCAGCTCGGCGATGCCGTCCTCGGCCTGGTTGGCGCGGCGGCGGCCCTCGAAGGTGAACGGGCGGGTGACCACGCCGATGGTGAGGGCGCCCAGCGAGCGGGCGATGTTGGCCACGACGGGCGCGCCGCCGGTGCCGGTGCCGCCGCCCTCGCCGGCCGTCACGAAGACCATGTCGGCCCCCTTGAGGACCTCCTCGATCTCCTCGCGGTGGTCCTCGGCGGCCTTCCGGCCGACGGCCGGATTGGCGCCGGCGCCGAGTCCGCGGGTGAGTTCCCGGCCGACGTCGAGCTTGACGTCGGCGTCGCTCATCAACAGAGCTTGCGCGTCGGTGTTGATGGCGATGAACTCGACGCCCTTGAGACCGACCTCGATCATCCGGTTGATGGCATTGACACCACCGCCGCCGACACCGATGACTTTGATGACTGCGAGGTAGTTCTGCGGTGCTGCCACGTCGAAGGCCTCTCGCCTCGAGTTACGTGTCGCCGCTTCGCGGGGTACCCGCGAGCCGACGACTGATGCCGAAGTGGGACGGTCCGAACGCCGACCCGAACCCTAACGCTGAAGTTTAGGGTTACCAGTGTGACTGTTCCTTGGACTCTTCCGAACAGGACACTAAGTCGACAAGTGGCGCACGTTCAACGAACACGCCGAACCTCCCGTTTTTCTTTTCACCCTATGTGATCAGCCATAGCGCTGCCCAACCAGGGTGCTGGCCTGCGCGGATGTGCGTCAACTCCCTGATGACGCGGGCGCGGTGGGGACACTCACGTCGAAGTGCCCCGCGCCGGGCGCCGCTTTCATCAGGGCGGTGAGCGCACGGCCCTTCGCACGCCCCTTCTCCGCGCTCCCCCACGCGACCGTACGGTCTCCGCTCAACTCCAGCGAGATGGAGTCGTAGGAACGGACCTTGACGACCAGGGTCTCGTGGGCGATCGCGGCCGGAATCGAACCGGCGACCCCCACGGCCGCCCGCACGAGCCGGTCCTCGCCGAATCGCCGCAGACTGGCGGCGGACGAACCCGACCGGGACACCGTCAATTCCAGTACGGGAACGCCTTCCGGGGCGCGTGAAACCGTGGCAAAACGCACCCCTTTCGCGTCCACTTCGACGTACTTGCCCGAATTATCAGCCGCTTCGACAATCAGAACCGGAGTACGTTCGCTCACTTTCAGCCCGATTTCGTGGGGCCATGAGCGGATGACCTCGACCGAGTCGATTCGGGGCAATTTCTTGAGCAGTCGTGACTCGATGGCGTCGAGGTCGACGGAGATCAGCGGATCGCCGAGCGGCACGGCGGCCGCCTCGCGCACCTGAGCCTCGGTCAGCACCCGGGTGCCCGACACGGAGACCCGGTCGGCCCGCAGCCACGAGGAGCCGTACAGGGCCCAGAGGGAGGCGCCCCCCAGCAGGATCAGGGCGATCGCGGCGGCGATCAGCGCCGGGGGGCCAGGGAGCCGCCGCCGGGGCGGCGGGCCGGAGTCCAGATCCTCGTCCGCGCCGCGCTCGGCGGTGGTGGTCGGTCCGGCCACGCGCACTCCCTCTCCTGGCTCGGTTCACCTCCGGGGCGCCTCGGTCGGTGTCGAGCGGCCGACCGTGCTCAGCCCTTCGGGCCTCCGCGCGCTCGACCGCTCGACACCGACGCACCCCTTCGGCTCACTCGCCGATCCGTTCTCTAGTGGTGTCCGCGGCGCGACGCGATCGCCTCGTACACCATCCCGACGAGCAGGTCGTCGGCGTCCCGGCGGCCGAACTCGCTCGCGGCGCGGGACATCTCGTACAGCCGGTGCGGGTCGGCGAGCACGGGCAGCACGTTCTGCTGCACCCACTGGGGCGTCAGTTCCGCGTCGTCGACCAGCAGCCCGCCACCGGCCTTGACCACCGGCTGGGCGTTCAGCCGCTGTTCGCCGTTGCCGATGGGCAGCGGGACGTAGGCGGCCGGGAGCCCGACGGCGGAGAGTTCGGCGACGGTCATCGCGCCCGCGCGGCAGAGCATCATGTCGGCCGCGGCGTACGCGAGGTCCATCCGGTCCACGTACGGTACCGGGATGTAAGGGGGCATTCCCGGCATCTGGTGCACCTGCGGCAGTTCGTTCTTCGGGCCGACCGCGTGCAGGATCTGGATCCCGGCCTGCTGGAGGTAGGGCGCGACCTGCTGGACGACCTCGTTGAGGCGGCGGGCGCCCTGGGAGCCGCCGGACACCAGCAGGGTCGGCAGGTTCGGGTCGAGGCCGAACATCGCGCGGGCCTCGGGACGGGCCGCGGCCCGGTCGAGGGTGGCGATGGCGCGGCGCAGCGGGATGCCGATGTAGCGGGCGTCGCGCAGCTTGCTGTCGGGAGTGGAGACGGCGACCTTGGCGGCGTACCGGGAGCCGATCTTGTTGGCGAGGCCGGGTCGGGCGTTGGCCTCGTGGACGATGATGGGCACCCCGAGGCGCTTGGCGGCGAGGTAGCCGGGCAGGGCGACATAGCCGCCGAAGCCGACGACCGCGTCCGCCTTGGTGCGCTCCAGGATCTGCTCGGTCGCCTTGATCGTGCCGCGCAGCCGGCCGGGCACGGTGATCAGCTCGGGGGTGGGCTTGCGCGGCAGGGGTACGGCGGGGATCAGCGCGAGTTCGTAGCCTCGCTCGGGGACGAGGCGTGTCTCGAGGCCGCGCTCCGTGCCCAGGGCCGTGATGCCCACGGTCGGGTCCTGCCTGCGCAGGGCGTCCGCGAGGGCGAGCGCGGGCTCGATGTGACCGGCGGTTCCGCCACCGGCGAGTACGACATGCACCGAAATTCACCGCTCTCCGGACGAACGTGCCGAGACACGCCGTCGCATCGTGTTCCATCTCCCGGGCCCCGAAGGGCCGCCGCCACGCTTTCTACCAAAGCGGGGCTGCCGCATGGCAAGCGCCGCCCGCGCAGCGGGCTCGTCGCGTGCGAACGCGATCAGCAACCCGATGGCGAACATGGTCGGCAGCAGGGCGGATCCCCCGTAGGAGAACAGCGGGAGCGGGACTCCGGCGATCGGCAACAGACCGAGCACCGCACCGATGTTGATCACCGCTTGCGCGGTGATCCAGGTGGTCACGCCTCCCGCGGCATACCTGACGAAGGGGTCCTCCGTGCGTCCGGCCACGCGGATACCCGCATAGCCTAGAGCCGCGAAGAGGGCGAGCACCGACAGCGTCCCCGCGAGGCCCAGTTCCTCACCGGTGACGGCGAAGATGAAGTCGGTGTGCGCTTCCGGGAGTTGGCCCCATTTTTCCACACTCGCACCGAGCCCGGAGCCGAAGATTCCGCCCGAGGCCAGGGCGTAGATTCCGTGCACGGCCTGCCAGCAGTCGGCCCCGTCCGTCCGGGGTTCGGTGGCTCCGATGCAGGCCAGGCGGGCCATACGGTTCTCGCTGGTCCTGATCAGGACGAACCCGATGAGTCCGGCGATGGACAGCACGCCCACGAACATCCGCGTCGGCGCCCCGGCCAGCCACAGCAGGCCGAACAGGATCGCCGTGAGAATGATCGCGGTGCCCATGTCACCGCCGAGCATGATCAGCCCGAGCAGCAGGAACGCCACCGGAACGAGCGGCACCAGCATGTGCTTCCACTGCGTCAGCAGCCGCTTGTCCTCCTTGCGTGCCAGCAGGTCGGCGCCCCACAGCACGAGCGCCAGCTTGCCGAACTCGCTGGGCTGGATCTGGAAGGAGCCGCCGACGGCGATCCAGTTCTGGTTTCCGTTGATCGACTGCCCTATCCCGGGCACTTGAACCAGGGCCATCAGGAACACGCAGCCGGCCAGGATCGGGTACGCCAGCGCGCGGTGCAGCTTGACCGGCATCCGCGAGGCCACGAGCAGCAGCACGGTGCCGATCGTGGCCGCGAGGAACTGCTTGCGGAAGAAGAAGGTCCCGGGCAGCGACTTCTGCAGGGCGGTGATCTGCGAGGCCGAGTAGACCATCACCAGACCCAGCACGGTGATCAGCAGGCTGCCGCCGAGGATCAGGTAGTACGCGGTCAGCGGTCGGTCCCAGGCCCTGCGCGCCCGTGTGTGGAGCCTGCGCAGGGGGTTCTCGCGCGGCGGCCGGGAGACGGGTGGCCGTCGGGTGACGCGCTGGAGGGGCGCACGGCTCGTACGGCTACTCGGCATCGGGGGCGCCCTCGCCGCCGACCGACCAGTTCCGTGTCACGCGTCCCTCCCAGTTTCACCCGGCGCCGCCAGGCGAAGCCTGGCCGGGTCAGCCGTCCGTGGAGGAGAGTTCGCGCACAGCCTCCGCGAACGCGTCCCCACGCCTGTTGTAGTTGACGAACATGTCCATCGACGCACAGGCCGGCGCCAGCAGCACCGTGTCGCCCGTCCGTGCCAGCGTCCGCGCCTCGCGGACGGCGGCGAGCATCGCCCCAGTGTCGGTCCGGTCGAGGTCGACGACCGGCACTTCGGGCGCGTGTCGCGCCAGCGCTTCCCGGATCAGCGCGCGGTCCGCGCCGATCAGCACGACCCCCCGCAGCCGCCCTGCCGCACCGGCGACGAGCTCGTCGAAGGTGGCCCCCTTGGCGAGTCCGCCCGCGATCCACACGATCGACTCGTACGCCGCCAACGAGGCCTGCGCGGCATGCGTGTTGGTGGCCTTGGAGTCGTCGATGTACGCGACGCCGTCCACGTCGGCCACGTGCGCGATGCGGTGCGCGTCCGGGGTGAAGGCCCGCAGCCCGTCCCGTACGGCCGCGGCGGGCACCCCGTAGGCGCGGGCGAGGGCGGCCGCCGCGAGGGCGTTGGCGATGTTGTGCGGGGCCGGCGGGCGCACGTCCGCGACCTCGGCGAGTTCCTGGGCGTTCTTCTGCCGGTTCTCGACGAAGGCGCGGTCGACCAGGATGCCCTCCACCACGCCGAGTTGGGAGGGGCCGGGCGTGCCGAGCGTGAACCCGACGGCCCGGCAGCCCTCCTCGACGTCCGCCTCGCGCACCAGGTCCTCGGTAGCCTTGTCGGCCACGTTGTAGACGCAGGCGACCCGATTGCCCTCGTAGACGCGGCCCTTGTCGGCGGCGTACGCCTCCATGGAGCCGTGCCAGTCGAGGTGGTCGGGGGCGAGGTTGAGGACGGCGGCGGAGTGGGCGCGCAGGGAGGGCGCCCAGTGGAGCTGGTAGCTGGACAGCTCGACGGCCAGGACGTCGTAGGGCTCGTCGCCGAGGACGACGTCCAGCAGCGAGACCCCGATGTTGCCGACGGCGGCCGTGCGCAGCCCTGCGGCCGTCAGGATCGAGGCGAGCATCTGGACGGTCGTGGTCTTGCCGTTGGTGCCCGTGACGGCCAGCCAGGGTGCGGCGTCGGGGCCCCGCAGGCGCCAGGCGAGTTCGACGTCGCCCCAGATCTCCAGACCGGCGGCGCGGGCGGCCGCGAACAGCGGCTTGTCCGGCTTCCAGCCCGGGGTGGTGACGACGAGTTCGGTGCCCTCCGGCAGGGTCGCGCCGTCGCCGAGGCGCACGGTGATGCCGAGTGCCTCCAGGTCGGCGGCCTGCGCGCGGGCACGGTCGTCGTCGCCGTCGTTGACCACCGTGACGGCCGCGCCGAGGCCGTGCAGGACCTTGGCCGCCGGGATGCCGGAGACGCCCAGCCCGGCGACGGTGACGTGCTTACCCTGCCAGTCGGTCACTTGTCCGCTGCCCATCCCGCGTAGAAGAGGCCCAGTCCGACGATCACACAGATGCCCTGGATGATCCAGAAGCGGACCACGACCAGGACCTCGGACCAGCCCTTGAGCTCGAAGTGGTGCTGCAGCGGTGCCATGCGGAAGACGCGCTTGCCGGTGAGGCGGAACGAGCCGACCTGGATGACGACCGACATGGTGATGAGGACGAACAGACCGCCGAGGAGCGCGAGGAGCAGCTCGGTGCGGGAGCAGATCGCGAGACCCGCGAGCGCGCCGCCGAGGGCCAGCGAACCGGTGTCGCCCATGAAGATCTTGGCCGGCGAGGTGTTCCACCACAGGAAGCCGAGGCAGGCGCCCATCAGCGCGGAGGCCACGATCGCCAGGTCGAGCGGATCCCGTACCTCGTAACAGGCGGACGGGTTGGTGAGGGTCTGCGTGTTGGCGCAGGACTCCTGGAACTGCCAGACGCCGATGAAGGTGTACGCGCCGAAGACGAGCACGGAGGCACCGGTGGCGAGGCCGTCCAGACCGTCGGTCAGGTTCACGCCGTTCGACATGGCGAGGATCATGAACAGGGCCCAGATGACGAACAGCACGGGGCCGATCGACCAGCCGAAGTCCTGGACGAAGGAGATCTTGGTGGAGGCCGGCGTCTGGTCCCGGGCGTCCGGGAACTGCAGCGCGAGGACCGCGAAGGCGATACCGACGATCAGCTGGCCGGTCATCTTCGCCTTGGCCCGCAGACCGAGCGAACGGCGCTTGACGATCTTGATGTAGTCGTCGAGGAAGCCGACGAGGCCCATGCCCGCCATCAGGCCGAGCACCAGCAGACCGGAGAAGGTCGGCGGCTGGCCCGAGATCACCTTGGCCAGGAAGTACGCGACGATCGTCGCCAGGATGAAGGCGATACCACCCATGGTCGGCGTACCGCGCTTGCTGGCGTGCTCGCGCGGGCCGTCGTCGCGGATGTACTGGCCGTAGCCCTTGCGGGCCAGCAGCTTGATCAGCAGCGGGGTGCCGACCAGGGTCAGGAAGAGACCGATGACTCCTGCGAACAGGATCTGATTCATCATCGCGCGGCAACCTCGCCCTCGTTGCCGCTGTCGAGCAGCGCCTGCGCCACGCTCTCGAGCCCGACCGACCGGGACGCCTTCACGAGTACGACGTCTCCCGGGCGCAACTGACTGCGCAACAGGTCGATCGCCGCCTGTGCGTCGGACACGTGCACCGACTCCTCACCCCACGAACCCTCGTTATATGCGCCCAGTTGCAGCCAGGACGCTTCCCTGCCCCCGACCGCGACGAGCTTGCCGACATTGAGCCGGACGGCGAGCCGTCCGACCGCGTCGTGCTCGGCGAGCGATTCGTCCCCGAGCTCGGCCATCTTGCCGAGCACCGCCCAGGTCCGCCGCCCCTTGCCCATGGCCGCGAGCGCGCGCAGAGCGGCCCGCATGGACTCGGGGTTCGCGTTGTAGGCGTCGTTGACGACCGTCACGCCGTCCGGGCGCTCGGTGACCTCCATGCGCCAGCGGGAGAGGGAGCCCGCCTCGGAGAGCGCGGTGGCGATCTCGTCTGCGGACATGCCCAGCTCATGGGCGACGGCGGCCGCGGCGAGCGCGTTCGACACGTGGTGCTCACCGTACAGGCGCATGGTCACATCGCTTGCACCGGAGGGTGTGTGAAGCCTGAAGGCCGGCTGTCCGGCCTCGGTGAGCGTCACGTTCTCTGCGCGTACGTCCGCTTCGCCGGACTCGCCGAAGAGGATCACCCGGGCCTTCGTGCGGGACGCCATGGCCCGGACGAGGGGGTCGTCGGCGTTGAGGATCGCGGCGCCGCCCTCGTCCGCGGAAGGCAGTGCCTCCACCAGCTCGCCCTTGGCCTGGGCGATCTGCTCGCGGCCGCCGAACTCGCCGATGTGGGCGGTGCCGACGTTGAGCACGAGGCCGATCTTCGGCGGGGTCAGCTCCGTGAGGTACCGGATGTGGCCGATGCCGCGGGCGCCCATCTCCAGGACGAGGAAACGGGTTTCCTCGGTGGCGCTGAGCGCGGTGAGGGGCAGCCCGATCTCGTTGTTGAGGGAGCCGGGCGTGAACACCGTCGGCGCCTTGCGCCGGAGCACCTGGGCGATCAGGTCCTTGGTGCTGGTCTTGCCGGCGGAGCCGGTGAGGGCGACGAGGGTCGTGCCGAGCTTGCGCACGACGTGCCGGGCGAGGGCGCCGAGCGCCGCCTGCACATCGGGCACGACGATCGCGGGCACGCCGACGGGACGGGACGCCAGCACCGCTGCCGCGCCCGCCTCGACGACCGCGGCCGCGAAGTCGTGTCCGTCCACGCGCTCGCCCGCGAAGGCGACGAAGAGGCTGCCGGGCTCCACCTCGCGGGAGTCCCGGACGACCGGTCCGGTGACCAGCGCCGACGGATCCGGTATGTCGTGCGTCTGCCCGCCGACGACTTCTGCGATCTCGGCGAGAGAGAGGGCGATCACAAGTTCATCCCTGGGTCTGCTGGATAGCTTCGCGGAGCACCTGGCGGTCGTCGAACGGACGGACCACGCCGGCGATGTCCTGGCCCTGCTCATGGCCCTTGCCCGCGACCAGCACGGTGTCGCCCGGACGTGCGCGGGCCACCGCCGCGGCGATCGCCGCGGCCCGGTCCTCGAAGAGGAGGACCTCGCCGCGCTCGTGGGCCGGCACGGACGCCGCGCCTTCGAGCATGGCCGCGAGGATCGCGAGGGGGTCCTCGGAGCGGGGGTTGTCGGAGGTCAGTACGGCGGTGTCGGAGAGCCGGGCCATGGCGGCGCCCATCGGTCCGCGCTTGGTGGTGTCCCGGTCGCCGCCGCAGCCGAGCACGACGTGCAGGCTGCCCTCGGTGACCTTGCGCAGCGCCTTGAGAACCGACTCGACGGCGTCCGTCTTGTGGGCGTAGTCGACGACCGCGAGGTACGGCTGCCCGGCGTCCACCCGCTCCAGCCGGCCCGGCACGCCCGGCACTGCGGCGACGCCGTCGGCGGCGGTCTGCGGGTCGATCCCGGCGACGGCCAGCGCGGCGACGGCCGCCAGGGTGTTGGCGACGTTGAAGGAGCCCGGCAGCGGCGCCCTGGCGGCGATCCGCTCACCCTTGGGTCCGACCACCGTGAACGTCGAGTCCATCGGCCCGACCCGGACGTCCTCGGCGCGCCAGTCGGCGTCGGGGTGTCCCTCGGCGGAGAAGGTGACGACCGGGACCGTGGCCTCGTCGACGAGCCGGCGGCCGTACTCGTCGTCGAGGTTGACGACGCCGAGCCTGCTGCGCTCCGGGGTGAAGAGCTGTGCCTTGGCCCGGAAGTAGTCCTCCATGTCGGAGTGGAACTCCATGTGCTCCGGGCTGAGGTTGCTGAAGACCGCCACGTCGAAGACACAGCCGTCGACCCGGCCGAGGACCAGGGCGTGGCTGGAGACCTCCATGACGACCGAGTCGACGCCGCGTTCGCGCATGACCGCGAAGAGGGCCTGGAGGTCGGTGGCCTCGGGGGTGGTCCGCTCGGACTTGATGCGCTCGTCGCCGATGCGCGTCTCGACCGTGCCGATGAGTCCGGTGGAGCGGACGGTCTTCAGGCCGCCCTCCACGAGATACGCGGTGGTGGTCTTGCCCGAGGTGCCGGTGATGCCGATCTGCAGCAGGTCGCCGCCCGGCCGGCCGTAGAGCGTGGCCGCCAGCTCGCCCATCCGCGCGCGCGGGTTCGCGACGACGAGGGCGGGGAGTCCGGCCGCGGCGGCGCGCTCGGCGCCGCTGAGGTCGGTGAGGACGGCGACGGCACCGAGGCCGACCGCCTGGTCCACGAAGTCGGCTCCGTGCAGGCGGGCACCGGGCAGGGCGGCGTACAGGTCGCCGGGGCGGACGGCGCGCGAGTCGTGGGTGATGCCCGTGACCTGGACGGTGTCCGCGCTCGTCGGCTGCTCGGCTCCCAGCTGACCGGCGAGTTCCGCGAGGGGTGTGGCGGAGACGTGGGCCGGCCTGGGCGGTCCCGGATACGTCACGGGAACGTCCTTCTGGGTGGTTTGGGACTGATCAGCGTGTGGCACGGCGGTGAGCGTACCGGGCGTACCCCCACGGGAGCGAAGCGAGGGTTTGGGCGAGCGGGGCTCGGAGGCGGGGTTCCCGGGATCGGGAGTGATCATGGTCACGAGGCGGTTCCTGGCTGGTTGCGCTGATCAGAGGGCCGATCAGGGTGGGGGCAGGAGGCGGGTCAGGGGGCGAAGGTGACGGGCAGGTTCGCGGGCTCGGCCCCGGTGGGCGGCACCTGGAGGGACTTCAGGGCGAACTCCATGACCTCCTTGTAGATGGGTCCGCAGATCTGGCCGCCGAAGTAGTTGCCCTTGGTGGCGTTCTGGATCGCGCAGTAGACGGTGATCCTCGGGTTGTCGGCGGGCGCGAACCCGGCGAACGACGAGGTGTAGCCCCGGTATCTGCCGGTGGCCGGATCCACACGGTTGGCCGTACCCGTCTTGCCCGCGACCCGGTAGCCGGGGATGCGCGCCTTGGTGCCCGTGCCCTCCTCGTCGTCCACGACGGACTCCAGCATCCGGGCGAGGGTCTTCGCCGTCCTCTCGCTCACGACCCGGGTCTTGCCGGGCTTCGGGGCGGGGGTGAAGCGGCCGTCCGGCCCCTTGGTGCCTCGTACGAGGGTCGGTTCCACGCGTACGCCGCCGTTGGCGATCGTCGAGTAGACGGAGGCCGCCTGCATGGCGTTTATCGACACGCCCTGGCCGAAAGGGATCGTGTACTGCTGCGAGGTCGACCAGTCGCCGGGCGCGGCGAGGATGCCCTTGGTCTCGCCGGGGAAGCCGAGGCCGGTGTAGCTGCCGATGCCGAACTTGCGCAGGTAGGAGTGGAGGATCGTGTTGGACTCGCGCTGGTTCCTGCCGAGTTCGCCGGTGGCGAGGATCGTCCCGATGTTGCTGGACTTGGCGAGGACGCCGTTGAGCGTCAGGTACCAGGTCGGGTGGTCGATGTCGTCCTTGAAGAGCCGGTCGCCCCGGTGCAGCCGATTGGGCACGGTGACGTGCGTCTGCGGGGTGGCGACGTTCTCCTCCAGCACGGCGGCCATCGACATGACCTTGGCGGTGGAGCCGGGCTCGTAGGCGTCCTGGAGGGCCGCGTTGCCGAGCGCGTCCGGGTTCGCCTTGGTCAGGTCGTTGGGGTCGAAGCCGGGCGAGTTGGCCATGGCGAGGATCTCGCCGGTGCGGGTGTCCTGCACGATCACGTAACCGCGGTCCGCCTCGGACTTCTTCACCTGCTCGGTGATGGCGTTCTGCGCGGCCCACTGGATGTCGCGGTCGATGGTCAGCTCGACGTCGGAGCCGGCCACGGCGGGGGTCTCCGTGGAACCCGCGGTGGGCACGAGACGGCCGCCCGACTGGGCGTAGCGGATCTTGCCGTCCTTGCCCGCCAGACGGCTGTTCCACTGCTGCTCGACGCCACCGCCGCCCTTGCCCTCGGCGTTGACCCAGCCCAGTATCCCGGCGGCGAGGTCGCCGTTGGGGTACACACGCTTGCTGCTGGGCTCCTGGAAGACGCCGGCCAGGACGTTGACCGTGCCCTTCTCGTCCGCGGCCCGCTTGACGAGCGCGGTCTTCAGGTCGCTGATCTGGTTCCAGACCTGGGGGGTCTGGCGGCGGGCGAGCAGCACGTACCGCGTGTTCTTCGTGCGGAGCTTCTCGGTGAGCGTCTCCTGGTCCGCGCCGAGGATCGGGGCGAGGAGCGCGGCGGCCTGCTCGGGCCCGTCGTCGATCTTCAGCTGCTCGCGCGTGAACATCGTCGGGTCGGCCGTGATGTCGTTGGCGTCGGTGCTGATCGCCAGGGCGACGCCGTTGCGGTCGGTGATCCCGCCGCGCTCGGCGGCCAGCACCCGGCCGACGTAACGGTTCTGGTCGGCCTTGGCCGCGTACTCGCTCGCGTCGACGGCCTGCACCTGGAGCAGCCGTACGACGAAGGCGATCATCACCAGGGTCAGCGCGAGGCTCACCATGCGCAGCCGGGGGCGGGGGCTGCCCAGCCGGATGGTGCGCGCGGGCGGCTGCCGGGGCGTGGCCGGGCGGCGCTGTGCGGCGGGGCGGGCGCCGGGGCCCGGTCGCCGTTGCTGGCCGCCCGGTCGGACGGGCCGGGCGGGCCCGGGTACGCGGCGGCGCGGGGGCTGCCTGCCTGAGTCGGCCACTTCCGTCACCTGCCGGGGGTCGTCGGGAGCTGGGTGGGCTGTACGGGCGGGAGCGTGGGGGTGGGGGTGGGGGCGGGAGTGGGCGTGACCGGGGGCTCCGGCGTCCTCGCGTGCGACTGCGGCTCAGGCTGGGTCGGCGTCGTCGGCGTCGGTGTCGGCGTCGGTGTCGGCGTCGGGGAGCCGGAGGGTGTGGGGCTGCCGGAGGGCGTGGAGCTCCCGGTGGGCGTCGGACTCACGGGCGGGCCGGGGTCGAGGATCTCGGGCGCGAGGACGAGCGGCATCCGGGCCACCGACTGCTGGGCGGCGCTCGGAACACCCTTGACCGTGCCGTCGGGGTTCAGGAAGGCCGGGTCGCCGCCGGGGACCATGCCCAGCTCGCGGGCGCGGCGCTGGAGGGCGTCGGGCGCCGAGTAGGCGTCCACGTCCCGTTGGAGCGCCTGTTCCTCGTCGGTGTAGCTCTTCACGTCGTCCTGGAGGTCGTCGAGCTTGAACGACCCTTCGCTCAGCGCGGAGTTCAGCACGAGAAGACCGATGAGGCCGCCGCCCAGGAGGAGGACGACCAGGAGGACGAAGGGGGTGCGGGCGGCGCCCTTGGGCCGCGTGGGCAGGAGCCGCGCGAGACGGGCCGCCCGGCCCCTCAGTTCGGGTTTCCTGCTCACGCGCCCTCCCTGGGAGTCCGGGCTTCGGACTCGCTCGCCGTCCCCGCGAGTTCGCTTGTCGGACTCACTCACCGTCCCCTTCACGCACCGTGTGCGGTCGCCTCGTACGCCTTCTGCGCCTCATGCAGCTCATGTGCGTCAGACACCTCATGCGACGTCCTCCCGCACGCGTTCCGCCCCACGCAGACGTGCGGGGGCGGCGCGCCGGTTCTCGGCGACCTCTTCCTCGGTGGGAAGTTCGGCACCACGGGTGAGGAGCTTGAGCCTCGGCTGGTAGCGCTCGGGGACGACGGGCAGTCCGGGCGGGGCGGTGGTGGCGGCTCCGGCCGCGAACACCTGCTTCACCAGCCGGTCCTCGAGCGAGTGGTACGACAGCACGGCGATCCGGCCGCCGACCGCGAGGGCCTTCACCGCGGCGGGGATCGCCCGCTCCAGGACGGTGAGTTCGCCGTTGACCTCGATGCGCAGGGCCTGGAAGGTGCGCTTGGCGGGGTTGCCACCGGTGCGCTTGGCGGCCTGTGGCAGGGAGTCGCGGATCAGTTCGACGAGGCGGGCGCTGTTACTGAACGGCTCCTTGTCGCGCTCGCGCACGATCGCGGAGACGATCCGCTTGGCCTGCTTCTCCTCGCCGTAGGCCCTGAGGATGCGGACGAGTTCGCCCGGAGGGTACGTGTTGAGGACCTCGGCGGCGCTGATGCCCGTCGTCTGGTCCATCCGCATGTCGAGGGGCGCGTCCTGGGCGTACGCGAAGCCCCGGTCCGCCTCGTCGAGTTGCATGGAGGAGACGCCCAGGTCGAACAGGACGCCCTGGACGCGCGGCAGGCCCAGGCGGTCGAGCACGTCGGGGAGTTCGTCGTAGACGGCGTGCACGAGGGTGGCGCGCTCGCCGAAGGGGGCGAGGCGTTCGCCGGAGAGGCGCAGGGCCTCCTTGTCCCGGTCGAGGGCGACGAGCCGTGCCTCGGGGAACCGGGTGAGGAGCGCCTCGCCGTGGCCGCCGAGGCCGAGTGTGCAGTCGACCACCACCGCGCCGGGCGCCGTGAGGGCCGGGGCCAGCATGTCCAGACACCGCTGGAGCATGACGGGGACGTGGCGGCTGTTGCTCAAGGGGCCCTCTCAGGTCCGGCGCGAGCCGCACGTACGCGCCGCGCACGCGGGGAGACGCCGGGCTGTCGCCGGTTCTCCTTGGGGTTTCGGTCCAGCGGGGGGCCTCGCCTCCCGCTCGGCGTCACTTTAGTCCACGGCCCTTCGCGGTCAATCAACCGGCCTGCGCGTCGCGGCGCTCCCCCGGGCGAAGCCGTGAATCCGGAGAAATCACTCGTACGGCCGTGATCCCGCCACTCCTGTGGGTTACCTCACAACAAGGCTCAATGACGTTCTTTGTCCTCTCTCACAGAGCGCCTTCAGCGGTCGTGACCAGTACCGTCTTGGCTATGACGACCTCCGCAGCAGTTCCCACCGGCCCCGAAGGCGCCATATCCGACGGCACCGTCACCGACCGCCTCGTCGAGGCGAACCAGCGCTATGCCGCCGCGTTCTCCGACCCCGGGATGGACGCCCGTCCCGTCCTGCGTGTCGCGGTCGTGGCCTGCATGGACGCCCGCCTCGACCTGCACGACGCGCTCGGCCTCGAGCTGGGCGACTGTCACACCATCCGCAACGCGGGCGGCGTGGTCACCGATGACGTGATCCGCTCCCTCACCATCAGCCAGCGCAAGCTCGGCACCCGCAGCATCGTCCTCATCCACCACACCGGCTGCGGTCTGGAGTCCCTCACCGAGGACTTCCGCACCGAGCTGGAGGCCGAGGTGGGCCAGCGTCCGGCCTGGGCGGTGGAGTCCTTCCGGGACGTGGACCAGGACGTGCGGCAGTCCATGCAGCGGATCCGCACCAACCCGTTCCTGCTGCACTCCGACGACGTGCGCGGCTTCGTCTTCGATGTGAAGACCGGCCTGCTCCGGGAGATCGACGCGGCCTGAGCACGGTCGAACGGCGCGACCGGAACCGCCCTCCTACCGCCCGAGGGCGGTTCCGCGCAGCCCTGGTTTCCTGTCAATCTGCTGGCATCTCGCCCCGTAAAACACCGCAAACCTGACATATCGCGGACAGTTGTCCACAGGCGAGTGACACGGATTGGTAACGGCAGCAAGAATGCCAGTGTGGCGTCGCGCTGAGCAGTTCACGCGTGGTGTCCGTGTTTCGGGGTGGGCCGGTCCGCATCGCAGAGCGACGGCCCGGAGAAAGAACGGGCCGAGGAGGGCCGGGTGACGACCTATGACGATCGAGCGAGCCTCACTGATCTGACCAGCACTGTGGAGCGAGTCCGCAGTTCGGTCGAAGGAGTGATCGAAGGCAAGCCTGAGGTCGTACGGCTTTCGCTGACAGTGCTGCTCGCCGAGGGACATCTTCTGATCGAAGACGTACCCGGCGTCGGCAAGACCATGCTGGCCAAGGCACTGGCGCGGTCCATCGACTGCTCGGTGCGGCGTATCCAGTTCACGCCGGACCTGCTGCCGTCGGACATCACAGGTGTGTCCATCTGGGATCAGCAGCGCAAGGAGTTCGAGTTCAAACCGGGCGCGATCTTCTCGCAGATCGTGATCGGCGACGAGATCAACCGCGCCTCGCCGAAGACGCAGTCCGCGCTCCTGGAGTCCCTGGAGGAGCGCCAGGTCACGATCGACGGCACCACCTACGAGCTGCCGAGCCCCTTCATGGTGGTGGCCACGCAGAACCCGGTGGAGATGGAGGGCACCTACCCGCTTCCGGAGGCCCAGCGCGACCGTTTCATGGCCCGCGTCTCCGTCGGCTACCCGAGCCCGGAGGCCGAGCTGCAGATGCTCGACGTCCACGGCGGGGTCTCGCCGCTGGAGGACATGCAGCCGGTGGCGCACGCGCACGAGATCGTCAAGCTGATCGAGGCCGTCCGGAGCGTGCACGTCGCGGAATCGGTCCGGCGGTACGCGGTGGACCTGGTCGGCGCCACCCGCACCCATCCGGACCTCAGACTCGGCGCCTCGCCGCGCGCCACGCTGCATCTGCTGCGTGCGGCGAGGGCGACCGCCGCCCTGAGCGGCCGGGAGTACGCGCTGCCGGACGACATCCAGTCGCTGGCCGTGTCCATCCTCGCCCACCGGCTGCTGCCGACCGCCCAGGCCCAGCTCAACCGCCGTACGCCGGAGCAGGTGGTCCAGGAGATCCTCCAGCGCACACCCGTGCCGCAGGCCCCCCAGGCGCAGAGCGGGTACGGCTCGGTCCACACCGCGCCCGCGTACCCGCAGCAGCCGCCGCGGAGGCTTGGATGACCACCGCGGGGCCGGCGCCCACCCCGGAACAGGACAAGGGCGGCCTGCGCACGGCCCTCGCCGGCCTCACCACGCGCGGGCGCTCCTTCCTGGCCGCCGGCGTGGCGGCCGCCGTCTGCGCGTACGTCCTCGGACAGAGCGATCTGCTCCGGGTCGGCCTGCTGCTCGCCGTGCTGCCGCTGGTCTGCGCGACCGTGCTGTACCGCACCCGCTACCGGGTCGCGGGTAGCCGCCGCCTCTCCCCCGCGCGTGTTCCGGCCGGGAGCGAGGCCCGGGTCCATCTGCGGATGGACAACGTCTCGCGGCTGCCCACCGGGCTGCTGATGCTCCAGGACCGGGTGCCGTACGTGCTCGGTCCGCGGCCCCGTTTCGTGCTGGACCGGGTGGAGGCGGGCGGCCGCCGCGAGGTGTCGTACCGCGTCCGCTCCGATCTGCGCGGCCGCTACCCGCTGGGCCCGCTCCAGCTGCGTCTGACCGACCCGTTCGGCATGTGCGAGCTGACCCGGTCCTTCTCGACGTACGACACACTGACCGTCGTCCCGCGCGTGGAGGCGCTGCCGCCGGTGCGGCTGAACGGCGAGGCCAAGGGATACGGCGACGGGCGGCAGCGGTCGCTGGCGCTGGCCGGCGAGGACGACGTGATCCCGCGCGGCTACCGGCACGGCGACGATCTGCGCCGGGTGCACTGGCGTTCGACCGCACGCTACGGCGAGCTGATGGTGCGCCGCGAGGAACAGCCGCAGCGCGCCCGCTGCACGGTGCTGCTGGACACCCGGGCCGAGGCGTTCCTCGGCGCGGGCCCCGACTCCGCCTTCGAGTGGGCCGTCTCCGGCGCCGCCTCCATGCTGGTCCACATGCTCGAACGGGGCTTCTCGGTGAAGCTGCTGACGGACACCGGCAACTCGGTGCCCGGCGAGGGCGCCGACGGGTTCGCGGGCGCCAGCCAGGAGTCGGCCGACGCGGCCGGTCTGATGATGGACACCCTCGCGGTGATCGACCACTCCGACGGCACGAGCCTGTCACCCGCGTACGACGCGCTGCGCGGTGGCAACGAGGGGCTGCTGGTCGCCTTCCTCGGCGACCTCGACGAGGAGCAGGCGACGGTGATCGGCAAGTTGCGCCAGCGCGGCGGTGGGGCGGTCGCCTTCCTGCTGGACAGCGAGGCGTGGACGACCGAACCGGGTGAGGTGCCCGGCGCCGGGAGCGCGAGCGAGGAGTCGCTGCGGCTGCTGCACGAGGCGGGCTGGACGGCGCTGACCGTGCCGCGCGGCGCCTCGCTGACGGACCTGTGGCGACAGGCGGACAGGCAGCGCACCGGAGTGATGTCCGGGAGCGGTACGGAGGGACGGTCATGAGCGGGCGGGCGAGACTGGCGCTGTGCGCCTGGGCCGCCACGATCATGGCGGCGTGCGCACTGCTGCCGCTGGTCGACCCGGCGACGTGGATCTTCCAGGCGGCGCTCATGCTGGGCGTGCAGGCCGGCGTGGGAGCGCTCACCCGGCGCGTCCCGCTGGCCAGGCCGCTGACCGTGGCCGCCCAGGCGCTGGTCACCCTGATGATGCTGACGCTGGTCTTCGCCCGGGAGCGGGCGGTGGCCGGGGTCGTCCCGGGCCCGGAGGCGTTCCAGTACTTCGCGACGCTGTTGCAGACCGGCGCCGAGGACGTCGGACGGTACGCCATCCCGGCACCGTTGACCGACGGAATCCGGCTGATGATCATCGGCGGCGTGCTGGTGATAGGCCTGCTGGTGGACGCGCTGGCGGTGACGTTCCGCAGTGCCGCCCCGGCCGGTCTGCCGCTGCTCGCGCTGTACTCGGTCGCCGCGGGACTCTCCGACGGCGCCGCCTGGCTGTGGTTCGTGCTGGCCTCGGCCGGCTATCTGCTGCTGCTCCTGACCGAGAGCCGCGACCGGCTCTCGCAGTGGGGCCGGGTCTTCGCCGGCGCGCCCCAGGGTCAGCGGGCGGAGTCCGCGAGCGGCGCCGTGGCACCCGTGCGCACCGGGCGGCGTATCGGCGCGGTCGCGCTGGGCATCGCCCTGGTGGTGCCGCTCGGCCTGCCCTCCCTCGACGGCGGGCTGCTGGACGGCACGGGCGCCGGCATCGGCGGGGGTTCCGGGGGTGGCGGCACGATCGCCGCGGTGAACCCGGTGGTGCAGCTGCGTGGCAGCCTGAACGTGGACGAGGACCGCCAGGTCCTGTCCTACCGCACGAACACCGACGACGTGCAGGAGATGTATCTGCGGATCGTCTCCCTGGACAACTTCAACGGCACCTCATGGACCCCGACCGAGCGCTCCATCACGGGCGTCCCGGACGACTTCGGCACCCCCACCGGTCTCGCCTCCGAGGTCAAGCGGACGTCGATCGAGACCCGGATCGTCGCGTCGGAGGACTACGAGCAGAACTGGCTGCCGATGCCGTACCCGGTCACCAGCGTGGACATCGACGGCGACTGGCGGTACGAGCCCGTGGGGCGCACCCTCGTCGGTGACCACGGACAGGACACCAAGGGCGCCCAGTACAAGGTCGAGAGCCTGATCGTGGAGCCCACGGCGGAGCAGTTGGCCTCGGCGCCGGAGCCGCCGCCGTCCCTGCGGCGGGAGTACACCAAGGTGCCGGCCTCGCTGCCGCCGGTGGTGGCACAGACCGCGGTGGAGGTCACCGAGGGCGCGAAGAACGACTACGAGCGGGCGGTGAAGCTCCAGGACTGGTTCGCGTTCAGCGGCGAGTTCACGTACGACACGGAGGTGCGGTCGGGCACGGGCGCTCGGGCGATAGCCCGGTTCCTGCAGGACAAGGAGGGCTTCTGCGTCCACTTCTCCTTCGCGATGGCGTCCATGGCCCGCACCCTGGGCATACCGGCGCGGGTGGCGGTGGGCTTCACCCCCGGCACCCCGCAGACCAACGGCACGATGTCGGTGGGCCTGCGCGACGCGCACGCCTGGCCGGAGCTGTACTTCGAGGGCGTGGGCTGGACCCGCTTCGAGCCGACCCCCAACCGGGGCTCGACTCCCGAGTACACGGTCCCGGAGGACACGGGCACCGGCGGTCTTCCCGAGGTGCCCCGTCCCTCCACGTCGGCGTCCACGGCGCCGTCGGCCGAGCCGTCGGCGAGCGAGAGCTGCACGCCGCAGGAGGCGAAGCTGGGGGCCTGCGGGAGCGAGTCCGCGGCGGCCCTGCCGGGTTCGGACGACGGGGAGCGCTCGTTCTGGGGCCTGGTGTTCTTCTCGCCCTGGACCCTGTTGATCCTCCCGGGAGCGCTTCTGGCGCTGGCGATCCCGTTGCTGCCGATGCTGTGGCGGCTGCGGGTCCGGTCCGTGCGGCTGGGCTCGCACCAGGGCGCGGTGCCGAAGGGGACCCTGGCCCAGGAGCCCGCCGTCGCGCGGGAGGTGACCCATGAAGGCGCAGGGGCAGCCCCGGGCTCCCCGGAACAGCCGGGCAGAGCCACGTCGTACGGCCGTACGGAGGCCGCGGCGGCTCACGCGCTGGCCGCCTGGCAGGAGGTGGCCGACACGGCGTGGGACTACGGGATCGCGCCGGACGAGTCGCAGACGCCCCGCAAGGCCGCCGCGCGGATCGTGCGGCTCGGGGAGCTGGAACCGACAGCCGCCGACGCGGTGCACCGGGTGGCGGCGGCGGTGGAGCAGGTTCTCTTCGCTCCGCGTCCTCAGATCCCCGCGGGTCTCGCCCGGGACGCGCACCAGGTCGAAGTCGGCCTCAAGGCCCACGCCGGCCGCCGCACCCGACTGCGGGCACTGCTGCTGCCGCGTTCGACCGTCCGGGTGGCGTGGGCCCTCGCGGCGCGCTGGGCGGACACCAGGGACGAGCTGCTGTCCCGTCTCCCGGCGCCGCGCCTGCCCTGGCGGCGCCCCGCACCGAGCCGGAACGGCTAGCGCCGACGCTTCACGGTCCTGTCCCCGCCGGGCGAACCCGGCGGGGACAGGACCGTTCGACTGTCCGCTGCCGCTGCGGCAGCCGCTGCCGCAGCCGTGGCAGCACGACGATGCGGGCCGGCCCCACCGGCACGGGCCGTACGGCGATGTGCGGCGGCCTCCAGGCCCAACGACGACGCACGGTGGCCCCCGCGGAAGGCGCACGGTGATGCGCGGGCGTTCGCCTGAGGGCATGCTCGAAGGGTGACCGCTGCTCGGGCGGTCACCCTTCGTCCGTGTTCAGCTGTGGCTGTCGGGTCGGCGGTTCGGCGGGCTCAGTGGCCGCCCTGCTCGTCACGACGGCGCTGCCAGCGCTGTTCGATTCGGTCCATCATGGAGCGGCGCTGTCGCGTCTGCCGACGCTCACCGGCGGAGCCTGCGGCACCGGCGGGCTGCTCACCCGGCTTGGGGGCCTTGCGCCAACCGGTGACGGCGAGCACGGCGCAGCCCAGCATGACGAGGAATCCCACCACGCTGACCCAGATCTGCTGTGCGACCATTCCGGCCATGAGGAGCGCGATACCCACCAGAAAGCCCGCGACCGCCTGGTAGACCCGCCGCCGGGTGTACGTACGCAGCCCGCTTCCCTCAAGCGCTGACGCGAACTTGGGATCTTCGGCGTACAGCGCTCGCTCCATCTGCTCGAGCATGCGCTGCTCGTGCTCTGAGAGCGGCACGGAGTCCTCCTCATCGTGCGGTCGCCGGGGCGACCCGGGGGGTCCTCTTCAGGATAGGCAGGGAATCGCCCCCTTGAAACCCGCCCCTCTACGCCAATTCGCCAACCGGAACCCGCCATGGCACCCCGACTCGCTGAGGTGTGAATTCCCCAGCGGACGGCCCGTCATGCCGGAACGGTCTCCCTCGATCATACGGCTCCGAGCGCCCGATCGGGGGGCCTGTGGCGTACTCCATCCGCCGCCGAGCCCCTGATCAGCGGGGCGTGCTCGGCCGCCGCGGGAGACGGCTCAGGACTCGGCGGCCCCTCGCGTCTCCCCCAGCACATGAAGTTGGGTGGCCACGGAGTGGAAGGCGGGCAGCTCGGCGGCCACCGCCTCCAGCTTGAGCAGCGCGTCCAGGGCGCCGGGCTCGGTGTCGACGAGGACACCGGGGACGAGGTCGGCGAAGACCCGGACGCCGTGCACGGCGGCGACCCGGAGGCCCGCGCCCTCGACGAGCGCGGTGAGCTGTTCGGCGGTGAAACGGTGCGGAACCGGGTCACCCTCGCCCCAGCGTCCGTTCGGGTCGTCGAGCGCCTGCCGGGCCTCCTTGAAGTGCCCGGCGAGGGCGCGGGCGAGGACGGCGCCGCCCAGGCCGGCGGCGAGCAGGCTGAGGACGCCCTCGGGGCGCAGCGCGGCGACCGCGTTGCCGATGCCCTCGGCGGGGTCGTCCACGTATTCGAGGACGCCGTGGCAGAGCACGGCGTCGTACCCGCCGCGCTCGACGACGTCGAAGAGGCCGTGCGCGTCGCCCTGGACGCCCCGGACACGGTCGGCGACGCCTGCCTCGGCGGCCCTGCGCTCCAACGCGAACAGCGCGTTCGGGCTGGGGTCGACGACGGTGACGCGGTGGCCGAGGCGGGCGGCGGGCACGGCGAACCTGCCGCTGCCGCCTCCGGTGTCCAGTACGTCGAGCGACTCACGCCCCGTCGCCTTCACCCGGCGGTCGAGGGCGTCCTGGAGGACCTCCCAGACCACGGCGGTACGGAGAGAGGCGCGGGGTCGCATCGGGTCCGACACGGCAGTTGACTCCTCGGCGCGGCACCGCCTGGTGTGCGGGCGGAGCGATGGGCTTGCGTCTCCGCCGGGCCGGTGGCCGTGACGGAGGGTGCTGGTGCCCCCCAACCCTAATGGGCGGCGCCGGGACGGTCGGTCAGCCCGCGTCCGGGACCTCCGGGCCGCCGTCCTGCCGGGGTTGCGGCAGCACCGGCTGGAGCACCAGCATCCGTTCGACCAGGCGCAGGAACATCGCCACGTCGCGTATGAGGTCGTCGGCGTCGCGCGCGCTCGCCGCGCCCTGTATCCCCGCCTCGGCCCGTGCGCGGCGGGCGGCGCCGGAGGCGAACAGGGCGCTCCACTCGGCGAGTTCGGGCGCTATCTCGGGGAGCACTTCCCAGGCGCTCCGGATCTTGGCCCGGCGCCTCGGGGTGGGTTCGGGGCGGCCCCGGGCGGCGAGCACCGCGGCGGCGATGCGCAGGGCGGCGAGGTGTGCGGTGGCGTATCGCTCGTTCGGCGTGCGGAGTCCGGACGCCTCGTCGAGCCCGGAGCGGGCCTGGGCGAGCAGGTCGAGGGCGGCGGGCGGGGCCGTCGCCCGGCGCAGCACGGGGTGCACGTCGCTCGCCGGGCCGGTCAGTGAGGGGGCAGGGCCGGTGGCGCGGCGCCGGTTGGCGGCTGCTGCGTGGTAGCTGGCCATGACGAACCTCCTGTCGTCTGCGGACGGCACGCTCTGACACGAGGTGCCGTATGTGCCCATCGTGCGGTATGCCACTGACAATCCGTTCTGAGCTGCGCTTTTGCTTCGATCAAAGGTTCGGAGTATTTTTTGCACTGACCAGTCAGTTCAAAGACGGGCAGAGGGGTTTCGGGGACATGGCAGAGGCAGGGGAGGCGGACACCGGGCGGGGGACGACCCACGGTGCCGCCGTCGGCGCGGAGGGGTTCGGGCTCAGAGGTCCGCGCGGCTGGGCCTTCCGGGGCGTCGGGTTCGACGCGGAGGCCGGCTCGCTGGTCGCGATCACGGGGCCGTCCGGGTCGGGCCGGACCTGTCTGCTGCTCGCGCTGACCGGCCGTATGAAGCCGAGCGAGGGCCGTGCCACGGTCGGCTCCCTGCCGCTGCCGAAACGGATGGCGGCCGTGCGCCGCATCAGCGCCCTCGCCCATGTCCCCGGCGTGACGGACCTCGACCCGGCCCTGACCGTCGAGGAGCACCTGCGTGAACGGGCGCTGCTGCAGCGGCGGTTCGACGGCACCCTGCGCGGGCTGCTGCGCCCCCGGGCGGAGCGTGCCGCCGAGACGAAGGACCGGATCGAGGCCGCCGCGACCGCCGCCGGGCTCGACCGCGAGGCGCTGCCCAAGGGCTCCCGGACGGCCGTACGCGACCTCGACCGGATGGAGGCCCTGCGGCTGTCGGTCGCCCTCGCCCTCGTCGGCCGGCCCCGAGTGCTCGGCGTCGACGACACCGACCTGAAGCTCTCCGACCCCGAACGGACGGCGATGTGGGCCCTGTTGAGGTCCCTCACCGAGTCCGGGATCACGGTCGTGGCGGTGTGCAGCGAGGCCCCGGAGGGGGCTGTCGTGGTGACTACGGGGGCCGGGGAACCGAAGAGCGACGAGAACTCCGACCACGGCAGCTCCGACCACGAGAACCAGGACGCCGAGAGCTCCGACGCCGAGAGCCACGACGCCGACGGCCCCGACCGCGAGAACCACGAGCACCACGACGACGAGAACCACGACGACGACAAGGAGACGGCAGATGCGCTCGCCGAGACTGGCCGCGCTTGAGCTCAGGCGGTTCGGCCGGGGGAAGCTGCCGCGCGCCGCGCTGGTCTCGCTCCTGCTGCTGCCGCTGTTGTACGGCGCCCTGTACCTGTGGTCCTTCTGGGACCCGTACGGCCGACTGGACCGCATCCCCGTGGCGCTGGTGAACGACGACCGGGGGGCGTCGGTCGGCAAGGAGCGGCTGACGGCGGGCGACGACATCGCGAAAGGGCTGCGGGACAGCGACACCTTCGAGTGGCACCGGGTGAGCGCCGCCGAGGCCCGCGCGGGCGTCGAGAACGGCACGTACTACCTGTCGCTGACCATGCCGAAGGACTTCAGCGAGCGCATCGCGTCCAGCTCGGGGGACGTGCCGGAGACGGGCGCCCTCCAGGTGCGGACGAACGACGCCAACAACTACATCGTCGGGCAGATCTCGCGGACGGTGTTCTCGGAGGTGCGGACGGCCGCGTCGACGAAGGCCTCGCGGTCGTTCCTGGACCGGATCTTCATCTCGTTCTCGGACATCCACGGGAAGACGGAGGAGGCGGCGGACGGCGCCGACGACCTGAAGGGCGGTATCGACAAGGCGGAGCAGGGCTCCAGAGACCTCGCGGACGGGCTGCGGAAGGCCAAGGAGGGCAGCGGGGACCTGTCCGGCGGGCTGAAGGACCTGGACGAGGGAGCGGGCGACCTCGAGGACGGGGCCCGGCAGGTCGCGGACGGCACGGGGAAGCTCGCCGACAAGGTCGGTGCCGCGGCGGACCAGGTGCGGCCCTTCCTGAAGGAGAACGGCGACACCATCGCCGACACCGCCACCCTGGTCGCCGACTCGGCGGCCACGATCCGCGATCACCTCGACGCGTTCGTCAGGACGGCACCGGCCGCCGCGACCGGCACCCGTACCGCCTCCGACACCCTCGACGACGTCCACCGGCGCCGCTGCGAGGAGGCCGTCCTGCCGGACGCGGCCTGCGCGGACCTGAAGAAGGCGAAGGACGCGGCGGCGGAGGCGGCCGTGCTCGCCGAGGACGTCAACAGCGTGGTGAAGAACTACGACGGGGACATGAAGGCCTTCGACAAGGACCTGGAGACCCTGGAGAAGCAGGCCCGCGCCCTCGCGAAGGCGGCGCCCACCCTCTCCACCGACCTCGACGACGCCGTCGCCAAGATCGACGCGCTCGACAAGGGCGCCTCGGAGGTTGCCAAGGGGGCCAAAACCCTGCACACGGGCCTGGGGACGGCCAAGACCGGCGCGGAGGACCTCGACACCGGCGTCGGCGCCCTGAAGACGGGCGCGGTCGACCTCAAGGGCGGCATGTACAAGCTGGCCGACGGCTCCGGGAAGCTCGCGGGCGGTCTGCACGACGGGGCCGAGCGGATCCCCGACTACGACGAGCAGGATCGCGACAAACGCACCGAAGTGATGGCCGATCCCGTGCAGTTGGCCAGCAGGGACCTGCACAAGGCGCCCAACTACGGCACAGGTTTCGCCCCGTACTTCATCCCGCTGTCCCTCTGGGTGGGCGCGATGGTGGCGTACATGCTGATCCAGCCGCTCAACCGGCGGGCCCTCGCGGCGGGTGCCTCGGCGTGGCGGATCGCGCTGGCGGGCTGGCTGCCGGTGGCCGCCTTGGGCGTGCTGCAGACGGTCGCGCTGATGGCGGTGCTGCACTGGGCGGTGGGCCTGCAGATGGCGCGGGCGGCCGGGACGGTGGGCTTCCTGTTCCTGGTGACGGGGTGCTTCGCGGCGATCGTGCAGTGGCTCAACGCGCGCTTCGGGGCGGCGGGCCGGATCCTCGTCCTCGCCTTCCTGATGCTCCAGTTGACGTCCGCGGGGGGCACCTATCCCGTGCAGACCAGCCCGGACTTCTTCAACGCGGTCCACCCCTTCCTGCCGATGAGCCATGTCGTCGACGCCCTCAGGCGGCTGATCACGGGCGGCGGTCTGGGCCCGGTGTGGCAGGCGTGTGCGGTGCTGGTGGCGTTCACGGTGGGCGCCCTCGCGCTGACCGCCCTGTCGGCCCGCCGCAAACAGGTGTGGACCCTGGACCGACTGCACCCGGAGTTGAGTCTGTGACCGCGCGGGGAGCGGTTCCCGCGCACAGCGCGGTTCCTGTGACAATCAGGGCCATGGAAAGCAGCAACGCCCCCGGCGGCGCAGGCGGGGGCCGCCGCGAGGCGACCCGGCAGAAACTCTACGAAGCGGCCGTCACCCTCATCGCGGAACAGGGGTTCTCCGCCACCACGGTGGACGAGATCGCCGAGCGCGCCGGAGTCGCCAAGGGCACCGTCTACTACAACTTCGCGAGCAAGTCGGTCCTCTTCGAGGAGCTGCTGCGGCACGGCGTGGGACTGCTCACCGCCTCCCTCCGCGAGGCGGCCGAGCGGACCGCGCAGGACGGCGGCAGCAGGGTCGACTCCCTGGACGCGATGGTCCGGGCCGGGCTCGTCTTCATCGACCGCTACCCGTCCTTCACCCAGCTGTACGTGGCCGAGCTGTGGCGCACCAACCGGGCCTGGCAGTCCACGCTCATGGTCGTCCGGCAGGAAGCGGTCGCCGTCGTCGAGGGGGTGCTCCGCGAGGGTGTCGAGCGAGGCGAGCTGAGCGACGAGATCGATGTGGGTCTGACGGCGTCGGCCCTGGTCGGCATGGTCCTGGTGGCCGCGCTGGACTGGAAGGCCTTCCAGCCGGAACGCTCCCTGGACGACGTCCACGCGGCGCTGTCCCGGCTGTTGCAGGGCCGAGTCGGCGGACACTGCTGACCGGCCGGGGCGGATACGAGAGCGCCGGTCCGAACTGGCCGCGTCCCCCGCGGGCCACCTCGAACCGGCGCTTCCCCGTACCCCCCGTACTCCCCCGTGCCTCGCTCCCGTCGACTCGCGTCGACGGAAGGAGCGGTAGGAGCGCGAGAGCCGTTCCGCCGCCCCGTGTCGGCGGTACCGGAGCCGCGCCCCTTCCCGTGCCTCCACTCTCCCGTTCCCGCAGGTCGCGGCCCATCCGTGCGCGTACTCATCTCCACGGCTGGGTACGCGTACTCAGTACTGCGCACTCAGGCCCAGCGCGTGCTGTTGCCGACTGGTGACGATCGCGCCCGCGCTCGTACTCCCCTGGTCGGCGGCGCGGCCGCCACCCAGGGGCGCGGGAAACCGCGCGACCAACCACGGCGCCCCCGCACCCGCCGGACCGACCGGACCGACCGGACCCTCGAGCTCGACCGCGAACAAGGAATGTCAGCAGCGGCCGATAAGGTCGCTGACATGGCAACAATCGCGGTGATCGGCGCCGGCCTCGGCGCGATGGCAGCCGCCGCAAGGCTGGCCGTGGCGGGCCACCACGTGGTGGTGCACGAGAGCACGACGACCTACGGCGGAGCCGTCGGCCGCTTCGAGCGCGACGGCTTCGCGTTCGACACGGGACCGGGGCTGCTGCCGCTCCCCGCCGTCCACCGCGATCTGTTCCTCAAGACCGGCAAGGAGCCGCTGGAGAAGTGCGTCGACCTGGTCCAGGTCGACCCGGCGGCCCGGCACGTCTTCGCGGACGGCACCGATTTCCTGCTGCCGAACGCCTCGCGCGCGGGCGTGGTCGCCGCGCTGAACTCCGCGCTCGGCGCGGGCGCCGGCGACCGCTGGGGCGATTTCCTGGTGCGGGCCCGCGAAGCCTGGGACCACACCCGGCGCCCCCTCCTGGAGGAGCCGCTGTGGTCCGACTGGAAGGTCCTCGCCGAGCGCGAGCCGTATCCCTCGGTCCCCCACAAGCGGCTGCTGCGCACCCGCCGCGCGGCCACCCTCGCGGAGGTCGGCGCGTGGGAGCTGCGCGACCCGCGGCTGACGGGCCTGCTGGAGAGCCACGCCCTCGCATACGGTCTGGACCCGAGGAGCGTCCCGGCGAGCGCGGCGGTCCTGCCCTACCTGGATCACGCCTTCGGGACCTGGTACGTCCGGGGCGGCATAAGGGAGTTGGCGCGCGCGCTGTACGAGCGGTGCCTGGCCCGCAGGGTCGAGTTCGCCTTCGGCGCCGAGGTCACCGGGATCGTCGAGAAGGACGGCCGGGCGGCCGGGGTGGAGCTGGCGGACGGCGCGGTGACCGGGGCCGACTTCGTGGTCGCCGGGGTCGCGCCCGAGGTGCTGAGCCGCCTGGCGCGGCGGTCGGTCGTGCGGAGCGCCGGCGAGGTGCCGGCCCAGCGCGCGACGACGAGCCGGCTGACCGTGCTGCTGGCGCTGCGCGGTGGCCGCCCGGAGGGCGCCGCGCACCGGACGGTGGTGCACGCGGAGGATCGTGACGCCGAGCTGGAGCTCCTGTTCGGCCCGTCACACGGCATGGTCGCCCGGCCCACGATGACGGTGCTGCGGCCGGACGATCCGGGACTGGTCCCGGACTCCGACCACGAGGCGGTCACGATCACCTGCGCGGTCCCCGCCGAACCCGACTGGAGTCGGGCGGAGTCGGAGGTGTTCGATCTGCGGGCGGAGCAGTTGATCGAGGCTGCCGAGCGCGCCGTGCCCGGTCTGCGCGAGCGTCTTCTGTGGAGCGAGGTGCGCACCCCGGCCGACATCGCGCGGACGACGGGTGCGCAGGGCGGCGCGGTCCCGGCCCCGGCGCTCGCCGCGGCGGACGGGCGATGGCTGCACCCGTCCAACACCACCGCCCTGCCGGGCCTGTTCACCGTCGGCGGCTGGTCCCACCCCGGCGGCGGTCTTCCGCACGCCGGGATGTCGGGTGCGCTGGTGGCCGGACTGATCGTGGAGGGGCCGGAGTTTCGCGGCTCGCAGTGAGCCTCGGCGGGACGGACGGGAGGACGGGCGGGAGGACGGGCGGTTGAGCGGGTCCTCAGAAACGGTACTGCTGCTCGTCGTAACCGTTCTGGCCGTTGCCGTTGCTGTTGCCGTTGCCCTGGTACGGGTACTGCTGGTCCGACGGCAGGTCCGAGCCGAACGGGTCGTCGGTGGTGCGCTGCTGCGGGACCCAGACACCGCCGGGCGGGGTCTCGCCGCCGTAGCCGCCGTTGCCGTACTGGTCCTGGCCGTAGCCCTGTTGACCGTATCCCTGCTGCCCGTAGGACTGGTCGTACGAGGCCGTGGCGTCGTACGTCTGGGTGCCGATGTACGGGTCGGAGTAGGCGGCGTACTGCTGTTGCTGGGACGGGTCGTAGCCGTACCCCTGCTGGTCGTAGCCGTAGTAGGCGAAGGCCTCGTCCTGCGCGGACTGGTCGGCGGTCGCGTGCTGCTGGCCGGCTCCCGCGTAGGCGTTGTCGTCGCCGTAGATGCCGTAGGTGCCGGTGTCGTCCGGAAGGGGCTCCGGGGAGTAGACGGTGTTGGTGCCGGCCCCGGAGGGCGTGGACTGCGGGCGGACGAACACGTCGTCGTCGCGGTCGTCGAGCGGGTCGTCGCCCTGGTGGTACGTCCCGGCGGCGGTGGTCTCCAGGTCGGTGACCTCAAGGGCCGGGTCCTGGCGGTCCGGTTCGCCGCGACGACGCTTCTTGCCCGCCTTGGGCAGCCGGCCGCCGTCCTCGCCCTCGCCGGAGCGCGGGCGGACGGCCCAGCCGGCCTCGAAGCCGCGACGGAACGACAGCGTCACATAGGTCTGCCCGATCGCGAACCCGATCGCGCCCAGCGCGATGACGATCACGTTGGGGATCAGGACGCCGAGGACGACACCGAGGAAACCGCCGAAGGCGAGCAGCCGCCAGCGCAGCCGCGCCTTGTACTGCAGCAGCACCTCACCCAACAGCCACAACGCGACGACGCCGAACGCGATGTAGAGGACCGCCCAGCCCATGTACGCCCCTCTCCCTGTAGCCGCTACGCAGTGTGTCGTACGCGAGTGCGACCGGTCTAGGCCCGTGGTGGATGGTGCAGGCCCAGGTTCTCGTAGATTTCCAGAGTCGCGGTGGAGTTGTTCAGGGTGATGAAGTGAAGTCCGGGGACTCCTTCGTCCAGCAGCCTCGCGCAGAACTCCGTGGCGAACTCGATGCCAATGGAGCGTACAGCGGCCGGATCGTCTTTGGCTGTGACGATCCGCTCTTTCAGGGCGTTCGGGATGGCGGCGTTGCTGAGTTTGGGCAACCGTTCCAGCATCTTCACGCTGGTGACGGGCATGACCTCGGGAATGACGGGGGTTTCGCAGCCGGCGCTCGCGACCGCGTCCCTCAGACGCAGGTACGACTCGGGGTGGAAGAACATCTGCGTGATCGCGTAGTCGGCGCCGGCCCGGCACTTGTCGACGAAACGCGCCACGTCGCTGTCCCAGTCCGGGGAGCGCGGGTGCATCTCCGGGAAGGCCGCGACGCCCACACAGAAGTCGCCCGATTCCTTGATGAGCCGGACGAGTTCGGCGGCGTAGGTCAGGCCCTGCGGATGCGCGACCCACTCGGCCAGGGGGTCGCCGGGCGGGTCGCCGCGGACGGCGAGGATGTTGCGGATCCCGGCGTCCGCGAACTGGCCGATGATGTTGCGCAGTTCGGCGATGGAGTGGCTGACCGCGGTGAGGTGGGCGACCGGGGTGAGCGTGGTGTCGGCGGCGATCTGCTCGGTCGCCTTCACCGTGCCGGCCCGCGTGGAGCCGCCCGCGCCGTACGTCACGGAGACGAAGCTGGGAGCCACCGCCTCGATCCTGCGGAGGGCGTTCCACAGGTTCCGCTCACCCTTCTCCGTTTTGGGTGCCCAGAACTCGAAGGAATAGGTGGTTTTGCCCGTGGCGAGCATGTCACGCACGGTCCGTGCGCGATCAGTCCTGGTGGAAGCGGTTCCTAGGGCCATACCGGCAGGTTAGTCAGGTCGGGCCCGTCCCCCAACCAGACCAAGGCTATTTGTCCCCTTTGTCGACCTGTTGTCCACGCCTTGGACGGCCGTGGGTCGCAGGCGCGGGCTAGAGGGCGCGCAGCCGCTTGGTGAACTCGGCCGCGGCGGCTCCCGGGTCGTCGGCCTCCGTGATCGCACGGACGACGACCACCCGCCGGGCGCCCGCCTCGACGACCTCGTCGAGGTTGCCGAGGTCGATGCCGCCGATGGCGAACCAGGGGCGGTCGGTGGCGAGGGCGGCCGTGTACCGGACGAGGTCCAGGCCGGGGGCGTGGCGGCCGGGCTTGGTGGGGGTGGGCCAGCAGGGGCCCGTGCAGAAGTAGTCCACGCCCTCCTGCACGGCCGCGGCGGCGGCCTCCTCCTCGGCGTGGGTGGAGCGGCCGATGAGGACGCCCTTGCCGAGGACGGCACGGGCGGCGGGGACCGGGAGGTCGCCCTGACCGAGGTGCAGCACGTCCGCGCCGATGGCGTGGGCGACGTCCGCGCGGTCGTTGACGGCGAGCAGCTTGCCGTGCCGACGGCAGGCGTCCGCGACGACCTGGAGGTGCTCCAGCTCCTCGGCCGCCTCCATGCCCTTGTCGCGGAGCTGCACGATGTCCACGCCGCCGCCGAGGACCGCGTCCAGGAACCGCGGGAGGTCGCCCTGGCGCTTGCGGGCGTCCGTGCAGAGGTAGAGCCGGGCGTCGGCGAGCTGTGCGGCGGCGTCGGGCATGGGTGTGTCCCCCGTTGGCGTGCGTGGTCCGTGCGGCGCACGGGACGCGACCCTCGCGGGCCCCTTGCCGTGCGCCGCAGGCGGCTCTTCTGCGGATCTTTCGGGTGTCTCAGGTGTCTCGTGTGTCTCGGGTGTGCCTGGCGTTCCGGGTCAGACGGCGAGCGCCTGGGCGCGGCGCTTCACCTCCGTGCCGCGATTCTCGCTCAGGGCCTGGGCCGGGGTTCCGGGCAGGCTCGGGTCCGGAGTGAAGAGCCACTCCAGCATCTCTTCGTCGGTGAAGCCGTCGTCCTTCAGCAGGGTCAGGGTGCCGGTCAGGCCCTTGACCACCTTGTCTCCGTCGATGAAGGCGGCGGGGACGTGCAGCGCGCGGTTCTCCCCGCGGCGTACGGCGATGAGCTGGCCTTCCTTCACCAGCTGCCGCACGCGGGTCACCTCGACGTCCAGCATCTCTGCGATGTCGGGGAGGGTCAGCCACGCGGGGACGAGAGCATCGATCTTTGCGTCAATCTCGGTCACGTCTCCAAGACTGCCATCTGGGACTGACAGTGGGTAGCCGAGGCGCCTCCGGCGGAGCCGACCGAGGGGTATGAGTGCGTCGGTCGGCGGGCGAACGCGTCCCGGCTACGCCGTCGCCGCCGTGGCCGCCTTCAGTGGCCTCGCCGGGTCCTCCAGCAGCAGCGGGTCCATCGGGGTGCCCGACTCGATCAAGCGGCGCCCCTGGGCCAGGTCCCGGGGGCGGCCCACCGCCAGCAGGGCGACCAGCCGGGCCTCGCGCAGCCAGCAGACCGACCAGGCGATCCCGGCCGGGTCACCGCGCCGGACCATGGTGTCGGCGGACGCGTGGTCCCCGGCGTACTGGACGAACCGGCCGAACTGCTCGGACCAGAAGTAGGGCACGGGGTCGTAGGGCTCGGGGGTCTCGCCGACGATGTTCGCGGCGACCGTGCGGGGGCCCTGAAGGGCGTTGTCCCAGTGGTGGACGAGGAGACGCCGGCCGTACCTGCCCGAAGGGAAGGAGGCGCAGTCGCCGACGGCGTACACGTCCGGTACGGAGGTGCGCAGATGGTCGTCCGCCACCACCTCGCCGTGGGCGCCGAGCTCGATGCCGGAGCCCTTCAGCCAGGCCGTGGCGGGGCGTGCGCCGATGCCGACGACGACCGCGCCGGCCGCCACCCGGGTGCCGTCGTCCAGGACGACCGTGCCGGGCTCGACACGCTCCACGCGCGCGTGGGTGCGCAGGGTGGCGCCGCTGTCGGCGTACCAGGCGGCCATCGGGGCGGCCACTTCCGCCGGGAGCGCGCCCGCGAGCGGGCGGTCGGCCGCCTCGACGACCGTCACCGCGCAGCCCGCCTCACGGGCGGCCGTGGCGAACTCGGCGCCGATCCAGCCCGCGCCGACGACCACGATGTCGTGCTGCCGGGCCAGCACGGGCCGCAGCCGCTCGGCGTCGTCCAGGGTCCGCAGCAGATGCACCCCGGGCACGCCCTCGACGCCCGGCAGCGTGATCGGTTCCGCGCCGGTCGCGACGACGAGGACGTCGTACGGGACGGTTCCGTCGGCCGTGTCGAGCTCATGATCGGCGGGACGCAGGCCGGACACCTCGCGGCCGAGCCGGAGGTCGATGCCGAGTGCCTCGAAGTCGACGTCGAAGGCGGAGCCCTCGGCGTTGCCGAGCAGGACGGCCTTGGAGAGCGGGGGCCGGTCGTACGGCTGGTGCGGCTCGGCGCCGAGGAGGGTCACGTCGCCGGTGAAGCCCTGTTCCCGCAGGGCGACCGCCGTCTGCACGCCCGCCATGCCCGCGCCCACGACGACCACGCGCCGCACCGGTGATCCGCCCCTCTGCTGCGTCTGCTCGCTCACCCGATCACCATAGACAACTGATATCCGGTCAGGCAGAGGGTGGGTGGGCCGGTCGTACGGCGGGTGGGCGGGAATTGGCCCTCAGCGGGCGCGGTCCGCCGTCTCGTCGACCTGCTCCACCACGCTCGTCCCGCTGCCGGGCCGCGACTCCCACTCCCAGGTCTCCTCCAGCCGGACCCGCCCGTCGGGCAGTTCGACCACCAGGGACACGCAGTGCCCGGAGGCGGTGGTGCCGTCGGTCTTCAACTGCACGTAGCGAAAGTCCAGCCGGTCCCCCGCGCGCGTGCCCACGAGCCGGCCCCGCACGACGTCGCCGCCCGCGTAGTCGGCCCAGATCTCGCCGTCCTTCTCGTGGTAGGTGAACCGGGTGCGGGTGCCCACCTGACCTGGGGCTTGGTCGGCGACGGGGGCGAGGACGAGACCGTCGAGCGAGCGGGCCATGGGCACGGGCTCCCTTACTGGGACGAACGGCGGGGGCTAGGGTGGGCCACCGTAGAGCACTCGCGGGAGCCCGGACGCACCGGGCTGAGAGGGAGGCTGGCGGCCTCCGACCGTACGAACCTGATCCGGGTCATGCCGGCGAAGGGAGGGGCTGGACGCCCATGTCGCGTACGCACACGTCAGACGTCCTCGTGGTGGGGGGCGGAATCATCGGGCTCGTCACGGCGTGGCGGTCCGCGCAGCGCGGGTTCGCCACGGCCGTGGTCGATCCCGAGCCCGGCGGCGGGGCCGCGCGGGTGGCGGCCGGGATGCTCGCCGCCGTCACCGAACTGCACTACGGCGAGGAGACGCTGCTGGGGCTCAACCTGGAGTCCGCGCGCCGCTACCCGGACTTCGCGGCCGAGTTGACCGAGACCACCGGCCTCGACCTCGGCTACCGCCGCTCCGGCACCCTCGCCGTCGCGCTCGACGCCGACGACCGCGCCCATCTGCGCGAACTGCACGCCCTGCAACGTCGGTCGGGCCTCGACTCGGAGTGGCTGAGCGGACGGGAGTGCCGTCGGCTGGAGCCGATGCTCGCACCGGGCGTGCGCGGCGGACTGCGGGTCGACGGGGACCACCAGGTCGACCCGAGGCGGCTCTCCGCGGCCCTGGTCGCGGCCTGCGAACGCGCCGGGGTGGTGTTCCACCGGGCCTGGGCCGAGGAGCTTTCGGTGGCCCGGGAGCGGGCCACCGGCGTCCGGACCGGCGACGGTGAACGGCTGGCGGCCGGGCACACCGTCCTCGCCGCGGGCAGCCTCAGCGGGCGGCTCGCCGGGGTCCCGGCCGAGGTGCGACCGCCGGTGCGACCGGTCAAGGGGCAGGTGTTGCGGCTGACCGTGCCGAAGCCGTACGCGCCCTTCCTGAGCCGTACCGTGCGGGCCGTGGTGCGGGGCAGCCACGTCTATCTCGTGCCGCGCGAGAACGGCGAACTCGTCGTCGGGGCGACCAGCGAGGAACAGGGCTGGAACACGACGGTCACCGCGGGCGGGGTGTACGAACTGCTGCGGGACGCTCATGAACTCGTCCCCGGCATCACCGAACTGCCGCTCACCGAGACCCGCGCCGGACTGCGCCCCGCCTCGCCCGACAATGCCCCGCTCCTCGGCCCCAGCGGGCTGGACGGCCTGCTGCTCGCGACCGGCCACTACCGCAACGGCGTGCTTCTCACGCCGGTCACCGGCGACGTCATGGCCCAGGTGCTGACCACCGGTGAACTGCCGGCGGAGGCCCGCGACTTCACCCCCCTGCGGTTCCGCGCCGGCGCGGCCCGTGAACTCCTGGAGCAGCCCGTATGAGCACCACCGGGACCCTGACCGTGTCCGTCAACGGGGAACGGCGGCAGATCGCCCCCGGCACGGCCCTCGACGCGGTCGTGCGGACGCTCACGCCGTCCCTCTCGGGTGTCGCCGCCGCTCTGAACGAAACCGTCGTCCCGCGCGCGCGGTGGACGACCACCGCCCTCGCCGAGGGGGACCGTGTCGAGGTCCTCACCGCCGTCCAAGGAGGCTGATCCCGTGGCAGACGACCCCTTCGTCCTCGGCGGCACGACCTACGCGTCCCGCCTGATCATGGGCACCGGCGGCGCGAGCGGCCTGGACGTCCTGGAGCGCGCCCTGGTGGCCTCCGGCACGGAACTGACCACGGTCGCGATGCGCCGGGTGAACGCCGACGTGCAGGGCTCGGTGCTGTCCGTGCTCGACCGGCTCGGCATCCGGGTGCTGCCCAACACGGCCGGCTGTTTCACGGCGGGCGAGGCCGTGCTGACGGCCCGCCTCGCGCGCGAGGCGCTCGGTACGTCCCTGGTCAAGCTGGAGGTCATCGCCGACGAACGCACGCTGCTGCCCGACCCGATCGAACTGCTCGACGCGGCCGAGACGCTCGTCGACGACGGTTTCACGGTGCTGCCGTACACGAACGACGATCCCGTGCTCGCGCGGAAGCTCCAGGACGTGGGCTGTGCCGCGATCATGCCGCTCGGGTCGCCCATCGGCTCGGGGCTCGGCATCCGCAACCCGCACAACTTCCAGCTGATCGTCGAGCACGCGCGCGTGCCGGTGATCCTGGACGCGGGTGCGGGGACCGCGTCGGACGTCGCGCTCGCGATGGAACTGGGGTGCGCCGGTGTCATGCTCGCCTCGGCGGTGACGCGGGCCCAGGAGCCGGTCCTGATGGCCGAGGGCATGCGGCACGCGGTGGAGGCCGGACGGCTGGCGTACCGGGCTGGCCGCATCCCCCGCCGTCACTTCGCGGAGGCCTCGTCGCCGGGCGAGGGGTTGGCGCGGCTGGACCCGGAGCGCCCGGCGTTCTGAGGCGGAGCTCACGCCCCCCTCCCCTCACTCGAACAGTCGAACGACTTGGGTCGGAGACCCGCTCGTCACAGCCCTCCGGTCTCGGTCACAGCTCTGCTGCAGTACGTCCCGCGGAGCACGGGACCCATGGGCCTGTCGGCGGCGGCTCGTACACTCACCTGCGTGGACACGACCCTTCAGGACCCGCTTGTCGGCCAGGTGCTCGACGGTCGGTATCGAGTCGAGGCGCGGATCGCGGTCGGCGGGATGGCCACGGTCTACAGGACCGTGGACACCCGCCTCGACCGCGTGCTCGCGCTCAAGGTGATGCATCCGACGCTGGCCGCGGACCGGACGTTCGTCGAGCGGTTCATCCGGGAGGCGAAGTCGGTGGCCCGGCTCTCCCACCCGAACGTGGTGGGGGTGTACGACCAGGGCGCCGACGGCTCGTACGTCTATCTCGCGATGGAGTACGTCGCCGGCTGCACCCTCCGTGACGTGCTGCGCGAGCGCGGGGCGTTGCAGCCCCGCGCCGCGCTGGACATCCTGGAACCGGTGCTCGCCGCGCTGGGCGCCGCGCACCGGGCCGGATTCGTGCACCGGGACATGAAGCCGGAGAATGTGCTGATAGGGGACGACGGCCGGGTCAAGGTCGCCGACTTCGGGCTCGTCCGGGCCGTGGACACCGTCACCAGCACCACCGGCGCCGTCCTCGGCACCGTCTCCTACCTCGCCCCCGAGCAGCTCGAACACGGCACGACCGACACCCGTGTCGACGTGTACGCGTGCGGCGTGATGCTCTACGAGATGCTCACCGGCGGCAAGCCGCACGCCGGCGACTCCCCCGCGCAGGTGCTCTACCACGCGCTCCACGACGACGTGCCGCCGCCGTCGGCCGCGGTGCCGGGGCTGCCCTACGAGCTGGACGAACTGGTCGCCTCGGCGACCGCCCGCAATCCGGAGCTGCGGCCGTACGACGCCGTGGCACTGCTCGCGCAGACACTGGAAGCGCGGGGCGGACTGAGCGGCGAGCAGCTGGACGCGGTGCCGCCGCAGGCGATAGCCGGCGGCCACGACACCACCGAGGACCGGACGAGCGTGATCCCGCGCACCCTGTCCGTGTCACGGTCGGTGGGGCTGGATCCCGACGAGCGGTTGGACCGCACGAGCCGGTTCGAATCTCCTCCGCCGCCGTCCCGGCGCACCCGCACCTCTCCCGCGTCCCGGCGTGGGCTGTGGGCGGCCGTCGTCGCCGCGGTGCTCGTGCTGGGCGTGGGCGGGGGTGTCTGGTACATCAACTCGGGCCAGTTCACGCAGGTCCCGGCCGTGTTGCAGCAGAGTGAGGCGGTCGCCACGAAGCGGCTGGAGGGCGCCGGGCTGGACGTCGACGTCAAGCAGGCGTACAGCGACACCGTCAAGCGCGGCAGGGTGATCGGCACCGACCCGGCGCCCGGCGAGCGGATCCGGGACAACGACACCGTGACGCTGACGATCTCCAAGGGCCCGCAGACCGTGGAGGTGCCGGACCTGAAGGGTTACCGGCTGGACGTCGCGAAGACCCAGCTGAAGGACGACGGGCTGGAACCGGGTGTGGTGACGCGGGAGTTCAGCGACGAGGTCATCAGGGGGCAGGTGATCAGCACCCGGCCGGGCGCGGGCACCGAGATCTCGTCCGGCGCGGCGGTCAGGATCGTGGTCAGCCGGGGCGCCCCGGTGGAGGTGCCCGACGTGTCGGGCGCGTCCGTCGCTGACGCCACCGCCGAGCTGGAGGATGCGGGCCTGAAGGTGAAGATCGCCGCCGGGCGGGTCAACTCCGAGTTCGACAAGGGGCTCGTGGCCGAGCAGGCTCCGGGCGTGGGCAAGCAGCTCGGCCAGGGTGACACCGTCACGCTGACGCTCTCCAAGGGACCCGTGATGGTCGAGGTCCCCGACGTCGTGGGCGACAGCGTCGACGAGGCGACCCAGAAGCTCCGGGACGCCGGTTTCGAGGTCGAGGAGGACCGAGGGCTCCTCGGGCTCTTCGGCGACGAGGTCAGGAACCAGTCGGTGGACGGCGGGGACACGGCACCCAAGGGCTCGACCATCACCATCGAGATCCGCTGACGGGCGGCCCGGCCGTCGCCTCGAACCGGCGGCCGGGCACCGCGGGCCGCATGACACCCTGGTGCGGTGAGCACTCAGCAGTCCCCCGGGCTCCCGGACACCGCCCCCCGTCACTCCGGCCCCTCCGGCCCCTTGGGCCCTTCCCGCAACCCCGTCGGCGGTCATGTCCCCGTCGCCGGGGGCCTGAACTCCGTCGGGCTGACGTACGCCCGCGATCTGAAGGCCGAGACTGTTCAGGTCTTCGTCGCCAATCCGCGTGGCTGGGCGACTCCGGTGGGCAACCCCCGGCAGGACGAGGAGTTCCGCGCGGCCTGCGCCGAGGAGTCGATCCCCGCGTACGTCCACGCGCCGTACCTGATCAACTTCGGTTCGCACACCGAGGCGACGGCGGAGCGGTCCGTGGAGTCGATGCGGCACTCGCTGCGCCGGGGCCGGGAGATCGGCGCGCTCGGGGTGGTCGTGCACACGGGGAGCGCGACCGGCGGGCGGGACCGGTCGGTGGCGCTCAAGCAGGTGCGGGAGTATCTGCTGCCGCTGCTGGACGAGTTGACCCATGACGACGACCCGTATCTGCTGCTGGAGTCGACGGCCGGCCAGGGGGCCTCGCTGTGTTCCCGCACCTGGGACTTCGGGCCGTACTTCGAGGCCCTGGACGCCCATCCGAAGCTGGGGGTCTGCCTGGACACCTGCCACATCTTCGCCGCGGGGCACGACCTGACCGGGCCCGACGGCATGCATCGGACGCTGGACCTGCTGGTGGACACCGTCGGAGAGGGCCGGCTGAAGCTGATCCACGCCAACGACTCCAAGGACGTGGTCGGCGCCCACAAGGACCGCCACGAGAACATCGGCTCCGGCCACATCGGCGAGGACCCCTTCCGCGCCCTGATGACCCACCCCGCCACGGAGGGCGTCCCGCTGATCATCGAGACCCCCGGCGGCAAGGAGGGCCACGCGGCGGACGTGGAACGCCTGAAGAAGCTCAGGGACGGCTGACGCCCCCCTCGCGGACCGTCAGAGCTCGGGCCCGTCCCCCGGTTCCTCCTGGTAGGAGTAGCGCTGCTCCTGCCAGGGGTCGCCGATGTTGTGGTAGCCGCGCTCCTCCCAGAAGCCACGGCGGTCGGCGGTCATGTACTCGATGCCGCGGACCCACTTGGGGCCCTTCCAGGCGTAGAGGTGGGGCACGACGAGACGCAGGGGGAAGCCGTGCTCGGCGGTGAGGAGCTCGCCGTCCTTGTGGGTGGCGAAGATCGTGCGGTCGTCGGCGAAGTCGGCGAGGCGGAGGTTGGAACTGAAGCCGTACTCCGCCCACACCATCACATGGGTGACCTCGGCGGCGGGCGGCGCGGTGTCCAGGATCGTCCGGGCCGGAATGCCGCCCCACTCGGCGCCGACCATGCTGAACTTCGTCACGCAGTGCAGGTCGGCCACGACCGAGGCGTACGGCAGGGCGGTGAACTCGTCGTGGGTCCAGGCGTGCTTCTCGCCGTCGGCGGTGGCGCCGAAGACCCGGAAGTCCCAGCGCTCGGGACGGAACTTGGGGACGGGCCCGTAGTGGGTGACCGGCCAGCCGCGCTGGAGGCGCTGTCCCGGCGGAAGCTGCGACGACGCCGCGTTCTCAGATGCGCGATCTCCTGATTCGCGTTCCACCGGCTGACCCATGACTCCATCCTGACAGACCCTGAGTGGTGCACATGACCAGGGTCCACCCGACTCGGACATTTAGAACTAAGGCTGCACTTACTTACTAAGCTTGCACTTACTGGACGATCTTCGGCAGCGGTGCAATCATCGCGGCGCAACCTCCCAGTTCCCCCGCTTGGAAGGAGCCTCTGCGATGCAGGGCGACCCCGAGGTCATCGAATTCCTCAACGAGCAGCTGACCGCTGAGCTCACCGCGATCAACCAGTACTTCCTGCACGCCAAGATGCAGGAGAACTTCGGCTGGACGAAGCTCGCGAAGTACACGCGGCACGAGTCGTTCGACGAGATGAAGCATGCGGAGGTGCTCACCGACCGGATCCTGTTCCTGGACGGGCTGCCGAACTACCAGCGACTGTTCCACGTCCGGGTGGGCCAGACGGTCAAGGAGATGTTCGAGGCCGACCGGCAGATCGAGGTCGAGGCGATCGACCGCCTCAAGCGCGGTATCGAGGTGATGCGCAACAAGGGCGACATCACCTCCGCGAACATCTTCGAGTCGATCCTCGAGGACGAGGAGCACCACATCGACTACCTGGACACCCAGCTGGAACTGCTGGAGAAGCTCGGTGAGGCGCTCTACATCGCGCAGCTGATCGAGCAGCCCGAGGGCTGAGTCAGGCCGCTTCCTCAAGCTCGGTGAAGACCGACTCGCCCTGGTCGGCCGACTCACGGCGCGGGCACGCGCCCCTGCCGAGGATCGCCTGGATCCGCCGGACGCACGAGCCGCAGTCCGTGCCCGCCTTGCAGGCGGACGCGATCTGGCGAGGGGTGCAGGCGCCGTCCGCCGCATGCTTCTTGACCTGCTGCTCGGTGATGCCGAAGCAACTGCAGACGAACACGCGGTTCACCTCCCGCCGGGATCGATAGGTGGCGCCGTCCCGATGATCGGTGAGGCTAACCTAACCTTACCCGGCAGGCTGGAACCGCAAAAGTGGAGTGGGGCGCGGATCGTATGTGATCCGCGCCCCACGTCATGCCTGCGTAACAGGCACACCCACTGTTGATCTGCTACTAGTCCCGGTAGAGCTCCGCGACCAGGAACGCCAGGTCCAGCGACTGGCTGCGGTTGAGCCGGGGGTCGCACGCGGTCTCGTAGCGCTGGTGCAGGTCGTCGACGAAGATCTCGTCGCCGCCGCCCACGCACTCGGTGACGTCGTCGCCGGTGAGCTCCACGTGGATGCCGCCCGGGTGGGTGCCCAGGCCCTTGTGGACCTCGAAGAAGCCCTTGACCTCGTCGAGCACGTCGTCGAAGCGGCGGGTCTTGTGGCCGGAGGCCGCCTCGAAGGTGTTGCCGTGCATCGGGTCGCTCACCCAGGCCACGGTCGCACCGGAGGCAGTGACCTTCTCCACCAGCTCGGGCAGCTTGTCACGGACCTTGTCCGCGCCCATGCGCACGATGAAGGTGAGCCGGCCGGGCTCCCGGTCCGGGTCCAGGCGCTCGATGTACCGCAGCGCGTCCTCGGCCGTGGTCGTCGGGCCGAGCTTGATCCCGATCGGGTTGCGGATCTGCGAGGCGAACTCGATGTGCGCGTGGTCCAGCTGCCGGGTGCGCTCGCCGATCCACACCATGTGCGCCGAGACGTCGTACAGCTGGCCCGTGCGCGAGTCCACGCGGGTGAGCGCCGACTCGTAGTCGAGCAGCAGCGCCTCGTGCGAGGAAAAGAACTCGACGGTGCGGAACTCCTCCGGGTCGGCCCCGCAGGCGTGCATGAAGTTCAGCGCGTTGTCGATCTCGCGGGCGAGCTGCTCGTAGCGCTGGCCGGACGGGGACGACTTCACGAAGTCCTGGTTCCAGGCGTGCACCTGGCGCAGGTCGGCGTAGCCGCCGGTGGTGAAGGCGCGCACCAGGTTCAGCGTGGAGGCGGAGGCGTGGTACATCCGCTTCAGGCGCTCGGGGTCCGGGACACGGGCGGCCTCGTTGAAGTCGAAGCCGTTGACCGAGTCACCGCGGTACGTCGGCAGGGTCACGCCGTCACGGGTCTCGGTGCCCTTGGAGCGGGGCTTGGAGTACTGCCCGGCGATCCGGCCGACCTTCACGACCGGCACGGAGGCCGCGTACGTGAGGACCGCGCCCATCTGGAGCAGCGTCTTCAGCTTGTTGCGGATGTGGTCGGCCGACACGGCGTCGAAGGCCTCGGCGCAGTCGCCGCCCTGGAGGAGGAACGCCTCTCCCTTGGCGACGGACGCCATCCGGGCGCGCAGCTGGTCGCACTCGCCCGCGAAGACGAGCGGCGGATACGACTCGAGCTCCGCAACGACTGCGCGCAGAGCCTCGGTGTCGGGGTACTCGGGCTGCTGCGCCGCGGGCAGGTCTCGCCAGGTGTTGCCAGCGCTCGCGCTGGACTTAGCGTTCACGGTCACGACGTCCACATTACGGGGTCATGTCGGGCGTCCATCCCCGTGCTCATCAAGTGAGACGGACCCCGCTCGGTCTGAGCGGGGTCCTCGGGCGCGCCGGGGACGCCTCAGTGGAGATCCATGACCGCCGGGTCGTCGAAGCCGACGGCGAAGACCGTGCGCAGGGAGAGGTTGGCCTCCCCCCGGTAGCCGTCGCAGGCGTTCCGCCGCTCGTCGGCCTCCTCCACGGCCTCGAACTCGTACGGGAAGCTCGCCCGCAGGGCGGTACCGGCGCAGATGTGTTCCGTGAGCCCCCACAGCTCGTCCACGCGTGCCGTGCCGAGCCTCGGCCAGTGGCTGAGGGCCTGGGGGGTGCCGACCGCCCAGTTGCCGCTCGCGTGGGGCAGGCCGCCGACCGTGACGTTGCAGGGCGTCGGGGCGCGGGTGTCGCCGGCCCAGGTGCGGGAGAACACGGCGGGCTGGAGGGCGCAGCCCTTGTGGAAGGCGAAGTTCAGCAGCCCGGTGTCGTCGGTCCAGGTCATGCCGCCCTGCAGCCCGACATAGCGGGTCGCCGCGTACGCGTCCTGGATCACCGTCTTGCCGCCGGACATGTTCAGCAGTCCCGGATAGGTCGAGGCGCTGGTCGGATTGAGCTGGTAGCGCACGATCCGGGCGCCCGCGGCGCCGCCGTACCACTCACCGGCGACCAGCTTGTACGGGCTGCCGCCGCTCTTGTCGAGGGAGAGCCAGGAGTAGCAGAGCGAGTCGGGGTCGGGGGTCCCGTCGACGGCGTCGCTGTCGCAGCCGCCGGAGGGCGGTGGGGAGGCCTGCTTGTAGTAGTGGGTCTGCGGCAGGACGTACGGGTGGCCGCAGGCGCTCGACCGGCCGGAGACGCTGTCGACGCCGTAGGTGTTGAGCCCGGAGCCGTAGGTGTCGACCTTGCTCAGCTTGTTGACGTCGAAGACGCGGATGCCGCCGGTGGTGTCGGTGACGTAGAGGTGGTTGGCGTACCAGACGATGCCGCCGCCGTGGCCGGTGACGAATTTGAAGTTCTGGCCGCCGGAGGTCGGCTCGACGAGCAGGACGTGGCGGTACTTGAGTGTGTCGCGGTCGATGAAGGAGAGCCTGAGCAGGTTGTTGGTGCGGCACTTGTCGGCCGGCTCGACCGTGCCCGTCGCGTCGGTTCGGAAGGTCTTGTAGTGCCAGGCGACCGCCGTGACGCTCCTGCCCTGGATCGCCCCGTCCGCCCCGTCGGCGGTGCCGGTGGTGCTCATGCCCTGGGGCCACCAGCGGGGTGTGGTGTCGTCACCGAGCGCGGAGGACCAGCACCAGGCGATCTTCCGGTCCACCGGCGGCAGCGCCTTGGTCTCGTCGCCGGTGCAGGCGCGCATCGAGCCCAGGTTCATGCCGGGGTCGGCCGCCCCCGCCGAGTCCGTCGTGTACTCGGTGGTGACGACCTCGTCGAGGTCGGCGTCGGTCAGCCGGCCGGCGAGGGTGGTCGCGGCCGTCACGGTGCTCGTGTCGGTCATCCTGAACAGGTCACCGGCGAGCGCCAGTCGGGTGGTGGTCGGCTCCTCGGCGGCCGAGGCGGGTTGTCCGGTCAGTCCGGCGAGCAGGGCGGCCGTCGCCGCCACGAGGGCCAGGGGTCGCGTTCTCGGTATGAGTGGCACGCGTGATCCTAAGCCGACCACCAGGTGTCGATCATGTGAGTTTCCGGAGTTTCTCCGGTAAGGTGCGGCGCATGTTCGCGCACTCGACCCAGAACTGGTGGTGGACCGCTCATCCGGCGGCCCACTGACTGCGCGTACGCAAGACTTCGCGAAGGCCGCCCGAGGGGCGGCCTTCGGTGTTTCCAGGGCCTGGCCGTTCCTCTCGATCACCACGACTCGCCACGACGACCGTGATCCCCCAGGGAAGAGGAACCCATGGACCTGACCCGGCTCCTGTCCGACGACCGCCCGTTCGCCCTGTTGCGGCGCCGCACCCCCGGCCTGCACGACCGCGACACGGTGGAGCTGCTGATCGGCCCGGTGACGACGTACGAGCGTCTCGCCGACCTCCCCGACGAGGGGCTGGCGCTCGTCCCGTTCCGGCAGATCCGCGAACGCGGCTTCGACGTCCGCGACGACGGGACGCCCCTGTCGGCGCTGGTGCCGGAGGAGTCGTACGAACTGCCGCTGGAGCGGGCTCTCGCGCAGTTGCCCGCGCACGACGTCCGGGTCGAGGGCGGTGGCTTCGACGTGGGCGACGAGGAGTACGCCGAGATCGTCGGCCGGGTGCTGCGCGAGGAGATCGGGCGGGGCGAGGGCGCCAACTTCGTGATCCGGCGGACGTACGAGGGCACGGTCCCGGGCTTCGGCCGCGCCGACGCGCTCGCGCTGTTCCGGCGGCTGCTGGAGGGCGAGCGGGGGGCGTACTGGACGTTCGTGGTGCACACCGGGGAGCGCACCCTCGTCGGTGCCAGCCCCGAGGTGCATGTGCGGATGTCCGGCGGGACGGTCGTGATGAACCCGATCAGCGGGACGTACCGCTATCCGGCCGAGGGCCCCACCCCGGAGGATCTGCTGGCCTTCCTCGGCGACGGCAAGGAGATCGAGGAGCTGTCGATGGTCGTCGACGAGGAGCTCAAGATGATGTGCACGGTCGGCGACATGGGCGGGGTCGTGGTCGGGCCCCGGCTGAAGGAGATGGCGCATCTGGCGCACACCGAGTACGAGCTGCGCGGGCGGTCCTCGCTGGATGTGCGGGAGGTGCTGAGGGAGACGATGTTCGCCGCGACGGTCACCGGGTCGCCGGTGCAGAACGCGTGCCGGGTGATCGAGCGGTACGAGCCCCTCGGGCGGGACGGTGTGGGGCGCGGGTACTACGCCGGGGCGTTGGCGCTGCTGGGGCGTGACGCGGGTGGAGCGCAGACGCTGGACTCGCCGATCCTGATCCGTACGGCCGACATCGCGGCGGACGGACGCCTGAAGGTGCCGGTGGGGGCCACCCTGGTGCGGGGGTCGGACCCCGCGAGCGAGGTCGCCGAGACCCATGCGAAGGCGGCGGGAGTGCTGGCGGCGCTGGGGGTACGGCCCGGACGGCCGGGGCGGGAGCGGGTGCGGCCGGGGCTGGCCGAGGATCCCCGGGTGCGGGCCGCGCTGGACGGGCGGCGGGCCTCGCTGGCGCCGTTCTGGCTGCGGATGCGGGAGCGGACGGGCGAACTGACCGGGCACGCTCTGGTCGTCGACGCCGAGGACACCTTCACGGCGATGCTCGCGCATCTGCTGCGGTCGTCGGGGCTGGAGGTGACGGTGCGGCGGTACGACGAGCCGGGGCTGCGGGAGGCTGTGCTCGCGCACGAGGGCGTGGTCGTGCTGGGGCCCGGGCCCGGGAATCCGTCGGACGGGGACGACCCCAAGATGGGGTTCCTGCGGTCGCTGACCGCCGAGGTGCTGCGGGGGCATCGGTACGGGGTGCTCGGGGTGTGTCTCGGGCACGAGCTGATCGCGGCGGAGTTGGGGCTGGAGATCGTGCGGAAGGAGGTGCCGTACCAGGGGGCGCAGACGGAGATCGATCTGTTCGGGCGGCCCGAGACCGTGGGGTTCTACAACAGCTTCGTGGCCCGGTGCGACGACGCGGAGGCCGGGGAGCTGGCGGCGCGGGGCGTCGAGGTCAGCCGTGGTGGGGGTGGGGAGGTGCACGCGCTGCGGGGTGCCGGGTTCGCGGGGGTGCAGTTCCATCCGGAGTCGGTGCTGACGCTGGACGGGGTGAGTGTGGTGCGTGAGTTGGTGGTGGGGGTGCAGTCGCTGCGGGCGGTGTAGGGCCTGTGGGGTGGTGCGGGGTCGTGGGT